>JASJAY010000062.1 GCA_030066775.1 Planctomycetota bacterium
TCGTTGCCGGCGAGGGCCGGTCGCGCGCCCCACGCCAGGCTCTGGAGGTGGCGATGCAGGAAGCGGTCGTCATCCGAGCGATCGGGCGCACGGCCGCTCGTTCCGTCGCCGACACGTCGAACCCAGACGGGACGCCCCGTGCGTCGGTCCAGGCACGCGAGGTGATACGCGCCGACGCCGATGCGCTGCGCCAGGCCGATGTAGATGTGCTCCCCCACCACCAGCGGCGGCGACGCCACGCCCGTCGCGAGGTCGCCCAGCACCGGATGCGTGTCGTCGTGACGTCCCGTGCTCCAGCGCAGCGCGCCCGTCTCGACGTCGAGCGCGACCAAGCGCAGCCGCAGCTCGTCGCGCAGCGAGGTCGACTCCTGGATCTCGTCGCGCCACTGGTAGCTGCCCGAGGCGCCGGGATCCCCGAGCACGACGAGCACCTGATCGCCGTCGCGGGTCACGGTTCGCAGCGGGATGTCGGGCCAGAGGTAGCGCGCGGACGTGTGCGGCAGCTGCGGGAGCGGGCGCTTCGGAAAGCGCCAGGCCTCGACCCCCGTGAGCGCATCGAGGCGCGCCACGTGTCGTCCGCTGTGCAGGACGATCGCGGCCTCGGTGACGTGCGCACCGGCGGTGATCGGACGCGGTGTCGGGTCGGGATCGTCCCAGCTCTCGCCGTAACGCGACGCCTCCGTCAGCGAACGCGACCACACCGTGACGAGCTGCTCGGGGAGCTTCGGTGCCTCGCGTGTACGGGCGGTGCGCCGCGTGGGCCCCTTGCGCCAGAAGAGGGCGTCGAGCGTGGTCGTGCGACCGCCGCGCGTGACGCGCTCGTTGGCGATGGCGCTGTATCGCTTGGCGAGCGCGAGCACGCCGCCGGCGTCGTCGAGCGCGTGCAGCGCATCGACCATCTCCGCGACGGCCAGGGCGCGATCCGCGGCGGGCGCGTCGGGCCGCAGCCAGAGCCAGGCTTCCAACCGGCGCACGGCGTCGACGTAGCGACCGACCTGGACGTCGAGGCGGGCGAGCGTGCGAAGCGCCTTGCCGCCTTCCTCGAGCGCGCCGTAGCGCTCGGAGAGCAGCGTCAGGGCGCCGAGGTCGCCCGCCCCGGCTCGACCCGCGAGCACGCCGGCATCCGGGCCCCAGCGCGAAGCCAGCCGCTTCCGCTGCGGCTCCGGCAGTCGCACGAGCGCGAGGTTCGCCGCCCGGTACGCCGGCCAGCGGAGCGCCCCGTCGGTCTCGCTCGCGCCCGGCGGCAGCACGAAGGCGAGCGGGATCAACGCGTCGCCGTGGTCCTCCGCCAGACGGATCAGCCACCGATAGGCCTCGTCCGCATCGCCTTCGGCGGCCGCACTGCGTGCCTTCCGGGCGATCCGCTCGGCCTGTCCTTCGGGATCGGTCCCGACGGACGCGAGCAGGATGTCGCGCGTCTCGGCCGCCGGGTCCTCCTCGGCGCGTGTCGAAGAGACGGCCAGGCCCACGAGGGCCGCGAGCGCGAAGACGGCAACGAGACCCCACCGGGTCGGGCGACCCGCAGCGGCATCACGGATACGCGGCTTGCGGGGGGCCGTCATGCGCCGAGGGTATCACGCACCGGCGCACACGCCCGGGGATCGATCCCGTGTGCAACGGACGGGCTCGCGTTGGCGCGTCCACGGACACGTGCGATCCTCGCCGCATGCCTACCGCCCTCATCACCGGGATCACGGGTCAAGACGGGTCCTATCTCGCCGAGCTCTTGCTCGAGAAGGGCTACGAGGTCCACGGCGTGATCCGACGCGCCAGCCGGTTCAACACGCAGCGCATCGACCACCTCTACAGCGACCCGCACGAGGGCGGGAAGCTCAGGTTGCACTACGGCGATCTCCTCGACGGGGTCAGCCTGCGTCGCTTGCTCGAGTCCACGCAGCCGGACGAGGTCTATCACCTCGGCGCCCAGAGCCACGTGCGCGTGAGCTTCGACATGCCGGGCTACACGGTCGAGTCCATCGTGCTCGGCACGCTGAGCCTGCTCGAAGCGATCCGCGATGTCGGCCCGAAGGCGATCCGCTTCTATCAAGCGGGCAGCAGCGAAATGTACGGCGCCGCGCCCGCGCCCCAGGACGAGGACACGCGGTTCGTCCCGCGCAGTCCGTACGCCTGCGCCAAGGTGTACGCCCATCATCAGGTGATCAACTACCGCGACGCGTACGGGATGTTCGCGGTGAACGGCATCCTCTTCAACCACGAGAGCCCGCGACGCGGCGAGACGTTCCTCACGCGGAAGGTCACGCGCGCCGCAACGCGCATCGCCGAGGGGCTGCAGCAGAAGCTCTACCTCGGCAATCAGGATGCGCGACGGGACTGGGGGTACGCAGGCGACTACGTGCGCGCCATGTGGCTCATGCTCCAGCAGGACGAGCCCGACGACTACGTCGTGGCCACGGGCGAAGACCACTCCGTACGCGAGTGGGTCGAGCGGTCGTTCGCCGCCGTGGGCCTCGATCCCGAAGCGCACATCCGCGTGGACGAGCGCTACCTGCGCCCCACCGAGGTGGACCACCTCCGCGGCGACGCGAGCAAGGCGCGACGCGCGCTGGGCTGGCGCCCCGAGGTCACGTTCGAGGAGCTGATCGAGCGGATGATCGAGCACGACAAGGGCTTGGCCGCACGGGAGCGGCTGCTGCGCGACGCGGGCCACGCCGACGCCGCGCCCGCCGAGGCGTAGGAACAGAGCCCGAGCCTACTTGCGCCGTAGCGTCGCCCGCGCCGCCTGCCGGATCTGTTCGTTCGAGAGCCGGTCGAGCTGGTTGACGATCCGGCGCGTCCGATCGATCTGCGGGTAGAGATCACGCCGCGCGTAGATGTGGCGCACCATGCGCGCGAGGCCGTCGCGATACCCGCCGTCGTGGACCTCGGGCTCCCGCTCTTGCACGGGCAGCGGGAGGATCATTTCGGCCAGCGCCAGATCCGGGTCCGGCGCGAGCAGCACGGCGCCCAGCTGGGCGCGGCGCTCGAGCTCCATCTCCACGCGCCGCGGGGAGAACCCGTTGCGCGCCAGGAGCGACACCGTGTTCGGCAGGCCCCGCATGATCGGCAGGTGCCGCTTGATGTCGAGCGCATGGCTCCCCTCGTGCGCCTCCAGCGTGCCGAAGCTCCCCCACGCCGCATCCCCCGCACGTTGTGCGTAGCGGTCGAGCAGCCGCACCGCCACGCCGCCCGGGTCCGTGAGAGAGAACACGCCGTCGCGGGGATGCGGCGGCAGCGGCGTGAGCCGGCGCGCGCGGTCCACCAAGCCGGTGTCGAGCCGCAGCGCACGGCGCAGATCGTTCTCGGCGTGTCGCGTCGAGTCGGCATCGAGCCAGATGCCGTCGGCGAGGCAGGCGCCCCCCAGCGCCCCGCCCTGCGCATCGATGTAGCCGCGCAGCGTGCGGTCGTAGCCGATCGCCACATCGTGGCGCACGGTGCCGCCGGGCGTCGGCACCGGCTGCTGCTCCGTGAGCGACGCCAGCGAGAGCACGATGGCTTCCGTCGGCAGCTCGGTGCGCTTGCCCATCATCAGGAACTTGCCGTAGCGGCGGAAGTGCGCGACGACCGGGCTGCGCGTGCGGGTGTGGTGATCGACCCACGTCCCGATGACCGGCACCGTGGTCGTGCCCTGGGTCGGGTTGGCGAACTGCGCGCGATCTCCGGGATGCAGGTGTGTGTTCGCGAGCACGCGCACGCGCGCGAGCACTTGTGCGATGGACGGCGGGTCGCCCTTCAGGTGGCCGACGCGATAGCCGGCCTCGATCTCGCGCTGCATCGCCTGCTCGAACGCGAGGTGGCCCTCGACGCGCGTGCGCAGCTGGCCCGCTTCGGGGAGATCGAGCGACGAGAGCACGGCCATCGCCTCGGGCAAGGCGCCGAGCTGCACGAACGTCCGCGCGAGCTCGAGCCGCTTCGCCGGATCGGCGCCAACGCCGGGCGCATCCGCCCGCAACGCGCCGAGACGCGCCCACGCCGGTCGGAGGAGATTGCGCGGATCCTGCTGCACGCGCTTCGGGACGACGCCCATCAGGAGGTCGATCACCTCGGCATAGCGCCCGCGCTCTGCCAGGAGCTCGCGCAGCTCGCGCTCGAGCGGCACCGGAACGGCATCGCGCGACAACGCCAGCTGGTACGTCGCGATCGCCTCGTCGACGCGACCCCGGTGCTTGTGCACGAGCGCCCGGACCGCAATGCGCTCCGCGGACTCGAAGCGCGCGGGGGAGGGCCCCTGCATCTCGGTCCACGGCATGCCGTCCGCACGCGACACCGCGGCCTCGATCTCGTCCCACGGCATCGCCTCGGGCTCCGCCCGCATGAGCTCCGCGATGCGACGCGGGAACGACTCGGAGCGCGGCGCCATCGACATCCCACGCAAGAGCGACCGCACGGAGCTGCCGAGCTCCCCGCGGCGGCGCTCCATCTCCGCGATCAACACGGGACCGCGCGCATCGCGCGGGTTCGCCGCGGCCGCGTTGCGCGCCTCGGCTTCCGCCTCCGCGAGGCGCCCCTCCTCCATGTGCGCCCGCGCGCGTGCGAAGTGCGCATCGAACGCGACGAACGGCGGCGCGCCGTCGAGCGCGCGCGTCGCGGCCGCCAGCGTCTCCTCGTGGTCGCCGTACTGCGCGTACGCCACCGTCGCAGCGAGGTGCACCCACGGATGCCGCTCCCCGAGCCACGGCCCGACGTGACCGAGGGCCTCCAGCGGGGACTCGGCAGCCAGCGAACGCATGGCCGCCCCGAACGGGGTGTTCGGCAGGGCTTGAGCGGCCTGTCGGGCGCGGTGGCCCTGGTTGCGCTCGCCCCAGACCGCGATGAGCAGCCACGAGCGCTCCGGCTCGGCAGCGCTCAGCGGCCGGTCCTCGCCGAGCGCGGCGAGCGCAGCGCCCCGTTGGTGCTCCCGGATCAGGCGCCGGGCCGTGTGGACCGCCTCGGGGATCTCCGCCGCCGTCCGGGCGCCCGGCCCCACGGGACCCGACGGGACGGGGCTCTGCGCCGGCGTGGCGCGGCAGGCAGCGGGGAGCGCCAGGGCGCACGCCAAGACGAGCAGTCGGGCGAGCTTGGGGCGAAGGCGTCGCACGCGCGCGAGCGTACCCGCGCCGGCACCCACGACATTCCGGGATCTCTGCTCAAGTCCACCCCACGAACGTACGAACATAGGTCTTGCATTCGTACCCCGTAAGGTTAGGTTCTTGATCGTGCTCATCACCCAACGACACATCCTCGAGCTGCTGGCCCCCGCGTCGGTGCCGGCCTCCTCCACCCGGCTCGCGCGCCTGGCCGCGCCCGCGGCTGCCCGCACCGCCCTCGCGCCTTCGGACGCGTCGGACGTCGCTTCCCATGGACGACCCTTCCTGTGGGGCGACGCCGGCGCGTCCGGCTCTGCATCAGCCTCAGGGCCGACCGAACGATCTTCCTGTACCGCTCGCATGGTCCCCCTCTGGACGTCCTCCGCCCTGTCCTCATGGGCACGGGACGCTCGGCGCGGGCGCCGCGAACGCGTGCCGGCTTCCCCCCTCGAACCCAGCTCCCGACGACCTCATCGGGGGCATCCCCTCAGTCGTGCCTCGCTCGCCCCCCTCAGGCGAGCCCCCCGGAAGCCCACGCGTCGCGCGCACACCGCGCTCCAGAGCCCCTGCCCTCCTGCCTCCGGCCTGCCCGCCGACCGCAGGGCGGAGCGTCCCCCCCGGGGGGCCGGCGAGCGGGCAGCCTTCGACCCCGCTGCCTCGGGCCTCGCGCTCGCTGCAGCCGGGAATCCCGATGCCGCGGGAACCCTCGAAACCGCGCTCTGGGTGCTCGGCGCCCTGGGCCTGGCGATCTTGCTCTGAGGGGCCGAATCGACCGTCAACCCCCGCCTGAAACCCGGAGAAAAGCCCGCGTAGGCGCTAGTAAGGTAGAATCCTGTTCGCACCGCAGAACCCGGATTGATGGGCCTGTCTGGGGATTGCGAGCCTCACAACGTCCGACGACGAACATTTCCAGAAGGCCCCCTCGTACCCAGCCGATTGAAGCCGTTGGGAGGGACCTCATGAACTACACGCCGAAGCAGCTCCAGATCATGAGCTTCATCCGGGACTACCGGGCGCAGCACAACACATCCCCCACGCTCGAGGAGATCGGCCAGTCGCTGGGCGTGCACCGTGTAACGGTGCACCAGCACGTGGCCGCGCTCGTCAAGAAGGGTGCGATTCGCAAGCTGCCCCAGCGATCCCGGTCGATCGAGATCCTCGATCGCGAGTACCTGCCGGATCCGACCGTTCGGGTCCTCGGGCGCATCGCGGCGGGCCGTCCGATCGAAGCTGTCGAAGATCCGGAGATCTACACGCTCGATGAGCTGCTGCCCATCGACCCCGCACGCGACAGCTATCTGCTGCGCGTCGTCGGGCACTCGATGATCGAGGACCACATCGCCGATGGCGATCTGGTCATGGTCGACAGCACGCTCAGCCCGCGTGACGGCGACATCGTCGTTGCCGTCGTCGACGGCGAAGCCACGCTCAAGCGCATCTACCGCGAGGCCGACGGGCAGACGATTCGTCTGCAGCCGTCGAACTCCGCCATGGAGCCGATCTTCGTGCGGCCGCCGCAGCAGCTCGACCTGCGCGGTGTCGTACGCGGCATTCTGCGAAAGTTCTAGAACGCCACGTTCTGGACGTCGCCTCGGCCAAGGGCCGAGCGCACCTTCATGCAACGGAGGCGCACACCGAGGGACAGGGTGTGCGCCTCCGTTCTCTTTTTGGGTTCACGGCTAGCGCAGCGCCACGTTCAGCTGCATGCGCCGTCCACCCCGATCGAAGACGATCAACAGACGGCCGCTCTTGGCGCGTGACCACACCGCGCGCTGCAGGTCCGCGGTCGTGCGAATGGGCGCGCCGCCCGCCGCGACGATCACGTCCCCCGCGCGCATACCCGCCGCCTGCGCGCTGGAACCGGGATCGAATCGTGTGATGCGAAGTCCCACGCTCGCGCCGACACGGACCTCGCGTACGCGCACGCCGAGGCTCGGACGCGCCGGCGCCCCGCCACCGCGCAAGCGCGTCACCGACTGCGTGACCGCGTCGATCGGCACGGCGAGCGTGATGCCTTGGTGGCCCGTCGCGCGCGACAGGATCGCCGTCACGACGCCGACGACGCGGCCTTGGCTGTCGAAGAGCGGCCCGCCGGAGTTGCCCAGGTTCGCGGCCGCGTCGGTCTGGATGTAGTCCTCGTAGCCGCGCGGGTTCACGCCCACGCCGCGACGCCCCAGGCCGCTCACGATCCCGGCGCTCCACGAGTGGCTCAGCTGATAGGGACTGCCCGCTGCGAGGACCCACTGCCCGAGCTTGAGCGCCCGCGGATCACCGAGCGGCACGGGCGTCAGGCCCGTCAGGGGCACCTTCAGCAGCGCGACGTCCGTCGCTTCGTCCGTGCCCAGGACCTGTGCGTCGACGGTGCCGCGTCCCTTGACCGTCACGCGCACCCGCGCCGCCCCGCTCACCACGTGGCGATTCGTCACGATCAGCCCCGCGGCGTCCACCACGAAGCCGCTGCCGACGTTGTCGTCGCGCGAGCGCGGCTGCGTCGGGCTGCGCATCACCGTGGTGATGTGCACGACGCCGGGGTCGACGCGTTCGATCACGGCGCTGAAGTCGGTCGGCTGGGGCTCGGCTTCGGCGCCGGGCGTGCCGACCCAGTGCGAGACGAGGCAGCCGGCGAGGAAGACGGTGAGCAGCGAAGGACCACGCATGGCGGACTCCCGAGGAGAGGATCCTCAGAGATACCCGCGGCGCCGGGTCCGGGCTATGTCGCGTCGGCTTCCGGGGCCGCGTCTGTCGCTTCCGACGCCTCGTACTGGTCCAGCTTGCGGTAGAGGGTCCGGAGCCCGATCCCGAGAATGCGCGCGGCGGCGGTCTTGTTCCCGCCTGTGCGCTCCATCGTGTCGAGGATGATCCGCCGCTCCGCATCCGGCAGCGAGGTGCCGGCCGGAATGCGGATGACGTCGCCCTCGGGCAGGTCGTCCACCCGGTGCGTCCCGCCGACCTCGTCGGGAATCACCTCGACCGTGATGGTCTGCCCCTCGGCCAGGACGACGGCCGCCTCGATCACGTTCTCGAGCTCGCGGACGTTGCCGGGCCAGTCGTACCCCTTGAGCAGCTCGATCGCGTCGGCATCGATCGCATCGACGTCACGCCCGTGGCGCTCGGCGTAGAGCTCGAGGAAGTGTGCGGCGAGCGCGGGGATGTCCCCGCGTCGTTCCCTGAGCGCGGGCATGCGCAGCGTGACGACCTTCAGCCGGAAGTAGAAGTCGTCGCGGTACGAGCCCTTGCGGACCATCGCTTCGAGGTCGGCGTTCGTGGCGGCGACGAGGCGGACGTCGACGGGACGTGTCTTGGTCTCGCCGACGCGCTCGATCTCCCGGTTCTGCAGCACGCGCAGGAGCTTCACCTGCGTGTGCAGCGGGATCTCCCCGACCTCGTCGAGGAAGAGCGTGCCGCGGTTGGCGGCTTCGAAGCGTCCCGCGCGGTCGGCGACCGCGCCCGTGAACGAGCCCTTGGCGTGTCCGAAGAGCTCGCTCTCGAGCAGGCCTTCCGGAAGCGCCGCGCAGTTCACCTTGACGAACGGTCCGCGCGACCGCGTGCTCGCGCGGTGGATCGCCTCGGCCACGAGCTCCTTGCCCGTGCCGGACTCCCCGAGGATGAGCACCGTCGCATTCGTCGGCGCCGCCTTCGCCACGACGCGGAACACCTCGTGGACCGCCGGCGCATCGCCGACGAACCCTTGCGGCACGCCCGCGCCTTCCAGGTCCTTCCGGTACGGCTCGGAGTGCGGACGCTCTTCCGCGGCGCGCAGCGCCGAGGCGACGAGCTGACGCAGGCGCCGGAGGTCGAGCGGCTTCTCCAGGAAGTCGTGTGCGCCGTCGCGCATCGCGCCCACGGCCTTCTCCACGCTCCCGTAGGCGGTCATGATGATCACGGGCGTCTCGGGCCGTGCCGCCTTGACCGCGCGCAGGAGATCCAGGCCGTCACGATCGCCCGGCATCACGATGTCGGTGAGCACGAGGTCCGGCGGCTTCGCCTCGAAGCGCGCGAGCGCCTCGTCCACGTCGCCCGCGAGGTCGACGTCGTGCGCGCCCTCGAAGACCTCGCCCAAGGCCTCACGCGCGTGCTGCTCGTCTTCGACGATCAGGATGCGGGCCACGAATCCTCCTTCGGCGCCCCCCGCGCCGGCTCGATGGGCAGGTACACGACGAAGCGCGCGCCGCCGCCGGGGCGGCTCAGGACCTCGATCTCACCGCCGTGGCGCACGATGTCCTCGCGCGCGAGCGGCAGCCCGAGCCCGGTGCCGCCGCGCTTGCCTGTCGTGTAGATGACGAAGACGCGCGAGCGGTCTTCCGGCTTGATGCCCGGTCCGTCGTCGTCGATGACCACCACCGTGCTGTGGGGATCGTCGCGCGTCGTGATCCAGACGTTCCCGCCGCCTTCCGCCGCCGCCTCCAGGGCATTGCGGACCAGGTTGTGGAGCGCACGCTCCATGCGGACGCGATCGAGCGCGAGCGTGCGATCCGAGCCGGGCGCGAACGCGATCCGGCACGCGAGCTTCTGGGCCATGCCCTCCATGCGCTCGACGATGCCGGCCAGCACCACGTCGATCCGCTCGCGACCGCGATCGAGCTCGTCACGCCGACTGACCTCCAGCAGGTGCTCGATCAGCCGCTCGACGCGATGCGTCTCGGCGATCATGCGATCCGTCCGGGTGCGGATCTCGTCGCGCCCGATGTCCGGATCGTCCATGCGCTCGCGCAGCAGCTGCAGGTTCAGCGAGAGCGCGTTCAGGGGATTGCGGACCTCGTGCGCGATGCCCGCGCTCAGGTCGTGGACGGCGAGCTGGCGCTCGCGGATGCGGCGCTCCTCCTCCGCACGCGTGCCGTGCGTGATGTCCTCCAGGGCCAGCACGGCACCAAGCACCTCGCTCCCATCGCCGCGCATGGGCGCGATCGTGGCGCGCACGACCCTTCCTCCGAGCGGAACGCGCGCGAACGTGCGTCCGTCGCTGCCCGAAAGGACGTCGCGCACCACCTGCGCCCAATCGCGGTTGGGGTCGTCGCGAAGCCAGGGCAAGGCGTCGAGCAGCGGGCGACCCAGCGCCTGCTCCCGGTCGCCGGCCACGAGCTCCATCGAGTGGTTCCAGACGATGACCCGGCCCGCGCCGTCCGTCGCGGCGACCTCGATCGGCAGCGCCTCGGCCAGCGCCTCCAGATGGATGGCGTAGTCGCGCTCGGGGAGCAGGCGAACGAGGAGCTCGCTGTAGTAGAGGAAACGCCGCGTCACGGAGCGGGATCGTACTCGGGCCCTGCCCTCAACGAAGCGCGGCGGTGGTGTCCAGGTCCCGCTGCGGCTGCTCGACGCGGCCTTCCTGCGTCCACCAGGTCCGCCAGCGGCCCGCGGCGGCGCTGCGCGCACGACGATTCGCCTGCGCGCTGTACCCGAAGAAGTTGTTGGTCAGACGCCTAAGCGAGGCGGCGGCGGCGGCGCGAACGCCCGGGTCGGGATCGTCCAGCCGGACGATCAGCTCGGGGATCGGCGCCCAGCGCCCGCGGCGGCCCAGCTCCTCGGCGGCGCCACGCCGCACGACGGCGTAGGGCGAGACGAGCTCCGCCTCGACGCGCACCGGCTCGGCGGCCTGCAGGATCGACTGGATCACGGGACGCGTCGTGCTCACGCGGGCCTCGCCGTGTACGAGCACCGGCTGCGGTCCGGCTGCCCCGAGCGCGGGCAGCGCGGCGACGCCGGTCTGCACGAGGCGCTCGGCGGCACGCGAGCGCTCGACGAAGTCGGGGCTCTGCAGGGCGCGCACATCGCGCCGGAGCCCGTCGTCGAGCTGCGGCGGCGGGCTGCTGACCGGCGCCAGGACGGCCACGCGCGCATCGGACACGGCACCCGGGCTCGCGACCGGCGCGTCCGTGCGGCAGGCGCACAGCGAGAGCGCGAGACCGAGGATCGGTGCCAGGGCGAGGAGGTGGCGTCCAGCCGTCAAGTCTGCTCCGTTTCGTGCTCCCCTGCCCGGGCGGAATTATGCCTCAGGCAGGCGGGGCCCAACCTGGGAATCGGAGCCTCCTGAACCGTCCTTCACAGTCGACCTCTGCCTGTAAGGCGGCCGTATCATCCCTGCGGAATGGTCCCCTCTTTTGCCCTCCCGAAGCGCGCACGCTTGCGCCATCGCGCCGCCTTCCAGCGCATCCTGAAGGCCGGCGAGGTCTTCCCGGGTCGGGAGGTGCTCGTGCGCCGGCTGGCGAACGACTGCGGCCACGCTCGCATCGGGATCTCCACCCCCCGGCGCTACGGGAGCGCCGTGCGGCGCAACCGTCTGCGGCGCCTCGTCCGCGAGGCCTTTCGCGCGCTCCAGGAGGAGCTCGGCGGCTTCGACTACCTGATCTCGCCGCGCAAGCACCTGGAGGAGCCGACGCTCGCGGGCATCACGCGCGATCTCGACAGCACGCGCACGCGAGCCCCCCTCCCGCCCCGCAAGAAGGGCTGACGATGCTGCGCGTGCCCGTGCTCTTCCTGCTGGGCCTCTACAAGAGCGTGCTCTCGCCGCTCTTCCCCGCGGCGTGCCGTTTCGAGCCCACCTGCAGCGTGTACGCGATGGAAGCCGTACGGCGGTACGGCGCGGTGCGCGGGTGCTGGATGGCCGCCAAGCGGCTCCTGCGCTGCCGACCGGGCTGTCCCGGCGGCCACGATCCCGTGCCCTGAAGGTCCGGCCCGGTGGCCTACCTGTCGAAGGATTCGAGCGGCGAGTTCGTGCGCAGGCCCCAGACGCCGCGGAGGAAGTCCGCGTCGCCGGAGAAGCGCGACAGCTGCTTGTAGAACTCGCCCTCGCGGTCGCGAACGCTCATGCGCGGGCTCGGTCCGGCGGTGGCGCCGAACGCCTTGAAGCTCAGGAAGTCGGTGTAGCGACGCGGCGAGAACTCCGCCTTGGTCGGGTACACGCGCTCCGCGACGCGGATCAGGTAGGCCGTGCCCGTGCCGCCCTGGTCGAGCGCCGCGTCCCGCAGCACGCGCCGCCCGAACGTGCCGGGCTCGCCGCTGGTCGGATCCTGACGCGAGCCCAGGGGACGGATCGTGTCGTAGCCGGTGCGCCAGACGAAGTTGCGCCGGCGGATGACCATCGACGCGTCGTCCGTGGGCAGGTCGCCGTTCGCGTCCTTGTCGAGCACGACCGAAGCCGGCGGCGAGTTGCCGATGAAGAGGCCGGTGCGCTCGTTCGTGTACGCCAGACCGTGCTTCTCGGCCCACTCGTCACGCGCCTTGGTCCACGCCGCCTCGAGGGCCTCGCCCTCCAGGTCGGCCGACGGCGCCGGCGACGCCTCGAGCAGGTCCTTGAGCGTGTCGACCGCGCGGTCGACCTGGCGCTGCTTCACGAAGAGGTCGAAGATCTCGTCCTGGACCTCGTCGAGCGTCTGGTCGCGCGACGGGAAGTAGCGGAGGCTGCGCAGGAGGATGCGGCCCTTGCGCTTGTGCAGCGGCACGACGCGCGTGACGTACTCCCCCTCCTTCGTCTTGCCCGAGAGGTCGACGGTGACGATCGTGTCGCCGAACTCGGGGTGGCTCTCCCAATCGGTGCGCTCATCGCCCTGCTCGGTCGGCCCCTCGGGATCGACTGTGGTGCGGTAGTAGCGGAACGACTGCAGGCCCTGATCGACCATCGCCGAGCCCATCAGGTAGTCCGACAGCTCGCCCTCGAGCAGGCCCGAGAACGTCAGCAGCTCGGGCTGCGGCGGGACGGGCTCGTCCTCGGGCGCGTCGGCGTACTTGCGCTCCCACGCCTCGACGGCCTGCTGGCTGTCCGCGCAGCGCTGCAGCAGGTCGCGCATCAGGTTGTCCATGAAGCGCTCGCGGATGAGGATCTCGCGCCAGCCCTTCTCCCGGTACTCCTTGCGGACCGGGTCGTCCTTGGGCTCGTCCTCTTCCTTCGGCTCGCCTTCGTCCTTGGGCTCGTCGCCATCCTTCGGCTCGTCGCCGTCCTTGGGCTCGTCGCCGTCCTTGGGCTCGTCGCCGTCCTTCGCGCCCTCGTCGGCGGGCGTCAGGTCCTCGGGGAAGATGTCCTTGGCCGGCACGAGGAAGTGCGTGGCGTCGGGGGCGATGCGCTTGGCGAGCTCGGCGCCGTGGCCGGTCTCGGCATCGGCCGGATCCGCGGCCTCGTAGAAGCGACCGGGTCCGCGGTGCTCCTGCCACGTCTGGAACAGCTGCTCTTCGCTCGTGGGGTGGTGCTGGGGGTAGGCCGCCCACAGCTTGCGCAGCGCGTCGTCGGGGAAGACCGGGAGCTGCACGTGCAGCGCCTCGATCTGGCGCCGGACGGGCAGCCGGTACTTCGTCTTGATGTCGGGCTGGCCGTAGAAGGCCTCCATCTCGCGACGGTTGCCGCCCTCGACGTCGTCGTCGGTCGCGCGCTCGCCGTCGGCGCCGAGGCTGAAGACGCGCCAGGTGATCGGCGCGGCGCTCTCGAGCACGGCCACGAGCGGCCGGTCCCAGGCGTCGACCTCGTCACCGGCCATCAGCGCGGCCAGGCCGCTGCCGACGGGCAGCGCTGCCGCGGAGGCGGAGCCACCGGCCTTGAAGGTGTAGCGCAGGTCGTCGTCCGTGCCCGCCTCGCCGTCCGGCCCGAGGGCGATGACGGTGGGCGTGCCGTTCTCGTCGGCCGCGGCCTCGTACTGGAAGGCGCGATCGTTGCCGTCCTTGCGCTCACGCGGCAGCGGCGCGGCGCCGCCTTCCACGGCGGGCTTCTGCAGGTCCGCGAGCGACGCGGGCCACTTCTCGGCCCCGCCCTGCCACTCGTAGACGGCGCGCACGACGTCCCGCAGGTTGCCGTGGGTCACGATCGCCTTGTGGGTCTCGCGCGTGATGTCGTCGGCGGTGCCCTTCTCCTTGTCCGGGCCGTCGCTGTGCAGCGAGAAGTCGAGGCCGTCCTCGCTACGCGAGTACGTCCACTTGCCGCCCCACGGGTCGTCCTGCACCGAGGTGAGCTTCTTGGCCTCGATCAGCGCATCGAAGGACTCGACGTACTGGACCTTGTCCTTCGCCTCGCCCTCTTCCTTGCCCTGCGCCTCGAGGCGCATCGCCTCGACGATCGCGCTGTACCGGCGCAGCTGGTTGAGCGCGTTCTGGACGTCGCGCAGGTTCGCCTCGCGCTTGCCGATGGCGATCCGCGAGCGCTCCTCGAGCGCCACGATCTCTGCGAAGGGCGCGCCCGAGAGGGCCACGTACTCGAGGTTGATCCGCTCGCGCTCGCGCTTCCACTCCTCGAAGGCCTCTTCGTAGGTGATCGCGTAGCGCGAGACCTGCACCAGCGGGTCGAGGAAGGCGTCGCGCAGGACCACGCCCTTCACGGCCTCCTGGAACGCGGCCGGGCTGCCCCGGAAGCGCTCGCGCAGGAACTGCTTGTAGAGCTCGTCCGTCACGCGCATGCGCATGCGGAAGTCGATCAGGTCCCGGACGGACTCCTTGAGCTGGTGCGGGCCGACCCGGAACCCCGCGTTCTCGGCAGAGCGACGCCCGGCGTGGAACGACCATGCGTCCAGCAGGGGGTTCGGGCGCACCGACATCATCAGATGCTCGCGGAACGTGATGCTCGGCATGGCGATCGCCTGCTGGAACGCCACGTGCTGGTCGAACATCTTGTCGAAGTCGGGGTCGGAGAGCGTCTCGCGCTCGCCGGGGGCGACGAAGAAGCTGCCACCCAGGCCGTACTTCGCGCCGCCCTCCTGCCCGATGGTCGAGCACAGGGCACCCGTGACCGTGAACGTCGACAGCAGGAGGATGACCAGTCCGAGCATGAACTTCTGCTCGTACCGCTTCCAGAGGCGTCTGACTGCACCCATCCGTGGCTCCAAGGCTGATTTGCGCGCGAAACGCGCGAGGATACCCACCTCCCGGAGGGGGGCCACGGGAGAACGAGGCGCGCGGGGGCGCGATTCCAGGCCCCCCCGGGGCCATCCGGCGCTGACCGGGGGCCCCGGTAGGCTGGGCGCCGAATCATGAGCGAGCCCGAGCACATCGTGACCGATCCCGAGAACGAGACCGACGCCCCGGCCCCCGAGGAGGCCGCGGCCGAGACCGAGACGGCGCCGGCCGAGGCCAAGCCCAAGCGCGAGAAGCCGAGCTGGCCGCCTCCGCCCAAGGACCGCCTCGATGGGGCCGTCGAGGCCCTGCTCTTGGCCGCCGGCGACGTGGTTCGCTACAACCGCATCCGCGACCTGCTCGGGGTGCCCTCACGCACGATCGTGAAGGAGGCCATCGAGCGCATCCGCGCCCGCTGGGTCGAGGCCGGGCTCGCCGTCGAGCTCGAGGACGTGGCCAAGGGCGTCCGCGTCGTCACGCGCCCCGAGTACGCGGAGTACGTCGGGCGCCTCAAGCGCCGACCCCAGTCCGACAAGCTCACCAAGAGCCTGCTCGAGACGCTCTCGATCGTGGCCTACAAGCAGCCGGTCGGCCGCGCCGAGGTCGAGCGCATCCGCGGCGTGCAGGCCGGCGAGGCGCTCCGCGGGCTGCTCGAGCGCGGCCTGCTCAAGGTCGTCGGCCGCAGCGACCAGCCCGGGCGCCCGCTGCTCTACGGCACCACGGATCGCTTCCTCACCGTGTTCGGGCTCAAGGACCTGAAGGACCTGCCCACCCACGGCGACCTCAAGCGCATGTAGCTATCGCCGCCAGGGGGTCCCATCCGGCTTGAGGTATCGGGCCTGGCCCTGGATGCGCACGTGGCGCTGCCAGGCCTCGAGCTCGGCCTGGGTGACGGGCTGGGTGCCGAGGTCGGTCTCGAGGCGCCGGAAGAGCGCCGCGCCCGTCATCTGCCACGGCTCTTCGCGACGGACGAGCTTGTAGATCTGGTACTGCGGCTTGCCGCCGACCTGCACGCGCCACGGACCGAGCAGCGCGCCCGGGCGCGCGGCGAAGAGCCGCTGCTCGACGATCGGGAAGCCGGCGAGGTCACCGCGGGCGATCGGCGGCAGCGTCCCCCCCACCTTGCGCGTGGCGTCCTCGCTCTCCTTCAGCGCGACGAGGCTGAAGTCCGCGCCGCTCTGGAGCTTCTGCGCGAGGCGCTGGGCCTTGGCCTGGTCGAACGTCACGATGATGCGCGCGATGAGGCGCAGCTTGCTGCGCGTGAAGAGCCGCACGACGCGCTGCTTGAGCAGCACGCTCCCGATCCGGGGCGCGAGCACCTCGCGTTGCCAGGCATCGACCGTGAGGCCGTATCCCTCCTTGACCCAGTCCGCGAGCTTCGCCTCCGGGCCGTAGACCTCGCGCACGAGCTTCGTGCGGGCCTCGACCTCCTTCGCGACGGCGCGCGCAAGGCTCGCGGGCGGTACGACGAGGCCGATGCGACGGGCTTCGTCACGCGCGAAGCGCTCGTCGATGAGCTCGTCGAGTGCGCGCGCGTACTCCGTGGGATAGCGATCGAAGAGGTAGCCGACGAGCTCGGCCTTCGTCACGGCGCGGTTGCCGAGCACGGCCACCGGTGCGCCCGGGTTGATCGGCGTATCGCCGGCGAAGCCGACGCCGCCGGCAAGCAGGATGGCGATCAGGAGGATCGGTCGCATGGCGCGATCTGCTCCCGCTCGACTAGCGACGCTTCAGGTACTTCTTCCAGTCGCTGATGGCCGGCCCCCACGTCTTGCTGTGCTTCTTCTGGGCCTTGTAGTTGCGGGGACCGAGCAGCGTCGCCGGCTTGCCGCCCCACAGATCGGTGATCAGCTTGTCGGCGAGCACGCGCGAGTTGCGGTCCTTGTCCGCCAGCTTCTTGACGACGTGCCGCGTGCAGAAGAGCGACCGGGGGCTGGGCGAGCCCGAGCTCTTGCGCTCGGTGCTGAGATCCGGATCGAGGTACTTCTCGTTGACCGCGAGGATCACGTTCACGGCCTTCATGCGGACCAGGTTGTAGTCGGCCTCCTCGTCGAAGATGAAGTCGACGAGGTCACGCACCTTCACGCGCTTCTTCTGCTTCGTGAACTGCTCGAGCGAGTAGTTCGCGTACTCCTCGATCAGCCGCTCGCGCGGGTCCTTGTTGGCCTGCTCCGCAAGCCGCACGAGACGTTCGCGCAGGGCTTCGATCTCCTGCTGGAGCTTGGCCACGCCGTACTTCGCCGGCGCCGCCGGCTTCGCGGGCTTGGCCTTCTCGTCGCCCTTGTCCTTGCCCTTCGGCGTGGGCTCCTTGCCCTTCTCCTCGTCGGCGACCACATCGGTGGCGAGACCGAGCGGCAAGAGCAGACACAGGAGCAGGGCAGCGAGGGGAAGTCGGCTGTACACGGAACGCACCTCCAGCCCGGCCATGCTACCGCGTTCGCCGGGCGCGGGGCCTCTGGGTGTCAGGCACAATTCTCAAAACTCCCCCATGCATGCCGCCTGCGTAGCAGCGCACGACGTGTGGGAGTTTTGAGAATTGTGCCTGACACCCTGGGGGACTAGCGGAACTTCACCGCCCAGTCGTTGCGGGTGCCTGCGCAGCGGGTGCAGATGTAGGCGAGGACGCCACCGCCCTGGAGCGTCTTGCGCTCGAGGCCCTGGCCGTTGCACACGCGGCAGGGCGTGAGCTTCTCGGTGCCGACCTCGAAGAGCCCGGAGCGCTCCGCGAAGTACGCCATCGTCCACGCCGTGCGCTCGCGCGACTTGGCGCGGGCCCACCACTGCTCGCGCGTCGGCGGCTTGGGCACCTTGATCTTGGGCGCGGCCTGGCTGCGGCCCTGGCGGTTGCGGTTCGCGTTGTTGCGCCGCTGGCTCGGGGGCTTGATCTTCGCCGGCTTCACGACGAACGTGCCCTCGCCGTACGAGCGCGTGATCCAGTTGCGCTTCGTGCGCTCGGACCAGAACTGCTGCGCCTCTTCGGGCGTGATGTCGTCCTTGTTCGCAAAGCGCTCGGAGAGCGCGAGGAACGCGGCCTCGGGCAGCTCGCGGCGGGTCCAGGACGTCACGTCCGTGACGCTGATGTCCTTCTCCTTGACCTTCTTCTCGATCAGCTTCTCGCAGATCTTCGGGAAGTGGAAGCGCGCCTGGTGGCGGAAGTACTCGCTGCGCTTCTTCTCGAAGTCCTTGCCGAGGCGCTCCAGGAGGATCTTCACCGCCTCGCCGTACTCGGGGTGCTTCTCCGGGAAGGCCTGCTGCGCCTCCTTGAACTTGCGGAAGTTCTTGTAGGAGAGCATGCGGCGCATCTCCTTGAGCGACTCGCGCGCCTCGGCGTCGCGGATCAGCTCATCGACGTACTCGAGACGCTTCTTCGCCACGTTGGCGTTGATGTAGTTCGGGTCGTCGGCGACCGTGCGGAACAGGTCGCGCGCCTTCTCGAGATAGCCCATCCAGAGCGCATCGTTGGCGGCGTTGAACCGCGTGCGCGCGTCGGCGGTCTCGATGTCCTCGACCTCCTGGTTGGCTTTGAGGTCGGCAACGTACTTGTCCCAGAGCTGCTCGGCGGTCCAGATGTCGCGCGCATCCATCTCTTCCTTGCGTCGCGACTTGATCGTCTCCGCGCGAACCGGGAGCAGCTGGCCGTTCGAGCGGAAGTAGACGATGCCGCCCTCCTCGCGCTCGATCTTCCCGCGCAGCTCTTCTGTTTTGCCGCCACTCTGTTCCTGGACGATCACGTCGCCGACGATCGTGCGGGCGGCGTTGCGCTCCCAGCCCCAGTCCTGCCAGAGCTTCTTGCGCACCTCGGTGTCGACCGCTTCCCAGCGGATGCGGCGCAGCGAGCCCCGGACCAGGTCTTCGATCACGAGGATCTCTTCGTTGCTCTCCTCGATCACCGGACGGCCCTTGACCGACTCACCGGTCTTCAGGTGGATCACTTCGGCAGCGACGGGATCCAGACCTGCGCTGAGGAACAGGGCGCAGAGGGCGAGCATCGGGAGGACGTAGCGGAGAGGTGACTTCATGGGAGTCTCCAGCTGCGGGTGGGAATCAGTTCGGATCATCGTTCGGGTTGCGGGGGTTCAGGGTCGAGCGCGTCAGGGCCATCGGCTTCAGCGTGCGCACGGGGTTGCCGCGGTAGCGCAGCACGGCGTGGGCGAACACGCCGGCGCCGACGGTCGAGCCGACCATGCGGTTGGCCGTCCACTGGATGTCGACCGTGTAGCCGCGCAGCGAGAGATCGCGCCCCTTGATCGGCTTGGGCATGCGCCCGGGAGGCATCTTGTCGACCTCCTCCTGGACGATGGTGCGGATCTCGGGCGTGACCTGCTGGACGCGCTGCTCGATCCGGCGCTCCGTCTGGTGGAACACGCCGATCGAGAAGAGGGAGAGGATCGAGACGCTCCCGACGAGCAGGATGCTCAGGGCGATGATCACCTCGATGAAGGAGAAGCCGAGCTGCGTGCGCGTGCGGACGTGGCTCATCGCGCTCCCTCCTTCGGCAGCGTGAACCGATCGCGGTACACGGGCAGCTTGACCTCGCTGGCTGCCGGCAGGCCGATGTAGGTCCACTCGTTCGCGTCGTGATCCGTGGCCTTGGTGCCGCGCACGCCGCGCTCCACGCGCGCCGTCCGCTTCTGGTAGTCGACGTTGATGACGCGCATCCACTCGATGCCGACCTTCACGAAGGGCGGGCCGCCGGCCTGGGGCCTCACGAGGTCGTCCGGGTTGTCGATCGGGATCTCGCGCGCGTCCTTGCCGACCGTGCCCGTCAGCATGCCGTCGCCGCGACCGAAGCCGAACGAGGTGGGACTGGCGAGCGCGATCTCGAGGCGCACGAACGCCGGGAAGATGTCGTCGCTGGGATCGACCAGGCTCTGCTTGCCCGCGTGGAGCGCCCACTTCGTGTCGGCGCCGCGCGTGGAGTCCCAGTGCGGGCCCACGTAGCGCGTCTGCTCGCCGTTCATGCCGGCGCGCTGCGTCGCCGGCTCCCACGACGTCGCGAAGATGCGGCGCCAGGTGACACCGAAGTGCAAGAGCCCGGTGGCCACGGGGCGACAGCGCTTCTGGATCTTCTTCAGCGTGTCGAAGTTCTCGGGCAGGAGCAGCGACTCGGTCGGGTGGCCGATGGGCGCGCGGTAGCCGCGGTAGAGCGTGAGGATCGAAGGGAAGTTCGGGTCCTCGGGCACCGCGATGTAGACGATCTCGACCTGGCCCCCGGTGGGCTTGAAGATCGTGTCGTCGGTGGCGGCTTCGACGTTCTCGGGCGTGACGTCCTTGGCGTCCGGACCGCCGCCCGTCGGCAGGCGGCTGAAGAGCGGGTCCGCGCCCTCGCTCATGTCCGCGACGAAGGCGAAGTACGGCATCATGTAGCCGTAGCGGCCGTCGCTCTCCGCGAGGCCCGTCTTCATCGGGATGTGCGTCGAGCGCAGGCGCACGTTCACCGGCGGCGGGGGCAGCGTCGCCGACTCACGCCGGATCGCGCCGGGATCGCGCTCATCCGATAGCGGCGGCGGATCCGTGTCGCGCACGATCTGCATCGTCTTGAGGTCCTGCTCGACGATCGGCAGGACGTTGTCGAGCCGGTCGTAGAGCGCGGCCTCGCGCGTGCCCTGGTCGAAGATGTCCAGTCCCTGACGCATCAGGAACACGACCATCGAGCCGAGCATCGTGAAGATCGCCATCGCGACGATCAGCTCGATCATCGTGAAGCCGTGGCGAGCGGACGTGTTGCGGGTGGCGTTCACTTGGTGCCTCCCGTGGTCGTGGTGGCCGGAGCGGGAGCCGCGTCGACGTACTTCGCCTCCACGGTGCCCGCGCGTCCGAGGGTCAGGCGCAGCGGCATGTCCTCGGGGTGGGCCAGGTCGCGGAACCAGATGGTGAGGTCCGCGCCCCCACCGCCGGCCAGCCGGCCGTTGATGTACTCGACGCGCACGGGCAGCGTCGGGCGGATCACCTCGAGCCGACCGGGCAGCTCGACGTCGTTCTCCTTGGAGCGGAACACGCCGCGCAGCACGAGGCTGTCCATGAGGCCGCGGTACCCGCCGCCGATCGCCAAGCTGACGGTGCCGCTGAGCGGGATCGCGATGCGCTTCTCGGTGTCGGGCTTGTCGTCGATGGACGCCACGTCGGCCGCGCGCAGCGCCACGGGCACGCCCGAGACCGCGATGGTCGCCGCGCGGCCGTCGTAGTCCACGGAGACGTGCGTCCAGGACTGGCCGTCGCCGGCGACCGGGGCGCCGACCGTCTCGAACGTCTTGTACTCGCCGGCGGTGCGCAGGGACTCGTTCACCCCACGAAGCCGCAGGCGCAGGCGCACGTCGTACGCAGGCGTGTTGCCCGAACGCGCGAGCTCGATGGCGTACACGACCTCGTTCGTCGGCGAGGTGCCGCGCAGGAGCCCCATGGTGGAGGCGCCCGTCTGCGGCTTGATCCACGCCTCGAACTGCAGGCCCTCGGTCATGGCGAAGAGGGACTCCGGGGAGAGCTTCACGCTCCCGCCGGCGAACTGCGCCCCGTGACCCGTGTGGCCCTCGCCCTTGGCGAGCTTCACGGAGCCCTCGACGAAGGGCGTGCGGGCGCCGCTGGCGAAGGTCAGCTCCTCGAACTGGTGCGTCAGCACGGTGCGGGCGATGCCCGCCTCGAGGCGCATGTCCGAGTCCTCCGTCGCGGGCCGCAGCACGAAGAACGCGCGCTGGTTGCCCATGCTCGCGTTGACGCAGCGGCGGGCCGTCTCGACGATCAGGCGCCGCGCCTGCGCAATCTGGGAGCCCTTGCCGATGTTGGTCAGGTAGCCCACGGCCAGCCCCATCAGGATGGCCATCGCCCCCATCACGACCAACAGCTCCATGAAGGAGAAGCCGGCCTGGGCACGGGAGGCGTTCGGATGGGGATGCGCGCGTCGCTTCAACTCAGTCTCGCCAGTGCCGGATGTCGTCCTCGGTGTTGGGCTCGCCGTCGGGGCCCATGCTGAACAGCTGGAAGGAGTCGGGCTGCTCGAAGCCGCCGTACTCGCTCTTCCACGGGCGCGCCGACACGTCGATGCCGTCGAACGTCATGTAGCGCACGCCTTCGGCGTCCGCCTCGCCGTACGAACGCGCGGGGATGTAGATGAGCGGGTTCTGCCACTCGTCGCGGATCTCGAGCAGTTCGGGGTTGTTCCGCTTGTTCACCGGCGCCCCGAGCTCGTCCTCGTCCGTGTTGATGAACTCGTCATCCGTGATCTGCGGGTCGTACTTCAAGCCCTGCCAGTACAGCATCTGGACGAGGGTCTCGATCCCCTCGTTGGTGCTGTTCCTGGGCGGCTTGATCTTGCCCTTCGGCACCACGCCCGTGAGCTTCGGCACGTCCTTGATGTCGAGGGGCGGATACACCTCGAAGGTGCTGTGCACCTGCCGTGCGCCCGCCGCGACCTTCTGCAGCCGCTGCTTCGTCAGGAACTCGGGCCCCTTGCGGCCCCAGATCTGGATGGCCACGACGACCATCCCGACGAGCACGGCGATGATGCCCATCACGATCAGGATCTCGATGAACGAGAAGCCGTGCTCACGGCCTCGTCCGATGTGCCTGTGTTCGCGCATGTCCTCGTCCTATCGCGTGCGCCGTACGACGCGGATGTCCCGGATCTTGACGTCGAAGTTCTCGGCCTCGTTCGACCAGCCGCCGAACCACAGCAGGGCCTTGCCGCTCGAGCTGCGGAATCCCGAGACCGTGTCCCGGAACAGCTCCTCCTCGATGCCGGTGTCGCCCGTGACGTAGATGGCGACCTCGCCCTTGTCGCGGTTCTCGCGCGCGATGCGCACGGTGACCCACTCGTCGGTCGGCCACTCGCGCTCTTCGATGTCGTCACCCTGGCGCAGGACGTTGCCTTCCTGGAACGCCTTCTTCTGACCACCGCCGACGCGGAAGGCCATCTTGCCCTTGTCGTAGAAGAAGCCGATGCCGGGCATCTTGCCGCCGCGTCCGCGGCCGGCGAGCAGCTGGACGCCGAAGACCACGTTGTTGGCGGTCGTGCCGGCGCGCTTCGGCGGGCAACGGATGTCGAAAGAGACCTCTTCGATCGAGTCGCGGTTGAAGAGCCCCTGGTTCGTCATCGTGACGATCGGCTCGCGGAAGCTGCCGTCCTTCTTGGCCTCCTTGTCGAACACGATCATGCCGTCGACCAAGCGCACGCGGACGCCGTTGGACTCGTCGGACTTCCAGTCCTTGGGCATCTCGGTGCCCTCGAACGTGACCGTCTTCTCCTCGAGGCTGTTCCAGCGCTTCACGGCGTCGAGGGACGTCTGGGCGTAGTCGCGCCAACCCTTCCACGGGTTGTCCTCGACGTCCGGGACGTCCTCGATGACCTTGCCGAAGTCGCGCAGGGACTGCTTCACGTTCTCGGTGCCGCCGAGGCCGTAGTTGCAGAAGCCCTTGATCGCGTGGGCGGCCGGCTGGTCGCGGTTGTCGGGGTTGTCCGACACCTTCTTGGCCGACGCGAGCCCGAGCTCGTAGCGCTTCTTCCGCGGCAAGTGCTGCGCGCGCAGCTGCACCAGCGCGAGCCGGAGCTGCATGCGGTACGCGCTCTTGTCGGCGCTCGACTCACGACGCGCCGCGCGCAAGGCGAATGCCTCGGCGCGCTCGAAGTACTCCGTGGCGGTCTCCGGATCCGCGCCCGTCGCGAGCTGCTGCTCGCCGAGGCGCAGGTAGGTCACCGCCAGCCAGCCATCGAGCTCGGCGTACTCGGGCGCCAGGCGCTTGCTCTCCTCGAGCGCGCGCACGGCCGACGCCGTGTTGCCGCCGCGCTCGGCGAGCACGCCCGCCAGGAACTCGACGTACGCGTTGCGCGGCGCCTCGCGACGCGCCGCCTCGACGCGCTCGCGCGCCGTGTCCACGTCGCCGGTCGCAAGCGCGACGAGCGCGAGCCCGAGGCTCGGCGCGATCGTCTCGTCCGGGATCGGACCCGTGGAGGCACCCAGCTCGAGCGCCTTCTGCGCCGAAGCGAAGGCCGCCACCGCGGCATCGTGCTGGCCGAGGCGCAGGCACGTGAGGCCGAGGTTGTAGCAAGCCATCGCGCGCTCGGTCGAAGCGGCCTCCATCGTCGCAACCGCCTCGAAGGCGCCGCGCGCCGTCTCGAGATCGCCCAGCGCGTAGTACGCCGAGCCGCGGATCAACGTGGCGAGCGGGTGGCCCGGCTCGCCGGCGAGGAAGCGCTCGACCTCGGTCTTGGCCTGGTCGAGTCGCCCGAGGCGCAGGTAGCCCTCGGCGATCCGCACGCGGGCGGACGGGGTGGCCTGGGCACCGCGCCAGGTGCGCAGGGCCTCGTCGTGGTCGCCGGCCCAGGCCTGGGCGATGCCCTTGCCGAGGATCGACGTCGCGTCGCTGCGGTTGCGGTCCAGAGCCTCCTCGTAGTAGCGCAGGCCGAGCTCGGGGATGCCGATCTCGATCATGCTGTCGCCGAGCCAGGACCACGGCCGGTAGTTCGCCGGCGCGGTGCGCGCGTACTCGGCGAGCGTGGTGAGGATCATCTTGTCGTCGCGTACGGCGCGGTACGTCTCGAGGAGCTCGAGCAGGATCTCGGCGCGCTGGGTCGCCGCGGCGCCGTTGGCCTTGGCCCAGTCGAGGGCGAGCTCGAGGAGGTTCGAGGCGCGCCGCCAGCCCTCCCGGTTCTCCTTCCCTGTCTCGCCGATCTCCTTCATCTTGCGCGCCGCCTGACGCAGCGCGTTCTCACCGGCCTTGTTCGCATCGCCGATGCCGTAGAGCGACAGCGCCTCGCGGTAGTGGTTGTCCACCGTGCGGCGCAGGTACCACTGCTCGTTCTCCTCGGCGCGGAGCTCCGTGACGTTCTGCTGCTTGGCCTTGAGCACCTCTTCGCGTGCCAGCTTCTTCTCGGCCTGCTTGACCGGGCCGACGGTGGCGAACTGGACCATCAGGTCGCCCCAGCCCTCGGCCTGCCGGGCGAGACGCCACTTGAGCGGGTCGAAACCCAGGGCGCCCTCGCGGATCCAGGAACCGCCCGGCTCCTTCAGGGCCCGGATGTACACGAACCACTTCTGGTTCCCCTGCAGGATCCAGTCGTAGACGTCCTCGGGCACCGGGACGTACTCGCTGAACGTGGCCGCCACGACGTCGGCGATGTTGGACCCATCACCCGTGCTCAGGGTGGGCAGCTCGCCGCGCAGCGCGCGCCGGTGACCGGGCGCGGGACCCGGCACGGTCGGCGCCAGCGGGAACGAAAGCGAGATCCACGGCGGCGACTCGAGCTGGATCGGCGGCAGCTTGCGCGTGTCCGAGAACTTCTGGAACGCGTTGCGGTCGAGGTCCAGCAGGTAGTCCGGGTGGCCGAACGGGTCGGCCTTCACGTCCGCGGCTGCGTTCGGGAGGTCGGCGACCTTCTTCAGCCGCACCTTGCCGGACTCCGGCGGGGCGGGCTTCAGGAGGAAGAACGTCAGCGCGAGCAGCGCGATCGAGTAGGCGAAGAGCGCGCGCTCCTTGCCCATCTTCGGGTCCAGCATCGCCGTGACGATCAGGGCGCCGAAGCCGAGCAGCGCAAACAGGAAGAACGAGCCGATGGCACCGGCCAGGAGCGTGACTGCGAGGGGAATCATGCGTCCTCCTCCTCTTCGTTCAGGCCCAGCGAGGCGTCCGCCTGGACGAGCACGCTGTAGGCCTTGAGATCGAGCTCCACCACGCCGCTGAGAGGCGAGGTGTTGCGCGGCAGGCGGATGACCGTGTCGCCCAGCGCGACGGGCGCCTGCTCGTCGGTGAGCATCGCGAGGATCGCCTTGACCGCTTCCATGCGACCGACGATCACGAACTTGACCCACCACTCACGCAGGAACTGGTCCGAGCGGCCGGGCTGCGGGCGATCCACCTGGATCTGGTCGATGCGCTCGACGCCGCGCTCGAGCGCCTGGTTCACCACGCGCGATACGAGCGCGAGGTTCAGGAGCCGCTGCGGCAGCGTGGCGCGGCTGACGGGCACGTCGCCGAAACCGAGTCCCTCGGTCCGGATCTCGACGTCGTACTGGTTGGCACGACGCGCGAAGTGATCGTCGACCCAGCTGCGGATCGTGCTGAAGCTGACGTTGGGATCCTTCGTACGAAGGGCGTTGACCCAGTCCGCCTTCAGCTGGTCGAGTGTGCGCAGGCGCGCGCGCGCCGTGTCCTCGTCGCCGTCGAAGAAGGCGCGCGCGAGGGCGCGCGGGCTCTCCGCATCGGCGGCGCTGGCGCCGCGCAGGAGCGTGGCGCGCAGGATCTGCGTCGCGGCCGTGTCGTAGAGGTCACCGTCGCCGTCCGAGGTCTGGTTCAGCCGGCGCGCCCAGTCCTTCACGCGCTTGCCGTACGCCTCGGCCAGCTCCTTCTGGGCGGCGATCTGTCCACGCGACGGAACGACCAGGCTGCGCAGGTTCTTGTCGGCCCTGTCCAGGGTCCGCACCTTTGCCTCGGGGTCGTCGGTGATCACGTAGACGGCGATCAGGCCGACCAGGAACACGCCGAGCCCGATGAGCACCGGCGTGAAGAAGGTCCGATACCGTTGCCAGAGTTCGTCCATGGTCGTCCTAGCTCCCCTCGCCGGTCCCCGCGCCTGCCGGCGGGCCCTTGGCCTGGAGGTCGCGCACGAGATCGCGCCGGTCCTGCACGTCCTCGATCGGGATCTCGACCTGCACGCCGTCGAGACGGCGGCCGATCAGCTTCGTGGGATCTTCTTCGTAGTCGTCGAGGCGCACGTCCCGGAGGACGACCTCGCGTTCGGTGTTGTCGGCCTTGTTGCCGAGCGTGATCACCATGCCGGGGTAGAGCAGCAGCTCGAAGCGCGCGTCGCGGTTGGAGCGCGCCGGCTCGAGGCCCTTGGGCGCCACCGCGACGATGCCGAACGGGTTCTCGTTGCACCCGTCGACGAAGCCCCGGTAGAGGTCGCGCGCCTTGCGGCCGCCACCGATGCGGCCGATGACGCGCACCTTGGCCTCGCGTGCGGTGTTGGCCTTGCGCGAACGGGAGACCTCCTGGTACCCGCGCGCTGCCTTGCCGCTCTTCGGCTCCCACTGGCTGTAGTTGTAGTTGTCGTCGCGCACCTGCAGCTCGAGGTGTTCGATGTAGACCTGGCGCATCTTCGGGTCGGCGAGGATGCCCTCGATGATCGAGAGCGTCTTCGAGTACAGCCCACCCGGGTGCGCACGCTGCGCGAGGAGCTCGTGCTTGATCAGCGCCTCGTTGGCGGTCGTGAGCGCCTTCCGCAGGTCGCTGTCGCGACGCGTCTCCTTCTTGTAGATGGCTTCCTTGTCGAGGGCCATGTCCTCGGCCTCGGACGCCGCGGCGTTGCGGCCCGAGTAGAGGACGTAGAGCACACCGACCATGACGACGGCAGCGGCAACGGCCCAGATGCCCTTCGTGGCGAAGTCGCGCGCGCGCCGCAGGGCGGCGGGCAGCACGAGCAGCGGGAACGCCTCGGCGGCCATCTCGTTCTGCGCGAGGCCGACGGCCACGGCGAACTCGTGCGGCGCCTTCTCGACCAGGGCGCGGTCCTCGTCCGAGAGCTGCGACAGGTCGCAGAGCGCGAAGGGATCGTAGCGCTCGACGGGCACGCCCATGGCCTGGCTCAGGTACTTGTCGAGGCCCTTGAGCGTGGCACCGCCGCCGGCGAGCTGGACGCGGTCGACCTTGAGGTCGGGCATGCGCGTCTGCGCCTTGGCGATCATCAGGGTCGACTGGATCAGCGAGGACATCTGGCCCGCCACACCCATGATGGCGTTGGCGACCTTCTCACTGGTCGGGTCCGGGTACTTGGCCTGGCCCTTGGGCGTCACGTCGCCCTTGGACTTCTTCATCTTCTCGGCCTTGCCCTCGGACGTGTTGAAGGCCTGCATGATGGCCTCGGTGAACGCACGTCCACCGGGCGTCGCGTTGCGGGCGAAGAGCAGCTCCCCGCCGCGCTGGATCGCGATGTCGAGGTTCTCGTTGCCGATGTTCACGAGCAACGAGGTCTCGGTCTCCGTGTACGTGGCGTTCACCGCGAAGGCGTTGAAGAGCGCGACGCTGCTCGGCAGGCCGGCCGCGAGCTTCAGGCCGCCCTGGTCGAGCGACTTGATGAGCGCGTCCATGTGCTTGTTGCGCGCCAGGGCGACGAGGATCGTGTCCTCGTCCCGCTCGCCTTCCGGGTCCGGCAGGTTGAGCCGCCGGAAGTCCGCCGAGACGTCGCCGCCGGACTGGGCGCCGACCTCCTCGACCTCGAACTTCATGAGGTTGCGCAGGCGCCACTCGGGGACGGGCGGCACCTGGGTGTAGCGAATGATCACGTCACGGCCGGTGAGACCGACCGTGGCGCCGGCGCCCTTGAATCCGCGA
This sequence comes from Planctomycetota bacterium, assembly GCA_030066775.1. Lineage (GTDB taxonomy): Bacteria > Planctomycetota > PLA2 > PLA2 > JAEUHO01 > JASJAY01. The sequence continues at coordinate 28,185 of JASJAY010000062.1, forward strand.
GCGGCGAGGGCACGCCCCGCAACGGCGCGGGTCGTGTCGTCGAGGCGTTCGCTGAAGACGCGCTGCACCACGTACGACATGGGCCCCTTCTTGCGGAGCTTGACGGCCCGCAAGGAGCTGCTGCCGATCGTGACGCCGAGACCTTCCTTCTTCATGGATGTCGTCTCTTGTGCTGATGGGTTTCGGGAAGCTGGTCATGCGGCCCCGCGGCGCGGGGCTCGCGAAACGGGTTAGCGGGTACCGCCCGGCGGCGGGGGCACGGTCTCTGCGAGATCGGTCTTCTCGAGCAGCGCCGCGAGGCTTTCGCGGGCCTTCTGCACGCGGCGACCGAGCGGCGTGTCGGCGTCCAGGCTGCCGAACTCCTCGACGATGGTGCGCAGGTAGAGCACCGCCATCGCCTCGTAGCCGGTCTCGTTCTGGAGGAGCGCCGCCAGGTTCTCGAGACGCGTGAGCTCGGGGCCGCGCACCTCCTGGTAGTACGCCTCGCGTACGCGATCGACCTCGGTCACGAGCGCCGTCACGCGGTCCTCGAGCACACCGCCCTCGCGCGGGGGGAACTCGGCGGCGAGCCGCTTGCGGAGGCCTTCGACCTCGCTCAGGGCCTCGTCCGACCGGTAGATCTGGAAGGACGCGAGCGCCTTGCCGAGCGTCGTGATGTCCTTGTTGGCCTTGGCCTCGCGCGTGCTCGCCGCGTTCAGGGCCTCGGTCACGATCGCCTTCTCGAACGGGAACTCGACCGCGACCTCGCGCAGCTTCTCGATGCCCTCGCCGGGGCGATCGCGGAGCAGCTCACGCGCGGCCTGCAGGGCCGACTGCGCCTGCTTGCTCTGCAGGGTGTAGTCGGTGACGACCGCGACGGAACCCGAGGCGCCGTCGAGCCAGTGGGTCAGGTCGAGCAGGGCCGTGTCGAGCGCATCGGCGATGACGAGCTCGGACTCGGCGCCGGCCCTGAGCGTGATGAGCGACATACGCCCACCCGCGCCTGCGTCCGGGTTGCCCGCGAGCGTCTTCAGGACCTGCGGAATCGCCTGGCCACCGCTGGCCGCGAGCGCCTGGGCGCCGCGGGGCGTGAGCACGTTGACGAGGTCGCCGACGCGGGCGCGCACGAGGCCGCCCTTCAGGCCAACGCGCGTCGCGCCGCTGCACGCGACCTCCGCACCGAAGCCCTCTTCGTTCTGGGTCCAGGTAACGGTCGCGGGGATCGGGTCCTCGGCGTCCTGGAAGGCGCCCTGGACGGTGATGGTCGAGCCGCCGCCGGTGACGCTCTCGGCCACGAAGAGCGTGTGCTTCGTGCCGTTCTTCTCCACGACGGGCCCGACGCCCAGCGCGAGCGCGCGGCCGACGCTGTCGACGAGGTCGAGCGTGCCGCCCACGGTCACGGCCGCGCGCGAGCTGCCCGGGCTGTCGAGCGCGATCAGGTCGCCCTCGCCGCTCCGCGTCACGCGCACGCCGTCCACGCGGCCGTTGGCGCCCGGCGCGACGTGCACGCCCAGGCGGAGGCCGCCGGCCCACTTGGGCTTCACGAGCACGCGGTCGACCTGGCTCCAGCCCTCGCCGCTGGCGAGCACCATCGTGTGCGAGACGGCGTTGTTGTCGCTGCTCCAGGTGGCGACGAGGGCGGCGTTGCCTTCCCCCCCACCACGGAACCACGCCTCGACGCGGAACGGCTTGTCGGCGAGCGCTTCGAACTCGTCCTGGTAGTACGCCGTGACCGGTGCGCCGGCCTCGCCGCCGTGGCTCACCTGCAGCGCATTGCCGGGCTTGCCGCCGCCCGCGATGCGGACGCTGACGTCGTCGTTCTCGGTGTCGAGCGCCCACGGGACGAACTCGGCGTCGTCCATGGAGCCGTTGTCGACCTCGTTGGCGACGACCGCACCACCGGCGCCGCCATCCTGCTGCTGCTCGGCCTGCTGGCTGATGAACCAGCCGCCGACGCCGGCGCCGGCGAGGATCACGAGCCCCACCAGGAGGCCGGCGTACGAGCCGCGGGCCTTGGTGAGGTCGATGTCGCCCATCATCCCCCAGCCCTCGTCCTCGTCGAACTGCGAGAGCTCGACCTCGATGTCCTTCATCGAGGGGTCCTTGAAGACGAAGCGGGTGTTGCCGATGCGGATGCGGGCACCGTGCGTGAGCGGCGCCTCGGACGTCGGCTCGCCGTTCACGAGCGTGCCGTTGGTCGAGCCGAGGTCGCGAATCGTGTAGCCGTTGAGGTCCTTCGTGATCTCGCAGTGGTGGCCGCTGCTCATGCGGTCCTTGAGCGGGATCGTGTTCGAGTCGCGGCGGCCGAGCGAGACGCGCGTCTGGTCGAGCATGACCTTCTCGCCCTTGGTGCCGCCCGTGACCCACTCGAGGTAGCAGACGCCCTGGCGTCCCGCGGAGCGCAGGCGCTCCTCTTCCTCGGGATCCTCGAACGTGAGCTCGGCACTGCCGATCTGGATCACGTCACCGGAGTTGAGCACCGCGCGATCGACGGGCTTGCCGTTGACGCGCGTCTTGTTCGTCGCCCCCAGGTCGGTGAGCTCGTACGCGGGCTGCCCCGCACGCCGCACCGGCGTGATCTGGCAGTGGCGCCGGGAGGCACCGCGCGCGTCCTCGAGCGCCACCGTGTTTCCAGGATCGCGACCCAGGCTGGTGATCTCCTGGGCCTCGATCTCGATCGTGCGCTCGCCGTCTTCGGACTTGATGATCAATCGCGCCATCGCGACGTCTCTCCTCTCGGGAGTGTGAAACCCTGGGCCCGTGCCCGCCGCATCCCGCCCGCCCGCGGAATGCCGTCCTGTGCGTCCACCGCTGCCGCCGGCCCGGGGCGTGTGCCCAGCAGGCCCATACAGGGATGAAAGCGGCATCGGCCGGTCGACCCAAGCCGAAGCCGCACAGACGCGGGAAGGTACGGGACCGATAACTGCCGGTGCAATGCCCATTCCCATTTCCGAGGCGGACACGTTCGGCGCAAGTCGTTCGCTCCAAACCGTTTAGACCATTGGCGCACTGTGGCGGATCGGGAACCTGGTAATCGGACAACCAGGGTGGCAAAGCCGATGGGCACCATTGGTAAGTCGCTTTGCACGGGCAGGTAACCAACTAACCACCTTAGCCCCCCTCAAGGGGTCTTCGGTGGTTGCTCCGAGTCGAGGCCGTAGCGCTCGAGCTTCTTGCGCAATCCGAGCCGGCTGAGGCCCAGCTCGGCGGCCGAGCGGCTCTTGTTCCAGCCGTGGCGCAGGAGCGTCGCACGCAGCACCCGGCGCTCGAGATCCTCCACCATCATCTTCAGCCCGCCTTGGGGCACCTGCTCCGGATCCGGGGCGCGGTAGGTCAGGATCCGCTCGCTCAGGTGCTCGGGGCGGATCACCCCGCCGCTCTGCAGCGCAACCAGCCGCTGCACCTCGTTCTTCAGCTCGCGCACGTTGCCGGGCCACTCGTAGGCGACCAGGAGTTCCATGGCCGCGGGCTCCAAGCGCAGGTCGGTGCCGCCGGCCTGGGCCTCCTCGAGGAAGTGCGCCACGAGCGGCGGGATGTCCTCGCGCCGATCGCGCAAGGGCGGCAGCTCGATGACCACGCCCGCGATGCGGTAGTAGAGGTCCTCGCGGAACCCCCCGCCGCGCAGGAGCTCACCCAGGTCGCGGTTCGTGGCGCTCACCAGACGGAAGTCGACCTTGACCGCCTTCTTGCCGCCGAGGCGCCGCACCTCCGACTCCTCGAGGACACGCAGGAACTTCTTCTGCATGTCGAGCGACATCTCCCCCACCTCGTCGAGGAAGAGGCTGCCCTCGTCGGCCTGCTCGAACAGCCCGGCATGGTCGCGGTTCGCGCCCGTGAACGCGCCGCGCATGTAGCCGAAGAACTCGCTCTCCATGAGGTTCTCGGGCACGGCCGCGCAGTTCTCGCCGACGATGCGCCCGCGCCGCCGCGGCCCGTTGAAGTGGATCGCGCGCGCGATCAGCTCCTTGCCCGTTCCGGACTCGCCCACGATCAGCACGGGGATCGTGAGATCCGTCACGCGATCGACGAGTCGCAGCACCGAACGCATGGTCGGCGAACGCCCCACGATCTGGTCGTAGCTGTACTTGAGTCCCAGCTCGTCAGCCTGCTTGGCGAGGTCCTCACGCGCCCTGCGCAGGGCATTCGTGCGGATGCGCAGCGCCTTCTTGAGCCGGTCGTTCAGGCGCTCGATGCGCCGCGACTGGCGCACGGCCTCGCGCCGCCGCTTGGCCATCTCCTTGCGCTGCCGGGCGTTCCGGATCGCGAGCGCCGCAAGGCTCGCGAAGCTCTCGAGCACGCGCACGTCCCAGCCGTCGAACGTGCCGCGCTCGTAGGCGTTGTCGAGGTAGATCGCGCCCGTCACGCCCTTGCGCCCGCGCATCGGCACGCACACCAGCGAGCGCAGGTGCAGGTTGGCGATCGAGCCCGTGCCCTCGAAGCGCTCGTCCACCTGCAGGTCCTCGGAGAGCACGCTCTGGCCCTCGCGGATCACCTGCGTCGCGACGCTCACGCTGAGCGACTGGTCCGGATCGGTCAGGTCGCGGTGGTCCGGAAGCCGGGCGCGACGCACCACGAAGTGGTCCTCGTGACGCAGGAGCAGGAACCCGCGCTGCGCGCCGGTGAGCTCGATCGCGGCGTCGAGGATGCCCTCGAGCAGGCGCTCCTCGTCGCGCAGCGCGTTGATCTTCTCGTTCAGCTCCATCAGGTGCGTGAGCGCGCGGATCTCGCGCCGGCGCTCTTGCAGCGCGGTGCCGCGCGTCTTGGGCTGGCGCATGGCCTTCGTGAGGAGCTGCTCGAGCTCGGTGTGGCTCGCATCCCCGTCTTCGTCCTCGAGGCAGTAGATCGCGATCTTGGTCTCGCCGATCTCGATGCGGTCGCCGTTCTCCAGGCGGTCGTCGAGGATCGGCGCGCCGTTGAGGAACGTGCCGTTGCGCGAGCCGAGGTCGGTCACGCGCCAGCCGTCGGGCCCGGCGTAGACCCGGCAGTGCCGCCGGCTCAGCGTGCGGTCGTCGACCGGCACGTCCACGCGCGCATCGCGACCGATGACGACCTCCTTGTCGGTCGCCTCGTAGACGCGCTCATCCCTGCCGGGGCTCTTCACGAAGAGCCGTATGGGTCCCGAAGCCATGGGCGCCGGTATGGCAAATGCAATGCCGCACGGGAAGAGGGCGAAGCGTATCGCCCGGGCTACGCGAACGCGGCGGCCACCGCGGCGGCCGCGACAGCCGCGGTCTGCACGCGCAGCGCGGTCGCGCCGAGGCGCGCGACGCCGGCGTCGCGACGGCGGGCGGCGTCGCGCTCGGCGTCGGTGAAGCCGCCCTCCGGCCCCACGACGAGCCAGGGCAGGGCGTCGCCGCCGGCGCCGGCGAGCGCGTCGACCAGGCGCGGGGCGGCCGGATCGGGATCCAGCAGGACCACGGGGGCGGCCCCCGACGCGACCCACGTCTCGAAGGCGCCCGGGGCGGCGATCTCGAGAAAGCGGGCGCGCCCGTTGACCTTGGCCGCCTCGCGCACGATGCGCGCCCAGCGGTCGGCGCGACGGGCGGGCAGCGCATCGCGCCCGGACGGCGAGCGCGCGAACGTCAGCGGCTTCAGCGTCGCCACCCCGAGCTCGGCCAGGCTCGAGACCAGCGCGTCGGCGCGCCCGGCCTCGGGCATCGCCGTCGCGATGCGGATCGGCCGCCCGGGCTCGCGGTCCGCGTACGGCCCCTCGACCTCGACGACCGCGGCGCGCGCATCGGCCGTGGTGAGACGACCGAACCGCGTGGTTCCCGCGCCGTCGAAGAGAACGACAGGGTCGCCCGCGCGCGCGCGCCGCGAGCGCACCAGGTGGCCCGACTCGTCGGCGTCGAGCGTGACGGGCCCCGCTTCGGGCAGGTCCGGCGCGAACGCGCGCTCCGGCCCGCTGCCCGGCCGATCGCCCCCCGTCGCCATTACTTCAGCTGCCGGAGCGCGAGACGCGCCTGGCGCACGAACTGGCGGCGCGCCCCGAGCACGGCCGGGTTCTGGGCTTGGTCGGGCTTCTCCACCTCGGCGGCGATCCACGCATCCGCCGAGTCGCCGTAGCGCGTCAGCGCGTCGATGGCGGCGGCGCGCGACTCGGGCGCCTCGGTCTTCTTGTAGAGGTAGTGGTTCAGCACGCCGCGGAAGAGGAAGCGCTCGATGTAGAGCCCCGCGCCGTCGAGCTGATCGAGCATGTGCAGCGAGAGGAACGCCGCCTCGAGGAACTCGTCGATCTGCTTGCGGTCCTCCGGCTTGTCCCAGCGGTAGCGCGGCCCGAGCAGGTGCATCGCCACGGTCTCGGCGATGCGCAGATGCGCCTGCTCGTAGCGCGGGTAGAGCGCGACGGCCTGGAGCAGCGTCTCGAAGGCTTCGGCCGGGCGCTCGGCCCGGCGCGCCGCGAGCGCTGCAGGATAGAGCTCGAGCATGGCGCGGCGCTGGTCGCGCTGGCGACGCAGCGGATCGCTCTGCCTGAGGCTCGCGAGGCGCTCCTCGATCTGCTCGATCTCCTCCGCGCCCGGCGGCAGGAGCGCGAGCGCGAGCTCGAAGTCGCGGATCGCGGTCTGACGCAGGCGGTCCTTCTGGGCCAAGGCCTTGGCGCGTGCCCCGTCGTACGCCTTGATCAGGCGCTGCTGCTCCTCAGGCGTCTTCTTCGCCCACGCCTCCTTGTCGATCTTGCCGTCCTTGCCGAGCATTGGGCTCTTGGGCATGCGCACGGTGGCGGCACGGGTGAACGCCACACGCCCGCTCTCGGCGACGATCTTGGCGAGCACCTTGTTGACCTGCGGACTGAGGGGCTCGAGCTCCTTGGCCTTCGTCGCGAGCTCACGGCTCTTGACGAGCCGGTCGCGCGAAGGCGTCGCGAGGGCGAGCTCTGCCTCCAGCACCCACGGCATCGCGCCGCGGGCATCGACCTTGCGCGCCTCGTCGATGAGCTCCCGCGCCCGCTTCAGCTCGCGCGCGTCGATGGCCTTGCGTGCGAGCGCGGTCAAGAGCCCCGACAGCGCCTGCGAAGCCGGGCCGCCCGGGTAGGGCTCGAGCTGGCGCGCGCGACGCGCGTGCTTCAAGGCCATGCCGAGGTCCTGCGCGGAACGCGCGAGGTTCGACGCGTCCAGGTGCGCGCGCAGGTCGCGTGGATCGAGCGCGATCGCCTTCTGCAGCTCACGCCCGGCGGTGAGGGTGAGCTCGCGGATCATCAGCTGCTCTTGCGTCGTGGTGCGCTGACGCAGGTACACGGTCGCGCGACCGCGGTAGACGGAGGGATTGTCCGGCGCGCGCTCGACGAGGCGGTTGAGGCGGCGCAGGGCGTCGGTCCACTGCCCGCGCGCCATCTCGGCCTCGACGGCGAGCAGACCCGCGGCAACCGAGTCGGGGTGGTCGTCCGCGAACGCGATCACGGCGGAGAGCGCCTTCTCCTGTTGCGTCGCGGCGGCGGCGAGCCCCTGGCGGTCTTCCTTGTAGCCCAGGGCCGTCTTGTAGCGCGCCCGCGCGATCAGCAGCTCGAGCTCGAGCAGGCGCCGCTGCGGCAACGCGTCCTCGGCACGCTTCGCCGCGAGCGTGGTGTAGTCGCGCTGCGCCCCCTCGATGTCGGTCCGGTCCTCGGCCATCATCGCGCGCAGGAGCAGCACGCCCTGGCGGATGGTGTCGTGCCCCGGGTCGTCCGTGAGTCCGCCCGCCGCGTCGGCCACGAGCGTGCCCGCCCGATCGGCGTCGCCGCCCGCGCAGAGGTGCGCCGCGGCGCGCAGCACGGCGGACGCGAACGCCTTCGTCGGGCCCTCGGCCGACTCGTAGATGGCGCCGACCTCGCGCAGGAGCGCCTGCTCCTCCTCGAGCACGGTGAAGCCGAAGTCGATGCGCCGTGCGTCGACCTTCAGCCCGCCCCCGACGATGCCCGCGGCGCGCTCGCGTACCGCGGCAACCGCCTCCTCGGGCACGTCCCGGGCAGCGAACTTGTCCATCCACGCGGCTTCGATCACGTGCGTCCGCGCGATGAGCGAACGCACCCATCCGAGCTGTTCGTTGGTGCGGAGCGCGCGCACGTAGCGGTCGCGCGCCTCGCGGAAGAGGCCGCGCTCCATGAACGCGTCGCCGGCCGCGACGTGCGCTTCCCAGTACGCCGCGTCGGCCTCGATGGCCTGATCGAACTTGTGGAGCGCGCGCTTCAAGAGCTCACGATCGCGATCGTCCTTGAACTTGCGCAGGAAGAGCTGCCCTTCCGCCACGAGGATCTCCGCCGAGAGCCGCGCCGCCTTCGCGTTCTCCGGGTGGAAGTGACGGATCGTGTTGAGCAGCTCCTTGGCCTGGTTGATCTCACCGGCCGCCAGCCGCAAGCGCGCCTCGGCGTAGAAGACCTCGGCGTCGTTGGGATAGCGCTTGCCGGCGTCCAGCAGCAGCGTGAGCGCCTTGTCGGCGCGGCCGCGGCGGCCGTACACGGCGGCCATCTGGATCATGGCCTGCTTGTGCATCGTCCGGTCGCCGCGCAGGAGCGGCATCGCGCGCGTGAGGAGCGCCTCGGCCTCGGCCAGCGACTCGGCATCGCCCAGGCCCGCCAGCGCCGTCGCGAAGTTGTAGAGCGCGACGCCGCTCTCCGGGTCGTGGTTGACCGCGCGCTCGAACGCCTCCAGGGCGGCGATCTCGTAGCCGATCGCCTGGAACGCGTTGCCGAGGAAGGTCTCGCCCTCGGCCAGGATGCCGCCGCGCTCCTCGCGCAGCAGCGCGGTGTCCGGCATCGACTCGATCAGCTCGACCACGGCCTGCGCCTCGTAGCGCAGCTTCTTGGCCTGGCCCAGGCCGAGCAGGGCGGCGCAGCGCACGAGGCGCGCGCGGACCAGCAGCTCGGCGCGCGGCCGGAGCGACACGGCGCGCTCGGCGTCGGTGAGCGCGTCCTTGTAGACCGCGCGGCGGGCACGGTCCTGCCCGCGCTGGATGTGCGCGATCGCGCTATCCGGCACCGCCTCGATGTTCGCGGACCAGGCGGCTTCGCTGTTCCTGAAGTCGCCGGTGCGCGCGATGCACAGGAAGCCGAGCAACACAGCCACGACGGTGAGCACGCCCGTGCGAGCCGAGCCGAGCTTCGAGATCGCGTAGGCGAGCAGCAGGTACAGGCCGATCGCCGGTACGTAGAGGTACTTGTCGGCCATCAACGTCGTCGTGCGCGGCCAGATGTTGTTGACCGGCGCGAGACCGAAGATCCAGAACGCCGCGGCGAAGGCGCCGAGCCAGGAGCGGCGTCGCACGCTCACGACGAGCAGCATCACCCAGCCGACGACGAGCAGCACGCCGACCCAGGCCGCCGGGTTGCTCCAGCTCCCCGCGGGCGACACGGCGTAGTCGAGCGCCAGGTTCACCGGCACGAGCACGTGCTGCACGTATTGCGTGTGCACGTCGGCCATCGCGGCGACGAGCTGGCCGGTCGTCGCATCGTGCTCCACCGCACCGGGACCGAACGTCACGCCGACCCATCCGTCGAGCACGACACCGCCGAGCGCGACGACGAGCAGCGGCGCGAGGCGCGGGAGCAGCGCGCGCATGCGGATGCCGCCGTGGCGCGCCTGGTGCACGAGCTCGTCCGCGGCGATCACGCCGGCGTACGACCAGACCGTGCCCTTCGTCAGGCCGCCGAGCAGCAGCCAGATCGCCGGCACGACGAAGCGGCCTCGCCCCTCCTCGCGACGCAAGCGATACGACACGTGCGCCCACAGCACGAAGAGCAACGAGAGCAGGTCCTTGCGCTCCGAGATCCACGCCACGCTCTCGACGTGCGCGGGATGCACGGCGAAGAGCAGGCCGGCCCCGAACGCGACGAACGCATTGCCGAGCGCATGCGCGAGCAGCAGGACGAGCAGCCCCGCGCACGCGGCGTGCAGGAGCCAGTTCACGATGTGCGCCACCGCGACCGTGTCGCCGACCACCGCGCCGATCCAGCTGTCGATCTTCAGGCTCAGGAAGTAGAGCGGCTTGTAGGCGAAGTACGTCGGCTCGGTCAGCAGCTCGAACGCGTTCTTCTCCTCGATCGCGGCGAGCACCTGCGGGTCGTCGTAGTTGATCGCCTCGTAGCCCCACACGGGGCCCGCGGCACCGATGCCCAGGTGCGCCACCAGGGCGGCGGCGACCGCGATCAGTGCGTACCGCGCGGCGCCCGTCGCCTGCGCGCGGTCGCGCAGGCGGCCGAGGCCCTCGGCCCAGATCGTGACGAAAGGAAGTCTCATCCGGTCTCCGAAGCGTGCGCGTCGAACGCATCGCCATCGAGGAAGAGGCGCGCCCAGGTCTCCCACGTGCAGACGGCCCAGAGCGCACGGTCGTAGACGGGGCGCTCTTCGTCGAGCAATGCGCGGCACGCGTCCACGTTCCACCAGCCGCGCTGGAGGAAGCGCACGTCGTGCATCAGGTCGAGCACCCAGTCGCGGCCGACCCCCCGCGCCGCGCGCGCGAAGGGCGTGGGGAAGCCGCGCTTGCGCGGGTTGGTGCGGACGTGCTCGGGGATGTGGCCGCGCAG
>JASJAY010000063.1 GCA_030066775.1 Planctomycetota bacterium
GGTCCCCGTCGTGTCGGCCGGCGGCGTACACAGCGCCTCCGTCTCGTGCTCGACCTGCCACTCCATGATGGCGCCGAACCCCACGCGGAGGGCCGGCGACGAGCTCGTGCGCTTCCACAAGGACGCGCACGTGGCGCACGGCAACCTGACCTGCTTGTCGTGTCACAACGAGTCCGACTACGACTCGTTGCGGCTCGCTGATGGCACGGCGGTCGACTTCAGCGACGTGATGACGCTGTGTGCGCAGTGCCACGGCACGCAGGCGCGAGACTACGAGCACGGCGTGCACGGCGGCGCGACCGGGTACTGGGACACGACGCGCGGACCGCAGGTGCGCAACCAGTGCACCCACTGCCATGCGCCCCACGCCCCCACCTACAAGCGCATGCAGCCGACGTTCAAGCCGCGGGACCGGTTCCTGTACCCGAAGCCGTCGGCTGCAACCTCGACGCAGGTTCGAGAGGACGATCGATAATGGGCATCACGCGTCGGCGGATGTTGAAGGGACTCGGCGCGACATTGGGCGTCGCGGCATTCGGCGCTTCGATCTCGCCGATCTTCCATGGTTCCAAGATGAGCGCCGCGGAGCTGATGCAGCGCCACTACAAGGAGCTCACGCCCGAAGACAAGGCCACCATCATCGCGCGACTCGAATCCGAAGCGTTGGCGTCGTACAAGACGGCGGTCCGCATCTCGGATCCGGCGCCCATCGCGCAGACCAAGTTCGTCTACGCAATCAACCTCAGCGTCTGCAACGGCAATGGGAAATGCGTCGAGGCGTGCCACGAGGAGAACAACCACGATCGCGAGACGAACCAGTCGTACATCCGCGTCCTCGAGATGCCCAAGGGCACGATGGACATGGAGCAAGGCAACACGACGTACGACCATCCCGTACCGGCCGACGACAGCTTCTACCTGCCGGTGCAGTGCCAGCAGTGCGACAACCCGCCGTGCGTCGATGTCTGCCCCGTCCAGGCGACGTGGAAGGAGGAGGATGGCATCGTCGTCGTCGACTACAACTGGTGCATCGGCTGCCGCTACTGCATGGCGGCCTGCCCCTATCACGCCCGACGCTTCAACTGGAAGCGTCCCACGATCCCGCCGGCGGAAGTGAACCCCGACCAGGGGTACCTCAGCAATCGGATCCGTCCCGAGGGCGTCGTCGAGAAGTGCCACTTCTGCCTGCATCGCACGCGCGAGGGACGCCTACCCGCGTGCCTCGAGGCCTGTCCCACGGGTGCACGGGTGTTCGGCAACATCCTCGACCCGGAGTCCAACATCCGCTGGCTCCTGGAGAACAAGCGGGTCTACGTCCTGAAGGAGGAGCTCGGCTGCAAGCCCAGCTTCTTCTACTTCTTCGACACCTAGGTCCCCATGAGTGCACCGACACCCCCCCTACCGAGGACCCCTGTCGCTCACCACGTGAGCTACCCCCGGTTCCTGTTCCGGGCGGTGAGCGCCGCCACGAGTGGCTCGTTCGCGTTCTACACCTGGATGATCGCCCTGACGGCGGTGTTCCTGGTCGGCGCGAACGCATGGGCCCACCAGGTCACCGACGGCATGATCCGAACGAACATGTCGGATCACGTCAGCTGGGGCCTGTACATCGCCAACTTCACCTTCATGGTCGGCGTGGCCGCCGGCGGCGTGATGATGGTGATCCCGGCCTATCTGTACAAAGACAAGAAGATGCAGGACGTCGTCATCATCGGCGAGCTGCTTGCCATCGCCGCGATCGTCACGTGCCTGCTCTTCGTCATCGCGGATCTCGGGCGACCGGATCGCGCCTGGCACATGCTGCCCGGCATCGGGCGCTTCAACTTCCCCGTGTCGATGCTGACCTGGGACGTCATCGTCCTCAACGGGTACCTGCTCCTCAACCTGCACGTCGTGGGCTATCTGCTGTACACGCGCTTCCTGGGCAAGACGCCGAATCCGAAGTGGTACAAGCCGTTCGTCCTGCTTTCGATCGTCTGGGCCATCTCGATCCACAGCGTGACGGCGTTCCTGTACTGCGGTCTCGGCGGTCGCCCCTTCTGGAACTCCGCGCTCTTGGCGCCGCGCTTCCTGGCGTCCGCGTTCGTGTCGGGTCCCGCCTTCATCCTGCTGACGATGGTCGCGCTGCAGCGCTTCGGCCGCGTCAAGGTGCCGATGGCGCCCATGACGACGCTCGTGAAGATCATCCGCGTAACGATCCTGATCAACCTGCTCATGATCGCGTCGGAGGTCTTCACCGAGTTCTATACGGGCGGCTCCCACACCAGCTCCGCCAAGTACCTCTTCCTCGGGCATGGCGAAGCCAACGCGCTGGTGCCCTGGATCTGGACGGCGATCGGTCTCACCGTCATCTCGGCGCTCATGTTCCTGAAGCCCCGCATGGTGGAGCAGCGACGCTTCCTCGTCGCCGCCTGCATCCTCGCCTTCGTCGGTGCGTGGATCGAGAAGGGCATGGGCCTGATCGTTCCGGGGTTCGTCCCCAGCACGCTGCACGAGTTCGTCGAGTACCTGCCGAGCCACATCGAGTGGCGCATTGCCGCCGGCATCATCGCGTTCGGGCTCCTCGTGTACTCGGCGTCGCTCAAGGTCGCGATTCCCGTCCTGCGGGGCACAATGCGGCTCGAGCCGCGGGCCGAATCGCAGGACCCGCCCCAGAGCGAGAGGACGGAACCCGCTTGATCCATGGCAAGGCCACAGAGACGGCCATCGCCGCCATGGGTGTGCTCGCGGAACGCTACGACGAAGGCCGCGGACGCTGCTCCGCCGAAGCGATCGCGAGTGCGCGCGGACTCCAGCGTCCCTTCGTCGCGAAGATCCTCACCGAACTGGCACGCGCCGGGCTGGTTCGTGGCGTCCGTGGACCGGGGGGCGGCTACACGCTCGCCCGGTCCCCCGACACCATCTACATCCAAGAGGTGAGCGCCCTGTTCGAGCCGCAGTCGGCGGACGCCTGCCCGTTCGGCGGCGGGATCTGCGGTGTCGGCAGGAACTGCCCGCTCCACGACATGTTCACCGAGGTGCGACGCGCGACGGATCGCATCATGAAAGAGACGACCTTCGCGGTCTTCTGCGCCTGAGGCGCGGCAGAGACCTCCCGAGTCGGCGTCCTGGATAGGTGGACGCGGTGGCTGCGTCCGCTGAACCGGGACTTGATCACCGGGCATCGCATCGACATCATGCGCGGCCCCATTCGGCGGCCGGGAGTCCACATGGTGCGCGTGCTCTTGATCGTGGCGCTTGTCGAAGGCGCCCTGATTGCCTGGCTGCTCGCGGGCCGGGCGGCGACATCCGACCCCGTGGATCCGGCGGGTGCTTCGTCGCCCACCGAGACGATCGAGGCGGGTGCGATGACCGGTCGATCCGAGAGCGACGACGTCGCGCCGGGCGCGGAGCGCACGACAGACGACGCTTCGGCTCCGACCGAGGAAGCGGCGACTGCGGCGAAGGGCCGCGCCGCATCCCCTGCCGACCGCAACCCAAGCGGCGCAGCGACGCAGCCGGACGAGGACGCGCCGGGCATCATCCACGGCAAGATCGCCTTCTCGGATGGGCGCGAGGTGACGCGCTGGCACTTCATCTGGCTGTTCGCCGAGGGCAAGGAAGCGATTCCGCTCAGCCCGCGTAAGGACGGCACGTTCGCGGGCGCCGGCATCCCCCCCGGCGTGTACGAAGCGCGGGCGGCCACGTGGGCAGCCCGCGGCATGTCGAAGACGATCGAGCTGAAACCGGGGGGGCGCATCAGCACCGACTTCGCGTACGAGAGCTTCGAGGCGACGCCCGTGCACATCCTGGATCCCAGCGGCAAGTCGATCTTCGAGGTCTTGCGCGACGGCGACCGCGGCGCGTGGCGGTGGATCGAATACGACTTCGCCGTGATCGCGACCCGGGGCCCGCCCACCCGTCGACCGCCGGCCACGCTGGGCACGGACTTCGGGGACCTCGGCGTGGGGCGCTACGCGGGCCAAGGCGAGTACTCGGACAAGGAGAACGACGATGGACGCGAGGGCACGCTGTACGTGCCCGACGGGTGGCCCCTGCATGTCTCGCTCTGCCTGCGATCGGAGATCCTCGCGACGCAGCAGCTCGCAGAGCGACCGGAGTCGATCACGTTTCGGCTCAGTGAGGAGCAGTTCGAGGCGCTCCTCTCCGGCGTCACGTTCACGCTCACCGGCGACGCTCCTGCCTCCGAGCTCGAGGACGGCCACATCGTGCTGCAGCATCACTTCCTCGACGCCGTCGAGTACAAGGCCTTCGAACGCAAGGGCAACCGGATCACCATCCGGGATCAGCTGCCCGGTCTCTACAACCTCTCGCTGTTCTTCGGGGGGGAGCTCGAGGACTACCACCAATACGTCGATCTGCCGGCCGGCGAGATCCTGGATCTCGGTGCCATCCACCTACGCAAGGCCACGCAGGACAAGATCCGCTTCCTCGATGCGGATGGCGCGCCCGTTGCCGGCGCGAGCGTGCACGTGAAGGACGTCGCACGGCCGATGGCGGAACAGCCGACGGAACTGGGCCGCAACACGGATGCGGACGGCGTGCTGCTGTTCACGCACGGGCCGGGCCGGTACTACCTCGAGATCAATGCGTCCGACGGAAACACGACCTACGGCACGGAGATCGAGGTGCCCCTCCCGAAGGGCAAGGTGCACGAGATCCGGCTGCCGCGCGCCTATGCCGCCAACATCCGGATGATGGAGGACCTCAGCGGCCCCGTGGAGATCGCGATTTTCGCCGGCCCCGGTCGCGTGGTCGAGCGACACACGCACACGCCGCCTCGCATCTTCGTGTCCCGATTCGGCGAGGGCTCCTATACCGCTGTGGCAACGGAAGGGGACGGCACGGTCCATCGCGTTCCGTTCGAGGTGGGGCCCGACTTCGTCCCCACCATCACGATCGAGAAGGGAGCCAAGAAGTGAAGGCGCTCCTGAGCCTGGTCGTGGCGGTCGAGACGGCCGTGCTCCTCTATCTCGTCTTCGTGCCGCCCGAGCCGACGACGGCGACGCCCCTGGCACCGCCCAGCCTGGAGGAAGGCGCGGAGGAGGCGGAACGCGAAGGCCCCGGCCTTGCCGGGGATGCGCAACCGGACGCGGGAGCGGGCGCAGACGAAGCCGTCGACGCGCCTGCTGGCGAGGTCCCGACCGAGGTCGTGTTCCACGGGCGCTACACCGACACGGCCGGCGCGGTCGTGCCCGTGTACGTCTCCTCCGGCCTCGTCAGCCCACAGGGCGGCGTGTACGTCTGTGACTACCGGGAGGACTCCGGGCATTTCGCGCGGTCCGGCGTGCCGCCGGGCACCTACCGGTACCGGGCGATGGCCGAGGGATACCGGACCCACGACGTGATGCTGGAGATCCCGGCGGGCATCGCAACCCTCGAGCACGACGTCCAGCTGGAAGCCCTCGTGGGCATCCCGGTCTACTTCCTCACGCCCGATGGCAAGCCGCTGGCGCAGTCCGTACCGGCCGCAGCCGAGTGGCTGGGGCGCTCGGTCAGCGCGCTGGCGACGACCGACGCGCCGCCCGCGCGCCTGCGTGCGACGCGGGATGCAGCGCAGTACGCGTTCGGCCGCGGTGACTTCATTCCGAAGGCCCTCGAGCGCGACGCGAAGCGCAAGGATGGCCGCGACGGCACGCTGTACATCCGCGGGGACTTCCCCGTCCAGGTCGGGGCGTATCTCCGCCAGGAGCGGATCGAGGTCCGGCAGCTGACGGAGGCCCCGGAGCGCCTCGACTTCCGCGTGGACCCGGGCGCGATCGAGTCGCGGCTCTCGGGCATCCGGTTCCGCTTGACGAGCGACGCGGACGCCTCCGAGCTCGAGGAGGTCATCGTGCTCCTCCACGACACGACATCCGGAGAGCCCGAGGAGGACGCGTTTGATCGGGAGGGCGATACGTTCACCATCCGCAACCATCCTCCCGGCGGCCTACACCTGCAGATCCACGCGGGCGAGTCGCTTGCGCCGTTCCTTCGCAACGTCGAGCTGCCCGCGGGCGAGCTGCTCGATCTGGGCACGATCCACCTCGGCCCCCTGGTGCGCCAACAGGTACGCATGGTGGACGCCGAGAAGCAGCCCATCGCCGGCGCCACCGTCTGGCCGTTCGACATGGAGGCCGGGTGGATGGCCCAGAGCGGCATGCCAATCCGTTTCAGCTCCGACGCGACCGGCATCGTCCGACTTGCCGTGGGTGCGATCCGCCAGGGCCTCCTCATCCGGACCCCCGACGGCGATTGGGCGAACGCCGAGCTGGACCTGCGCACGCCGCAGGAGGACGTCGTGGAGCTCCAGCTACCGTCCTTCGTGAAGCTGACCCTCCGCACGGGCGACGAGACGCTGCCAATCAGCGTGCGCGTGCTCGACGCGCAGAAGGCCGTCGTCACGGCGCGCAAGATGAGCACCCCCACCATCTGGGCGCTGGGACTTCCCGAGGGGCGCTACACGCTACGCATCACCGATCGCGACGGCGAGGAGCGAGACCGGCCGCTTGTGGTCAAGGCGCCGATGACGCGCGCGATCGTCATCGAGTAACGGCCTCGGCCTCGAAGAGCGCGCGCACGCGCTTCAGCTGCTCAGCATGGCCGGCCCACTCGTAGTACGACAGCACGGGCTCCCGCAGTCGGACGAGCAGGGGATCCGGATTCGGCGCTTCCGTCAGCTCGAGCAGGAAGTCGTAGAGCTCTGGATCACGCGCCCTGAGCTCCGCACGGTCGTGCGGCACCGACTGCCAAGGTGACTTCGCGGTACTCACGAAAGCCTCGTACGCGACGGCGAAGTACTCGTACTCGTTGGTACGCGCGTACGGCCGCAGCGCGCGCCCCTGCTCGAGGGCCGCGAAGTAGAGGCGGCGGATCTTGAACTTCTGCGTGTCCGTCAGCGCGTAGTGGTGAACCTGGTGGGCGAACTCGTGTGCGAGCACGTCCTCTCGCAGGCGCCGGGCCTCGAGCAGGAACTCGACCCCCGTCGCGGCGTGTACACCGCCGATGCCGCGCACGGCCGACCAGACGCGGCCATCCTCCGTCTCGCCCTCGCGCCAGTGGATTCGCTCGGCGGCCTCCGTGATGCGCTCCTCCATCCCGATGATGTCGTGCGTAGCGCCATACTCGATCAGGGTCGGCAATAGCTTTCGGAACGGATGCACCGCACGTCGGACGACCGCCTGCTCCCCAGGCAGCAGCTCGTCGTAGCCGCGCACGAACTTCTCGATTCCCGGGATCTCGTCGTTCTCGAACATGAGGTCCGCGAGCTGGCGAAAGCGGTCCGTCTTGTCGGCGCCGGCGCCGTACTCGACGCGCTGGTTGCTGACGTGGGCCCTCACCGCGCGGACGTACCCATTGCGAAACAGGAAGTTGTCGGGCTCGCGCTCGACGGCGCGCTTGAAGAAGTCGATGGCGTCCCGGGTTTGCTCGAGCCGGAGGGCCACGAGCCCCCGAAAGAACGGCGGACGACCGTCGTGCGCCTCGGGCGTATCGAGCGCCGCGAATCGGGCTTCCGCCTCATCCAGGGCGCGCCCCTGGTACAGCTTCGCGGCCCGCTTGATCTTCCGATCGTAGATGCGTGGCGTCCACGGCGGTCGGTAGAGCGGGCTGCCCTTCACGACGCGTCCGCCCGCGACTGCGGCGTTGGCCCCCACGTTCCACGGATCGCGCTTGAGCACGTCGGCCAGGATGCGGGCGCTCTCGTCGAGGCGCTTCGAGCGCATGAGCCACAGGGCGCGCACCATGCGCACGGCGACCTCGTCCGGCGCCTTCGCCTCCGCCCGCTTGATCCAGCGATCCGCCTCCGCCAGATCCCCCAGTTCCAGCGCCACCTGGGCCATGCCCCGCTGGCTGCCCGCGTCATCCGGGTCGATCGCGAGGGCCTTCTCGAACCACGCACGCCCCGCTTCGACGCCCTCCGCGCCTACGCTGAGGACGCCCAGCACGCGCAGGACCTTCACGTCCTTGGGGTGCTTCGCGACCGCGGCCTTCGCCAGCCGCATCGCCTCTGCCCCCTCGCCAACGGCATCCAGCACGACGGCGAGTCCGAGCTGCGCGCTGAGGTTCTCGGGCTGGCGCCTGAGGATCTCCCGCAGGACCACCTCGGCTGCGCGGTACTCGTACTGCGCCTGCAGGGCCTTGCTCTGCTCGGCCAGGTCCTCCAGCGACGCTTCCTCGGAGACGGCGCGCGTCACCGGCAGCGCGAGGATCAGGATCGCAACGAGCAGCGTGTGGCGCAGGGCGGGGTCCTCCGGGCGCGAAGCATACGGCGAAGGGAACCGCGCATCACGGCCCCACCCGAACCTGTTCACATCCACGCCTATGCAGGTTCGCGCTTTCCAACGCGCGCGCCATCGGGAACACTCCCCAGTCGTACGAGTTCCACCGCGAGGATCCCCCGCATGCGCAGAACCCTGCTCACGATTGCCCTTTTGATCGCCACCTGCTGCCTGGCGCCTGCTGCCGCGGCCGAGCCCCCGTACAGCGCAGAGGACCTGCGGCCGAACGACGCGCGCTTGGAGAACGGCTGGACGCTCTCCGATGACGAGCCGGAGGACCTGGAAGCGCGGATCGAAGCGGTCGCAGAGAAGGCGGAGTACGACACCTTCAACCTGGAGATCGAGGTGTTCCGCATCGAGAAGGCCGAGTCCCCCGCGCTGGATGTCGCCCTGCTCGACGTCGACGAGGATCCGGCAACGATGCGCAAGGCCCTGGATGCGGAGGCCGCCAAGCAGGGCTGGACCGTCCGCGAGCTCGCCTCGCCCCACCGCCTGCTGCTCGTGACCGGCGGCAGCAAGGCCAAGTCCAAGCGCACCAAGGAGCACGAGGACGCGTCGGGTGCCATGGTGCTGTACGTCGCACACAAGCTGGGCGACATCGCCGCCGAGCTATCGAAGCCCATGCCCGACTCGGGTGTGGCCCGGAAGCGACAGCTGCGCAATCTCGAAGCGCTGGGCAAGGCCGTTAGCGCGCTGGGGATCGAGGGGGGGCTCGTACATGCGCTGGCCCTCGTGCCGGCCTACGTGCGCTACAACCGGATCAGGCATCCGCTGGAGGAGACCAAGCAGCGGCTCATGGCCTGGTGGGGCAACGAGAAGAACCGTGCGCACTACCAGAAGGAGTACGACGAGCTGAAGGCCGAGTCGGAGCCGCTGGAGAAGGCCCTCTGGAAGCACGCGCGGCAGGCGATGGCCAAGGACGTCGCCAACGCGCCGCGGGGCACGCTGCGCTTCATGGCGTGCGCCAGCGCCGCCCTGGGCTACCTGGAGGAAGAGACGAAGCAGGGCGCCGTGGAGGCCTCCCGGCTCCTGGAGGACGCCGTCGCCAACATCGCGTCGGCGCCAGGCGCCGGGTGGGCGGTATCGGCCCGTTACAACCTCGCCTGCGCCTACGCCCTGGCTGGCAAGGAGGAGAAGGTGCTGAGCACCATGAAGTCCGTGTTCGAGGCCGCGGAAGCGGAAAGCCAGGACTACTTCGGTCACTTCTACGTGCAGGCGCTCGATGAGGAGGAGCTGGCCGCGTTCCGCGCGTCCGAGGGCGGCAAGAAGCTCATGAAGTCGGTGCAGGAGAAGGTGGGCGAGCTGGTCGCGAAGTACCTGAAGCGCATGGCGGAGCTCAAGTCCCAGGGATTCGATCTAGACGACTGACGGCTGCGCGCAGCACGTGCGAGGACTGTTCTCAGTTCGCGAGTCAGTGAGAGCGCGCGAGGATGGGAAGTCGATCGTGACGCCAATCGTCCCTGGATTGGCGCGAGGGTCCGGCTTCGCGATAGCCTCCAGCCGGAGGGAGCTCCTTGCGCGTCGTCCTCATCGCCGTCGGCCTCCTGGCTGTCGTCCTCCTGGCCGGCGCGCCGCTGTGGCTGCTCCTCTCGGAGGACACCGACGAGCCGTTCGGCGGAGACGAGCCTGCGGCGGACGTTCAGACCGGTGGCCTGACGGCGATCGGGGACGGCAATCACGTTGAGTCCGACGCACCTACGCCGGCGCGCCCAGCCGAAAACGGACCGGCAACCGTCGTACATCGCGGAGAGGTCCGCACCGAGGACGGCAGTCCCATGCGCGACGCGCGCGTCACACTCACGCGCGACGGACAGGTCGTCGAGGGCGTGACCGACGCGGAGGGCCGGTTCGCGGTGGAGGCCGTCGCCGGCACGCACGACCTGCGCATCACCGCGCCGGACGGTCGCTTGATCCACACGGGAGCCGTCGTGGTGGACGGCGCACCCGCCGCACCACACCGGGCACCGCGGGGCACGCCGCTCCGGATGCGCCTCCTCCAAGCAGACGAGCCGGCGATCGGCCTCCGGGTGCGCGTCCTGCGGAACGACCACGAGGAGCTCGTCCTTACGTCGGGTGCCGACGGGCGGGTCCATGCCGGCAACGTCACCGTCGGCGCGCTCGTGCTCGAGGTCGCCTTGCCGGGCGGCGGTGTGACCGTCTCGTTCGAGCACGACCACCAGTCGGATCACGAGCGCGTACTCGCGTGGCCCGGCCTCGTTCGCGTTGCGGGCACCGTCGGCATCGGGCTCGAGGGGGCCGGCGTCGCTGGCGCACGCGTGACGATCCGTGCGCGACAGCGCGAGGGCCCCGCCGTCACGGCCGACGTCGTGAGCGGCGTGGACGGCCGCTTCGAGGTCCATGCGCCCAAGGTGTGGGACGCGTGGCCGATCGTCGAAGCGCGGGCCGAGGGGTTCGCGGATTGGTACGGCGCCTGGCACACGCCCGCAAAGCCCAAGGAGCGGCGCACCGAGCATGCACGCGCCATCCAACCGATCCGTCGCGCCTTCATGGGGTACGCAAACGACAACACCGCGCGCATCCCGCTCCGGCGCTTCGAAGGGCCGAGTGTCCGAGGCCGGCTCGTGGCGGCGAACGGCAATCCAGTGGGACGTGTCCCCGTCGAGCTCGTGATCCACAAGCACTTCGATCCGGCGGTACGCGTCGACATCACGATGGCCGACGCCGACGGCCACTTCTCGTTCCCGACAGTGCGCCCGCGCACGATGCTCCGCATCCGCGTCGCCGGCCCACGCTGGCATGGCTCGTCGGAGATCTTTCGCGTGCCCTGGAATCAGGTCGAGACGATCGAGCTGAAGGTCCCGGTCGACGGGGAGCGGGCCTTCGCCGGCGTCGTCGTCGGTCCGGACGGGGAACCCGTGCCCGGCGCGCTCGTGTGGCTGGCGATGCCTGTCCCAGGGCACCTCAAGCCGCTCAAGCCCGGCGATCCGAGACGTCGTGAAGTCCTGACGGACGCCGCGGGCCGCTTCGCGATCCACGCCTTCCACACCCGCCGCGCCTGTCCGCTGCGTGCGGCGTGGGGAACGCTGCAGGCGACGCCGGTCCGTGTCCGGCCCGGGCCGGACGTCGAGGTACGGCTCGTCCTGAAGCCGGCGCCGTGGATCGAGGGCCGGCTCGTCGAGCGCGGCACCGGGATCCCCATCCGAGACGCGCTGATCCGGGTGCAGTCGATCCACGGCGACGGCCGCACCGCGGAGGTGCCGGACGGCCAGGTGCCCTTCGTCCTCCGCACCGATGCGGACGGCTCGTTCAAGTCGCACCCGTTGCTGCCCGGGGTGTGGGAGATGCGCGTGGTGTGGGGTCGGGGGTGGGCGGAGAGCCCATGGACGAAGCTCGACCTGTCCGAGGTGACGGGCGCGCACCGGATCGAGCGCGAGGTCGACCCGGGCCGCTTCGTCGGCGGCCGCGTGGTCGACGCCGACGGCCGGGGGCTCGTCGGGCAGGTCGTCGTCCGGGAGGGCCGCGTCGCCCATCGCACGGCATCCGATGCGACCGGTGCGTTTCGCGTGTCAGGGCTCGGTGACGGCCCGTTCCTGGTCCAGGTGAAGGTGCCCGGACGGGGCGCTGCGTGGCAGCAGGACATCGAGCCGGGCACCTCCGATCTCGAGCTCGTCGTGAAGTAGCCGCGGTTCTGGCGTGCGAACGATGCGCCGCCGTACGCGATCCGCGTACCCACCGTCGTCGCGCGCCTGCAGCTGTAACGGCAGCGCCGACCTGCCAGTTGCCGATCTCATCCTGGTGGAGTCTCCGCTCAGCGAACTGGAAACTGGATGACGACGTCTTGCCCCTCATCCAACGATACCGAGACCGTTCGTTTCACTTCAGATGGGCGTTCAAACTCGAGGTCGTAGCGTCCGGGCGGAAGGTCCCCGATCAGGAGGCCCTCCTCGACGTCCATGACGAGGTGCTTGTCGTCAGAAGACGTAAACCGGTGGACTGAATGATCGTCCGCCCAACTGCGCGCGGTGCGCGTTCGATAGGCAGTCTCGTACGCACCGTCGTAGCGAAGGCTGACGCGCCACGCCTCTCCCTGATTCGCACGGGGTTCGATCCGGATTGAGCTGGCCCGGAGCATCGTGATCTCGAGCTCGGACGTTTCCGCACTCTTCACGAGGACGCCTCGAGGGACGCATACGAATCCGGGCATGCGCGCCATGGCGGTGTACTCACCGGGCGGAACTGCAGAGAGTGCGACTGTCGATCCCGCCATCTGGGAAGCTCCCTGCGGAGGAACACGCCCATCTCCGTCCACCAGATACACGGCTCCGTTCGAACCTTCGATGTCATCAGATCCGCTGTTTCGAAGCGCGATCTCGAGCGTTCCCCCGCGCCCTAGGACGAGTTCGCCAAGGTCGAGTGTGCGACCCGGCCGGACATCGATTTCGAGCTCCAACGTCGGGCGTCGACCGCTCGTGTGCACCCGCAGCGTACCCCGGCAGGCCATGACGCGGCGCCCCTCGAACCAACCGGCGCCTCTTCTCCTGAATGAGCCGTCCCGCTGCCATGCAGTGTGAACCCCATCCGCACCCTCTAAACGTACGCCTGGCAGGTGAGGAGCGAAGGAGAGAAAGTAGTTCAGCACCGGCTCCCTGTTCTCGTCGAGGACGCGGCCGACCACGCGGCCCGCGTCAGACACGATCAGCCGGCACTCGGCGTCCAGGTGAACACGATAGTCCGGGGCGACGATCTCCTTCCCCTCGAGGTGAACCGCCACGCCGGGTGCCGATCGCGCACGAGGGAATCCCATCGCCGGCACCGGCGTCTTGAGCCCCTCGATGCGGAATCTCCCGGCCGCGTCGGTGATGGCGTGCGGTCCATCGGGCCGACCGCCGACACGGACCTTCACACCGGCCACGGGTGTTTCTGCGCCAGCCCGAATGACGACGCCTTCGATCCAATGGGACCGTTTGCGCTGCAGCGTCACACGCTCCTCGCGAGGAGCGTCAGCGCCCGCGATTCGGCGCAGAACGAACGGCTCGAACTCTGGGTGGACGATGACAAGCCTGTAAAACCTGTCAGTCAACCCGTCGATCCGCGCTCGGCCCCCAGCACCGGTCTTGGCCTCAACCTTCCTATACGGACGACCACCGTCGTTTGACTGGAAGAAGAGGTAGGCACCGGAGACCGGCGCCCCCGACTCCTCTAGAACTAGCAGGAGCAGTGCGTCCTTCGGATGCAGGACGATGTCGAGGCGCACGCGTCGCCTATCGTGCGAGAGCCTGATCCTGGGGGCCTCAAGAGGGACTCCCTGCGCCGCGTCCACCTGAACAACCAGTTCTTGGCCGAGGGGAAGCCCGTCTAGCGCGACGCGCCCATGTCGATCCGTCGTGCCGACGCGCGCCTTGATCCGCACCCCCGCACCCACCACGGCGTCGCCGCCGGCGGAGACGATCCACACGTCCACCTCACCCAACGGTTCCAGCGCGATCCTCAGCGGAACGTTCTCAAGCGGAGCCGGGCCGAGATCCAAGCTCTCATATCCAGACGCACTTGCCTTCATCCGAGGCACAGGGTCTCCACTGACACGGAACTTCCCAGCCTCGAGCGCTGCAACTGCGTCGCCTGCCCCCCCCTCGACGATCAACGATGAGCCCTCGATCGGTCGCTCTGTGACCGCATCCACGATCTGCACGTCCCGTGAAGGCCGAAGCGGGGAGGCCTCAGCCCCCCCGGTTGATTCCTGTGTGGACTGGGGTGATTCGCCGTTTGGAGGCGGTACGGGAACGTGCGGCGCAAGTGTCGGGCCGGGTGCTACCTCGACAGCAGTGGCGGTTTGTTCGAGGGGCGCGGGCGCGTCGCGCCGTGTGCTCAAGACGGCAGCGAGCATTGCCACCATTGCCAGCACCGCAACGATCCATGTCTTCGGTCCGCGACGCATGCGGTGGATCGCTCCTCAGTATGTGGACCGTGTCCGGGCTACTTAGGGAACAGTGAATTGCTCCGTTGCGTCGACATCGTCCCCGTTCGGATCAGTGTAGCTGAAGTTCATGGTCACGGTTGAGCCCGTCGGCGGCTTGTTCTCGAAGTAGAACTTGTAGACCCACTTCTTGTGGTAGGTCGTGCTCCCTCCCGTCCCCGTTGCCGACCACTGGTCGCCATCAGGATCGGGCGTGGTGTACACGGCGTATGCCAGCCCATTCGCCCCACTCTCCACGACCTGGCCCATGGACTGACCGGTCCCAGGATGGGTCTCTGCGGGGTTCCCCTGCGAGTTGACCCAGTTCTGATGGGGCGCCGTGCCACTGATCACAAACTTGAACTCAACAACATACTGGTTTGCCTCCCAGTAGCCCTTCGACGACTTGGAGTGGCCCCACGCGTTCTCGGCTGCCGATGCGGCGTTCGGAACTCCGAGGGCCAATATAGAAACGGCAACGGCTGCAATCAGGTCTCGCATTGGGACTTCCCTCCGCCTGGTCACGTGCAATCCAGGCAGCGCCGCGGGACCCCGCCATCGGCGCGTGACGGAAGTCACGTGGCACGAAGGACACGGTCCCCGCGAGCGGCTCGCGATCGCGCGACTCAGGTCTTCTCATGTGTGAATCTGGCGTAGTGCGCCACGCCCGGCGCACGTCGCAAGAGCTTGCCGCGCAGGCGCGTTGCGCACACGCCGAAGCTCGATCAGTCTGAAACCGGCGTGAAACCTCATCCCTTTGAAGGCGGGGCAGCGTCCCACGTCGCGCATTGGCCGGTAAGATCCAGACGTCGGAGAGGAATAGGAACAAGAGTGTCGACGCAGAAACTCGTCTGTGTGGTGTCTCCTGAGAGGCGATTGGACAGTTTGGCATCGACGTGGTTGCAGGGCTGCGGTCGTATGTACATTCGAGGCTACGAGCACATCAGGCCTGCTGTGGACATGCTGTCCAGACTGAGGTCCGGGCTCTTGTTGGCGCACTCCGACTGCGTCCTCCCTCGCCACCAGCGGTCGTCGATGTCCCGGCTCAGGAGACTCCCCGGTGAGGGGCGCTGGTCTTGGGGGTTCACGGACGGTCCCGACGCGCCAGCCCAGGTTGCCCTGCTGCAGGCCGGTTTCGATGATGTCAATTCGCTTTCCGACTTCGGGGGCCCATTGTTTAGGGCGAAGGCCAGCAAGGCCTTGGCGCGGGTCAAACCTCTCTCCCCTGACGTTGTCGAGTTCGGTCCCGGCCTCTTGGTCAGGTCGACAGAGTCCTCGTCATCGAAGGACGCACCATTCGACTTGCGCCCTCCGCATTCGCCGTCATACATGCACTGCTTCGGCGTCCAACGGCGAGCTTGAGCGCGGCAGCCCTTGCAGTCGCGATTCATGAAGACGGGCATGGCCCCGTGCGGGAATCGGCAATCAAGGTACGGGTAGCGCGGCTTCGCAAGCAGTTGGGGAAGGCCAAGTGGCTCGTCGCTACGGGCCCAGAGGGATACCGCCTCGGTTTTCCGTCGCGCCTCGACGTCTAGACGTCTGGGCAGTTCAATCCGGCCGAGCGAACGATGAGGTATGCCTACCGAACGCAGCCGTCGTGCGCAACGAGATCGGACTCTTGACCGCACATTTGAACGTCCACATGCGCGCCTGGGCTGCTCGCACGGCCCAGCGACATCTCGTCTCGGGCTCCTGCCACTCAATACACGCAGAGTAACTCTACCCGTCGTGCCTCGCGCGCGCTTCCTCTGCCCCCCACGGAACTGACGACCCCCCATCACACCGCGGGTGGCGCGCGCGATCATCCGCGCCCACGGGCGACGTCGGCTCCAACGAACACGGGCCGCGACGAAGTGCTCGCCGCGGCCCGCAGGGTGTCGTTCTGGGTGAGGGGACCTAGTCCTTCACCTCGAAGTCGGCGTCGATGACGTTGTCCTCGGAGGTCGAGGCCGTCTGGCCGGCGGCCTGGGCCGCGGCCGCGGCGGCTTCCGCACCCGCGGGCGTACCCGCACCGGCGGCCTGCTCGGCGTAGACCCTCTGCGCGATCTCCTGGCTGGCCGTCATCATGTCCTCGATGGCGGCCTCGATCGCGGCGGCGTCATCCTTCTCCTTGGCGTCTTCGACGGCCTTCTTCTTGGCCTCGATCGTGCTCTTGACGCTCGCGTCCACCTTGTCGCCGTGCTCCTCGAGCAGCTTGTCGATCTGGTGCACCATCTGGTCGGCCTTGTTGCGGGCCTCGGCCAGCTCCTTGAACTTGGCGTCGTCCGCGGCGTGCGACTCGGCTTCCTGGCGCATCGTCTCGATCTCGTCCTTCGAGAGGCCCGAGCTCGACTCGATGACGACCTTCTGCTCCTTGCCCGTGCCCTTGTCCTTGGCGGACACGTTCAGGATGCCGTTGGCGTCGATATCGAAGGTCACCTCGATCTGCGGCATGCCGCGCGGGGCCGGCGGGATGCCGTCGAGGATGAAGCGACCCAGCGTGCGGTTGTCGCCAGCACGCGGGCGCTCGCCCTGAAGCACGTGCACCTCCACCTGCGGCTGGTTGTCCGCCGCCGTCGAGAAGACCTCCGTCTTCTTCGTGGGGATGGTCGTGTTGCGCTCGATCAGGACGTGCATCATGCTGCCCTGCACCTCGACGCCGAGGGAGAGCGGCGTCACGTCGAGCAGCAGCAGGTCCTGCAGCGTCTCGTCGCCCGAGAGGATGCCGGCCTGGATGGCCGCGCCCATCGCGACGCTCTCGTCGGGGTTGATGCCCTTGTTGCCGTCGCGTCCGAAGACCTCCTTGACGATCTGCTGCACGATCGGCACACGCGTCGAGCCGCCGACGAGGAGCACCTCGTCCAGCTCGGAAGCGTTGATGCCGGCGTCCTCGATCGCCTGACGGCACGGGCCCTTCACCTTGTCCACGACGGGACCGATGAGCTGCTCGAACTTCGCGCGCGTGATGCTCATCGTGAGGTGCTTGGGACCGGCGGCGTCCGCCGTGATGAACGGCAGG
The DNA here is from genome assembly GCA_030066775.1 of Planctomycetota bacterium. Taxonomy (GTDB): domain Bacteria; phylum Planctomycetota; class PLA2; order PLA2; family JAEUHO01; genus JASJAY01. The sequence goes on from JASJAY010000063.1 coordinate 17,171, forward strand.
TTGAGGTCGGTCTGCATGGCCGACGAGAGGTCGATCTTCGCCTTCTCGCAGGCCTCGCGCAGGCGGTGCAGCGCCATCGTGTCCTGGCGCAGGTCGATGCCGTGTTCCTTCTTGAACTCGTCGGCCACGTGGCCGATGAGCACCTCGTCGAAGTCGTCACCGCCGAGGTGCGTGTCGCCGTTGGTGGACTTCACCTCGAAGACGCCCTCGTTGAGCTCGAGGATCGAGATGTCGAACGTGCCGCCGCCGAGGTCGAAGACGGCGATCGTGCCCGACTCGGTGCCGCCCTTGTTCACGCCGAAGCTGAGCGCCGCTGCGGTGGGCTCGTTGAGGATGCGCTTGACGTTGAGGCCGGCGATCACGCCGGCGTCCTTGGTTGCCTGGCGCTGGCTGTCGTTGAAGTAGGCGGGCACGGTGATCACGGCGTCCGTGACCGTGCTGCCCAGGTGGTCCTCGGCGGCCTTCTTGAGGTACTGCAGGATCACCGCCGAGATTTCGGGCGGCGTGTACTGCTTGCCGCGGACGTCGACCTTGACGAGCTCGTCCTCGCCGCCGACGACCTTGTACGAGACCATCTTCTCTTCGCTGTGGACCTCGTTGTGCCGGCGGCCCATGAAGCGCTTGATGCTGTAGATGGTGTTCTCGGGGTTCGTGACGGCCTGCCGACGCGCGGCCTGGCCGACGAGGCGCTCGCCGCTCTCGGTGAAGGCGACGACGCTGGGGGTCAGGCGATGCCCGTCCTGGTTGACGATGACGCGGGGCTCGCCGCCCTCCATGACCGAGACGACGCTGTTCGTCGTACCCAGGTCGATGCCGATGATGCGTCCTGCCATGGCTCTGATGTCTCCGTTTTCTGAGGTCAGGCCACGGGGCGTCGGGGTCGTCGAGCGTGCCGTTTCGGCACGGTCGCTCACTCGGAGCCTGCCGCCTTGGCGCGCTCGGAGGACCGCGAAAGCCCGTAAGCCTTGATTTTCCGGTACAGCGTGCGGGTGCTGATGCCCAGCATCTGCGAAGCGCGTTCCCGATTGCCGCCTACGTCCCGAAGGGTGTTCGTGATGAGGGCGCGCTCGACGTCGTCGAGGGGCAAGCCGGAGAGGCTGCCGAGGACATCCGGGCGATCACCGGCGGGGCGCACGTAGGCCGGCACCACCTCGGGCGGGATCGTCGCCTCGCGCGAGAGCAGCACCATCGACTCGACCGCGTTCTTGAGCTCGCGCACGTTCCCGGGCCAGCGGTAGCCCATCAGGAGGTCGAGCGCCTCGGGTGAGAACGACTTGCCCGGGCGGCTGTGGCGCGTCGCGGCCTCGGCGAGGAAGTGCTCGGCGAGGTGCGGCAGGTCGGCCAGGCGCTCGCGGAGGGGCGGCAGGTCGAGCTGCACGACGCGCAGGCGGAAGCAGAGGTCCTCGCGGAAGCTCCCCTCCCGGACCATCGCGTCGAGGTCGCGGTTCGTCGCCGCGACGACGCGCACGTCCACCTGGATGGGGTCGTTGCTGCCGACGCGCACGATCTCGCCCGACTCGAGTGCGCGCAGGAGGTGCGCCTGGGTCGAGAGGGGCATGTCGCCGATCTCGTCGAGGAAGAGCGTGCCGCCGTCGGCGGCCTCGAAGCGGCCCTTGCGCTGTGCGGTCGCCCCCGTGAACGCGCCCTGCTCGTGGCCGAAGAGCTCGCTCTCGAGCACGCCCTCCGCCAGCGCCGCGCAGTTGAGCGGAATGAACGGGCGGTTGCGCCGCGGCCCGGCGTTGTGGAGCGCGTGCGCGATCAGCTCCTTGCCCGTGCCCGACTCGCCCTGGACCAGCACCGTCGCGTCCGTGTCGACGATCTGGTTCATCACGTCGAAGATGCGGTGCATGGTGCGCGTCTGGCCGAAGATGCCGGGGAACGCGAAGGCCTTGTCGATCGCGGTGTGCAGCTCGCGGTTCTCGACCTCGAGCGCGATGCGCGCGGAAGCCGCGCGCACGGTCTCGCGCAGGATCGCGATGTCGAGCGGCTTCTGCAGGTAGTGCAGCGCCCCCGCCCCCATCGCAGCCACGGCACCGTCGACCGTCCCGTAGCCCGTGACCACCACGCACTGCGGAACGGCGTGGTCGCCGCGCAGCTCGCGGCAGCGCTCGACGATCTCCTGGCCGTCCTTGTCCGTCAGGCGCAGGTCCGTGACCACCAGGTCGACCCGGTCGCGCTCGAGGGCCTCCAGGGCCTCACGCCCGGAGCCGGCGACGCTGACAGAATGTCCCTGCCCTTCGAGCACGTCGGCGATGACGTCGGCGTGGGCCGCGTCGTCCTCGACGACCAGAATCTGGAGACCTTCGGCGGGCGGGGCAGACATGCCTGACAGTTTGGCATGACATCGCGGGCTGGCCAGTCGAGGCCAAGACCTCCACGGATCAGGCCCTTGTGGATCAGGCGCGCAGGAGGAGCTGCAGGCCCATGGCCACGCGCGGCAGGTAGGACTGGTCGCCACGCAGCGCGCCTTCGAGCTTCCAGCGCGAAACCCGGTCCACCAGCAGGGCGTGGCCGCTCTCGACGTGGCCCAGCTGGTTCATGGACCACGAGAGCTCGATGCGCTTGTCCGCGGTCTCGGTGCTCCAGACGACCTCGTGCTCGAAGTCGTGGTACTGCCGCTCGATCTGCTGCAGCAGGTTCTGGAGCGCGTCTTCGCTGGGCCAGATGGTGATCCCGCCCGACACGCCGGGCCCGCGGTAGACGGCCCGCGCGCGGTAGCCGTCCTTGCCCAGCGGCTCGACACGCAGGGCGAGGTTGAAGATCTCGAGGTCCTGGGGGCCGCCACTCATGAGGCTTCGTCCTCCCCGGGCGGGCCGGCCAGGGGCAGACGCAGGATGAAGTCCGTGCCCTTGCCGACTTCCGTCTCGAAGCGGAGGTCGCCGCCGTGCTCCTCGGCGATGCGGCGCGCGGTCGGCAGGCCCAGGCCGCTGCCCTGGCGGCGGCGGCTGAAGTAGACCTCCCAGACGCGGTCCTGGATCTCCTCGGGGATGCCGGGGCCCGTGTCGATCACGTCGATGCGGGCGAAGTCGCCTTCGATGCCCGTCCGGACGATGAGCTTGTGCCCATCGACGCGCGACGTGTCGGCGTCAGCCGCCTTGGCGGCTGACTCCATGGCCTGTAAGGCGTTCAGGAAGAGATTCAGCACGGCCTGCTTCACGAGCCGTTCGTCGAGGCGCATGATCGGCAGCGCGCGGTCGGGATAGAAGAGCAGGTCCACCTCGGCGCGCGCGCACTCGGGGGCGATGAAGCCCGTGACGTCCTCCAGCACGCGGTTCAAGTCCACGCGCGAGAGGTTCAGCTGGCGGATGCCCGCGTAGCGCAGGAAGTCGTCGAGGATCTCCTCCAGGCGGCTCACCTCGGCGCGCAGGGTGCGGAGGCGGCGCGACAGCCGTCGCTCGCGGTCACCCCCCTCGCCCTCGGGCCAGTCCTCCTGCAGGAGCTGCAGGGTCACGTTCATGGTCGAGAGCGGATTGCGCACCTCGTGCACGAGCCCGCCGGCGACGGCGCCGAGGAAGGCCAGCCCCTTTTGGGTCGGCGGGCGGTGGGCGCGCGACTCGGACATGCGCCGCAGCGTACCGCCTCCGCGCAGCCGGAGCGCGCTTTGCGCTCTGTCCGCTCACTAGCGCCTCATGAACGCACACTCCCGGAAACCGGCGACGCGGGAGCCCCCACCGGTATCCTCCCGCCCCCATGGGAACCGAAGTCCTCACCCTGATCGACCAAGGCGCACTCGACGAGGAGCTGGCCCGTGCCGGCGAGATCCTCCGCAAGGGTGGCCTGGTCGCTTTCCCCACGGAGACCGTCTACGGCATTGCCGTTGCCGCCGACATCCCGGAGGCGGTCGAGCGCCTCTACGAGATCAAGCGCCGCGATCGCGACAAGCCGATGACGCTGATGGTGGCCGATGCCGCCTCCGTGATCGTGCGCTGTCCCGAGCTCCCGCCCCACGCCGTCGCGCTCATGAAGCGCTTCTGGCCCGGCGCGCTGACGCTCGTGCTCGAGGACGAGAAGAAGCACCTCGCAGGCTTCCGCCTGCCGGACCACCCGCTCGCGCGCGGCCTCGTGCGTGCCGCCGGCGTGCCGCTGCTCGTCCCGAGCGCGAACATCTCGGGCACGCCTGCGGCCAAGACCGCGGCCGAGGTGCTCGAGCACTTCCCCACCGAGCTCGACCTGATCATCGACGGGGGCCCCGCCGAGGGCGGCATCGACAGCACGGTCGTGAAGATCGTCGGTGACGAGGTGACGGTGCTGCGCGAGGGCGCGATCCCCGAGTGGCGCATCCGCCAGCCGCACTGGGCCAACGTGCTCTTCGTGTGCGCCGGCAACACCGACCGCAGCCCGCTGGCCGCCGCCATCCTGCGTCGCCGGCTCGCCGACCAGCTCTCGTGCGAAGAGAGCGAGCTCGAAGAGAAGGGCTACCAGGTCGCCAGCGCCGGGCTCGCCGCCGACGTCGGCCGCCGCGCGTCGCGCAAGGTGCGTCGCGTCGCGCGCGACGAGTTCGCCTCGCCGCTCACGCTGGAGCAGCACCGCGCACAGAAGCTGTCGCAGGACATGGTCGACCGCGCCACGCACATCATCTGCATGGAGCGCGAGCAGCGGGAGGAGATCCTGGCGTTCTTCCCCCACCGCGAGCGCGACGTGTACCTGCTCGATCCCGAAGGCAACGACGTCACGGACCCCGCGGGCGCGCCGTACCCGGCGTACGTTAGACTCGCCAAGCGACTGGACGCCGCAGCCACCCTGATCGTCGGGAGCATCCTGCCAGCATGAAGATCGCCATCGCGTCGGACCACGCCGCTGTCGAAGAACGTCTCGCACTCGTCGAGCACCTCCGAAGCCGTGGCCACGACGTGACGGACTTCGGCTGCGAGCGCGGGGAGTCGGTGGACTACCCCGACTACGCGGCCCTGGCCGCGAACGCCGTCGCCGAGGGCAAGGCCGAGCGAGGCATCCTGATCTGCGGCACGGGCATCGGCATCTGCATGGCCGCCGGCAAGGTGAACGGCATCCGCGCCGCCACGCTCAGCGACCCGTGGTCGGCCGAGATGACGCGTCGCCACAACGACGCGAACGTGGCCTGCTTCGGTGCGCGCATCCACAGCGCGAAGGCCATCCAGCGCATGGCCGACGTCTTCCTGGAGACGACCTTCGACGGCGGGCGCCACACGGACCGCGTCGCGAAGATCATGGCGCTCGAGAAGGGCCAGCCGGTCCCTTCCTGAGCGGCCCCGGGTCGGGCGCGGCCGCGGCCGCACCGGCGCCGGGGACAGAGCCCTCGGACGAGCTCTTGGCCGTACGCGAGCGCATCGTCTTCGAGGCCCCGGGCAACGTGCGCTTGCTGGCGCCGCGGCAACCCGCAGAGGGTCCGACGGGTGCGCTCGTCGCAGTGCACGGGTACGGCCAGCCGCCGCAGTCGCTGCTTGCCTACGCGACGCTCGTCGCGCCCCCGGAGGTCCCCATCGTCGTGCCCGAGGGGCCCTCGACCTTCTATCGCCGGCCGTCTTCACGGGGCTCGCGCAAGGGCGGCATCGGGCACGGCTGGATCGCCGACCCGGACCGCGCCGATACGGACCGCCGCAACGACGCGCTGATCGGCGCCGCGCTCGACCTCGCCCTCGAGCGCTTCGAGCTCGATCCGGCCCGCATCTGGCTGCTCGGCTACAGCCAGGGCGTCGGCGTCGCGACCCACTTCGCCGCCAGCCATCCGGACCGCATCGCGGGTCTCGTGGGCCTCGCCGGCGGCGTGCCCATGGCCTATCGGCCGGGGCTGTCGGCGCTCTCCGGCAAGCCCGTGTTGTGGGTTACGGGCACGCGGGATCCCTCGTATCCGCCGGACTATTCGGCCGCCGTCGTCGAGGCCTTCGAGGCCGGCGGTGCGGCCATCCGGCACGAGGCGCTCGACGCCGACCACGACCTCATGGCCGACGCGCGGAGCGTCGTCGCGGCGTGGCTCGAAGCACACTTGAACCGCGTCAAATAGCCCTCGGACCGGGATAGCGCTTCGCCCGGGCAGCGGTAGAACGCCGTGTACGGGAGAATGCGCATGCAGATTGCCGTACTGCGAGAAACGCGCGAAGGCGAGACCCGCGTCGGGCTGATCCCCGAGGTCGTGAGCCGCCTCATCCGCGCAGATCACTCGGTCGTCGTGGAGTCGGGCGCCGGGGTGGCGGCCGGGTTCCTCGACGCCGCGTACGAGAAGGCCGGAGCGACGGTCGCCACCGACGCCGCCGGGGCCCTGGATGGCGCCGACCTCGTCGTCCGCATCCAGGTGGACGGGCCCGACGAGATCGCCCCCCTACCCGAGGGCGTGACGCTCGTCTCGTTCATCTGGCCGGTCACGAACACCGACGTCGTGAAGGCGCTCGTCGACAAGAAGATCTCCGCGTTCGCGATGGACTGTGTCCCGCGCATCACGCGCGCGCAATCGATGGACGCGCTGTCCTCGATGAGCACCGTCGCGGGCTACCGCGCAGCGCTCTTCGGTGCGCAGCACCTCGGCAAGTTCTTCCCGATGCTCATGACCGCCGCAGGCACGATCCCGCCGGGGCGCGTCGTGGTGATCGGCGTCGGCGTCGCAGGCCTGCAGGCCATCGCGACCTGCCGTCGTCTGGGCGCGATCGTCGAGGCCTACGACATCCGCGCGGAGGCGCGCGAGCAGGCCAAGAGCCTCGGCGCCGACGCGATCGAGGTCGAGCTCGAAGAGAGCGGCGAGGGCGAGGGCGGCTACGCCAAGGAGCTCTCCGAAGCGGGCAAGCAGAAGCTGGCCGAGAAGCTCGCCGAGCGCATCAAGATCGCCGACTGCGTGATCACGACGGCGCTCGTGCCGGGACGGCCCGCGCCGCGCCTGATCGAGGCCGCGACGGTCGAGCAAATGAAGCCGGGCGCCGTGATCGTCGACCTCGCCGCCGAGACGGGCGGCAACTGCGAGCTGACCGAGCCTGGGCAGGTCGTCACGAAGCACAACGTGACGATCGTCGGCACGCTCAACCTGCCGGCCACGATGCCGACGGACGCCAGCCGGATGTACTCGAAGAACATCGAGGAGATCGTCCGACACCTGACGCCGGACGCACCAGGTGAGGGCGAAGCGCCTTCCGACGAGAAGGTCCACCTCGACTTCGAGGACGAGATCACCGACGGCAGCTTCGTGGCCCACGCGGGCGACGTGCGCCACGCCGCAACGAGAGAGGCGATGGGCCTGGAGCCCCTCGCGACGGGAGGTGACGCGTGATCCTGGCACTGACCATGGGCGAGGTCATCGGGCTCTACATCTTCGTGCTCGCGGCCTTCATCGGCTTCGAGGTCATCACGAAGGTGCCTGCCCAGCTGCACACGCCGCTGATGTCGGGCGCGAACGCCATCTCCGGGATCATCCTGATCGGCGCGATCATCGTGGCGTCCAACACCACGAGCACCTTCGGGCTGATCCTGGGCGTGATCGGAGTCTTCCTGGCCATGATCAACGTCGTGGGCGGCTTCGCGGTCACCGACCGCATGCTGCACATGTTCAAGAAGAAGAAGGAGAAGCCGGCGAAGGGGGGTGACGCGTGAGCGAAGCCGTTGCCTGGGTTCTCTACCTCGTCTCCGCAGGCTTCTTCATCTTCGGCCTGAAGGGCCTCTCCGGCCCGAAGACGGCCGTAGGCGGCAACCTCAAGGGCGTCACCGGCATGACGCTCGCCGCGATCACCGTGCTCATCGCCCGCAGCCCGGAGACGGGCCCGCTGATCGCGATCCTGATCGCGATGGGACTGGGCGGCGCCGTCGGCTTCGTTCTGGCCAAGCGTGTCGAGATGACGGGCATGCCCGAGCTGGTCGCGGCCTTCAACGGCGTCGGCGGGCTCGCGTCCGCCATCGTCGCGCTCGGCGAGGTGATGCACCGCGATCCGTACACCCCCACGATCGGCGTCGTCACGGCGCTCGGCGTGCTGATCGGTGCATTGACGTTCACAGGCAGCGTGATCGCCTGGGGCAAGCTCGCCGGCAAGGTCAACAGCGCGCCGGTCAAGTTCCCGAACCAGAACCTGGCCAACCTGGGCCTGCTGGTGGTCGCGCTCGTCGCCGTGATCCTCTACGCCAACAACCTGGGCGCGGAGATCTGGCTCTTCGTCGTGCTGGCGGTCGCGCTCGGCCTCGGCGTGCTCGCGGTGATGCCCATCGGCGGCGCGGACATGCCCGTCGTGGTGGCGCTCTTGAACTCGTACTCGGGCATCGCGGCCTCCGCGGCCGGCTACGCGATCGGCAACCCGATCCTGATCGTGGCCGGCGCCTTGGTCGGCGCGTCGGGGCTCATCCTGACGGTCATCATGTGCAAGGCGATGAACCGTTCGCTCGCGAACGTGCTCTTCAGCGCCTTCGGCACCGGCGACAGCACGGGCAGCACCGAGGGGCGGGAGATGGAAACCCGCACGGTGCGCAACTACACGCCGGAGGACGGCGCGATCCTGCTCACCAGCGCGCGCAGCGTGATCGTCGTGCCGGGGTACGGCATGGCGGTCGCTCAGGCGCAGCACAGCGTGCGCGAGCTCTGCGACCTGCTCGAAAGCGCGGGCGTGAAGATCCAGTACGCGATCCACCCCGTTGCCGGCCGTATGCCGGGACACATGAACGTGCTCCTGGCCGAGGCCAACGTGCCGTACGACCAGCTCAAGGAGATGGAGGTCATCAACCCCGACTTCGAGAACACGGACGTGGTGCTCGTGGTCGGCGCGAATGACGTCGTCAACCCGGCGGCCCGCACGGACAAGGAGAGCGGCCTCTACGGCATGCCGATCCTCGACGCGGACAAGTCGAACAACATCATCATCCTGAAGCGCAGTCTCGGCGTCGGCTTCGCCGGCGAGATCAACGAGCTCTTCTTCAACGACAAGACCATGATGCTCTTCGGCGACGCCAAGGACACCATCATGGCCCTCATCGGCGAGGTGAAGTCCCTGCAATAAGTTGGTGTCAGGACACTTTTCGCGCACTCCGCTGGCGGAGTGCGCGAAAAGTGTCCTGACACCTTCTTGTCACTTGCAGCCGAGGCGCTTGGCGACGGCTTCGTAGGCGGGGCGGCGCGCGTCGCGATCGGCCTCGGGGTCGTAGCCCGCGAGCTCGGCGGACGCGCGGCGGAACAGGATGCCCACCGCTTCCTTGCGGACATTGACGTCAGCGTCCATCAGCGAGGCGACGACGCCGCAGATGATGATGCGGTCGTTCGAGCTCGCGCAGGCGGCCACATAGGCGCGCCGCACCGAGGCGTCGTCGCTCGTCGAGAGCACGACCAGCGACGTCGCCACGTAGTTGTCGATCAGGTTGCGCCGCTTGATGTGCTCGAGGACGGCGATCTGGACGGCGCTGGAGCCGTCGTTCGCCAGCTCCAGCAACGGGTCGCGCGGGGTGCCGATGTTGCGCGGGCGCTCTCCGAGGCGCAGCGCCGCGACGAGCACGCGCATGCCCGGCGCCGCGTCCTTCGTCGCCTCCGGCTCGAGCGTGGCCGCCAGCTCGCCGACCAGGTCCTCGCGGACGGCAGCGCCGACGAGGGCCACCAGGCCCGCATGCATGCGCTCGTTCGAGCCACTCGAGAGCGCACGCCGGAAGGCGTCGATCTCGGGGCGCAGGCTGTCGACGCCCGACTCCCGGCACGGATCCCCGCGCTCGGCGGCGGCGCGCATCCAGCCCGGCGCCTTGCCCGGCTTGCCCTCCACCATGGCCGCGAGGGCGTTGGCGTAGCGCTCGAGGCGCCGGCCGGCTACGAGCCCGCCGAGGTCCGCCGCGCCGTCGCGCAGGGTGGCCTCGGCCTTCGCGCAGCGGCCCAGGCGCAGCTGGATGGTCGCGTGCAGCTGCGCCGTCCGCTCGCGCTCCGTGGCGAACGGCGCGGGATCCCACTCGAGCGGCCCCAGCACGCCGCGCATCAGGCGGTCTGCCTGGCGCAGGAGCGTGCGCCGCTCGCCCTCGGGCACCTGGTCGGCCCGACGCATGAGCGCGGCGGCGCGCACCATCGTGCCGAGGCGCAGGTTGAGCAGGCGTCGCCGGCGCAGGACGCGGTCGCTGGGGATCAGCTCGAGCGCCTTGGTGAACGTGGTGGCCGCCTGGTCATATAGGTCGAGCATCCTCGGCACCATGGCGCGGCGCTGCTCCACCGACACCGTCTCGCTGGCCACGAAGACGCTCTGGTAGTGCGCGTCCGCGCCGTACCGACGCGCCTCGAGCGCGCGGCGCGTCCCGTCGCGACGACCGTGCATGCCCTCGGGCCACCACGACGCATCGCGCGGCTCCGACGACGGATCGACGAGCGACTCGAGCCAGCCCAACGTGCGCGCGAGGTACTGGGTGTTCAGGTTGGCGCGGGGCGTGGGATGGAACTCGGGGAACGGATCGCCGTCCACGACCGGCCGTCCCCAGAAGCTCGTGCCGGACACGAGCGGACCGTCCGCGTCGAGCACGGTCGTGCCGTGCGCCAGGTAGCCCGAGGCGAACATCATCGGGTCGTCGAAGCCGGCGTCCTGCAAGTCGCCCGAGATGGCGTACACGCGCCGCTCGATGGTCTCGCGATCCGGACGCTCGGTCCCCTTCCAGCCGATGAGCACCGAGGCCTGCTCGAAGAACCAGAGCGTGCCTTCCGGGAACACCTCGAAGAAGGTGCGCACGAACGTGGCGTAGAGATCCGCGCGCATGGCGTGCACGGGCACCCACTGGCAGAGCACGCCGCCCTCACGCAACCGCGCCCGCGCAAGCTCGTAGAACTCGCGCGTGTAGAGCGGCAGGCCCTGCGGGCTGTACGGCATCAACGGCTCGAGCGTGATCAGGTCGAGGTCCGGCTCGTGCAAGAGCAGCGTGTTGCGGCCGTCGTCGCGAACGATCGTGACCCGCTCGTCCTGCAGCACGCCGCGATTGGACTCGCCGAAGTGGTGCGCGAGGTCGAGCACCGCCTGGCTGACCTCCACGACTTCGAGGCGCTTCACGTCCTCGTGGGCGGCAACGGCGCCGGCCGTCGTGCCGGTGCCGAACGCGATGACCATGGCGTTCTTCGGGTCCTTCGCGAGGATCGCGGGCAGATGCCCGAGCATGCGCATGTAGCGGTCGTAGCGGCCCGTGGCGGCTGCGGCGAAGTCGTCGGTGTAGAGCAGGCGCTCGCCGTCGTCCGTCTCGATGACGCTCGCGGTCGTGACGTTGTCGGTCGCGTAGTCGACCAGCACGCGGTCCGTCCGGTTGCGCAGCACGACGCTGGCCTCGACCAGGTCGGTCGTGCGCGTGCCTGGGAGCTGCGCGAGCGGGGCCAGCATCCCCACCAGGAGCGCGGCCAGGCCCAGCGTCGCGACCGGGCCCGGGCGCGCGAGACGCGCCTCCGGCACCAGCAGGAAGCCGAGTCCCGCGAGCAGCGTCAGGACGGTCATCATCAGCCAGCCGCCGAGCACGCCGACCCAGGGCATGACCGCGAAGGTCAAGAGCAGCGGCGCCATCACGCTGCCCACGCTGTTGCCCACGTAGGAGCGGCCCACGGCCTCGCCCGGGGGCAGCCCGTCGCGCTCCGCCCAGCGCACGCAGAGCGGGAACGTGGGCCCGAGCACGAAGGCGGGCACGAAGAGCAGGATCCAAGCGCCGACCAGCGAGGCGTACTTGAGCGCCGCGGTGATCTCCGCCTCGGAGCCGCTCCCGGCGTAGGCACCGCCCTTGACGCCGTGCATCCAGCCTTCGAGCGACGGCACGACCCAGAACAGCGCGAGCACGAGCAGCGCCGCCTCGACCAGCAGCACCACGCCGAGCACGCGCGCAGGGCGGTTCGTGCGCGCAAGCACGTCGCCGAGCATCAGGCTGCCGAATCCCAAGCCCGCGATGAACACGCCGAGCATCGCGGCGAACGTGACCGTGAAGCCCTCGAGGAAGAAGACGAGGATGCGGAAGCCCGCGACCTCCACGCCGAGGCCGATGAAGCCGCACAAGAGCGCCGCGATGCCCGCCGCGCTCCGCGGCATCGCGCCGGGCGCGACCGGCGTCACGGTGCGGACCTCGGTGGCGGCGTTGCCGATGAGCATCGCCAGGCCGCCGACGACCGCGCCGATGGCAGCCGCGGCCGTCATCGCGCCGGTCACGCCGAGGAGCTCGATGCCGAAGAAGCCCGCGGAGAGGCAGCCGACCACGGCCCCGACGGTGTTCACGCCATAGAGCCACGCGGTCGTGCGCCCGGTGCGGTCCACCTCGCGTACCCAGTGACGCACCATGGCCGGCAGCGTGGCGCCGAGCAGGAACGAGGCGGGGAAGACGATGATGACCGCGACGAGGATGCGCAGCGTGAGACGCAAGGCCTCGGGCAGGTTGGCCGCGACCGCGATGTAGGGCGTGATCAGCCAGCCGAGGAGGAGCAGCGTGAAGACCGCCCACAGCCCGGCCAGCACCTCGAGCACGCCGTAGAGCACGAGCGGGCGCTTGCTCTGCTCCGCCTTGGCCCCACCCCAGCGCGCGCCCAACCCCAAGCCGGCGACGAAGACGCCGAGCACGGTGGCGGTAGCGCCGGCGGTCGAGCCGAGGAGCAATAGCAACCCGCGTGTCCACGCGACCTCGTAGACGAGGCCGACGGCACCCGAGGCGAAGAACAGGACCAGCAGCACCGCCCGCATCGCGGAGAGTGTAGGGGCGGGATGGAGCGCGCCCTATGGGGCGCTACCGAGGCTAGTTACCCAAGAGCTCCTGCGCACGCTGCGCGAGGCGGATGGTCTTGAGGCGCTCGCGGTTCTTGCGGCGGCGGCGCTCCGAGGGCTTCTCGTAGTACGCGTGGCGCTTGAGCTCGCGAGTGATGCCTTCGTTGTTGCAGAGCTTGCGCAGACGACGGAGGGTCTTCTCGAGGGGCTCGTTGGCCTTGGCCTGGACGCGTACGGACATGAATGCTCTCTCGGGGGGTGAAGCGTCCGATCCCAACAACGGGGAAACTCGGAGCGCAAGCCGGCGAATGTACCGGCCGTGGGGCGCCGGTCAACATTCATCGACCACCGCCGCGGAAACGCGCACGGCCGTCCGAGGGGGTGCCCGCGCAGACCAGCGGTAGTAGGGCGCGGCCCTTGCGGCCGCCCTCTCGCCAGGGGTGCCCTCCTACCACCGGTACCCATGCGCGTTTCCATCTCCCCGCGCACGGCATGTGACAGAACGGTGAACGAGAGGGCCAGTTTTCGCCCTCTGGGACCCCCGCCCCCTGAACGGCGCCAGATGGGACGAAAGAGCGCCCTATGCCGAGCCGTCCAACGGGATGTGGGCCGAGAGCCCGCCAATCAGCCGGCTCAGGGTGTTTGACCACTCCCAGAGGCGGCCCGACAATCCTGGCTTGGAGGCTCGCTCTGGGAGGGGCGGGACGTCTCGCGACCGCGCCCGAGGTGCGGCTCCGCGGGGGGTGTGTGCCCACGGTGAGGGGCCTCCGGGACACGTTGGAGAAGCCCCCATGGGTATCCGCCACGAGCTCCGCAAGCGGCGCCGCGAAAAGAGCACCTTCTTCCTCTTCGCGGCCGTCGTCGGCGCCTTCTTCCTCTTCGCGCCCGGCGCCTTCCACGGGGAGGACGGCCTGGCCCACGCCGAGGACGACGTGATCATCGCGCTCGGCGAGGAGGTCGAGATCGAGGACTTCCTCAAGGCCGTCGGCACGCAGACCCAGGCCCCGCTGGTCTGGGACCCGCAGGACAAGCAGATCCGCGGCAAGAAGATCATCGGCGCGCTCGACCTGAAGGCCCCCAAGAAGGACCTCTTCAGCATCGTCCGCGCGCTGCTCACCTTCTACGAGCTCGTCATGATCCCGGTCGGCCCCGAGGGCTACCAGGTCCAGCTCGTCATGGACGCCCGCCGCACGACGTCGATCCTGAAGCTCAAGGCCAAGTACGTGAGGCTCACGGACGACAACCTCGACGTCTACGAGAACGCGGACGGCCTCTACATCACCACCACGATCCGCGTCGAGAACATGACGGACCTGCGCAACGCCAGGAACGCCCTCACGCGCATCGTGACGGGCCAGAACATCGGCAACGTGACCGAGGTGCCGGACGCCCGCGCCTTCGTCATCACGGACTTCGCCCCCAACGCCGTCTCGATCTACAAGCTCCTCAAGGAGATGGACGTGAAGCCCGAGGGCCGCGAGGTCACGTCGGAGTACGTGCAGCTCGTGCACGCCACGGCCGACGAGATCGAGCCGATCCTCACGGACCTGTTCACGGGCCGCGACCGCGTCTCCCTACCGGGCCGGCCCCAGCCCCGCGGCAACCAGCCGTCGAGCCAGGCCTCGGCGGACCCGGAGCCGCGCATCATCGCGGACGTCCGCACCAACCAGATCATCATCTACGCCACGAAGCAGGACACGATCGAGATCAAGAAGGTCATCGGGCACCTCGATGTCCCGCTCTACATCACGAACGCCTTCGTGCACGTCATCCGGCTGAAGAACCTCGAGGCCGACGAGACGGCCGAGGTGCTCAACGCCCTGATCGAGGCCACGACGCTGTTCGGCAGCTCGGCGACCACGACCGGCGCCCAGCCCGGGCGTCCGGGCCAGGGCCGTCCCGCCGGCACGGGCGGCGACCCCCGCAACGACGAGAAGCCGGCGATCGTGGCGGACATCAAGTCGAACTCCCTGATCGTGGCGGCCACGGAGCGCCAGTGGGAGCAGATCCGCAAGATCATCGAGGAGATCGACGTCCGCAAGTCGCAGGTGCTGATCGAGGCGGCGCTGATCGAGCTCACCCTCGATGATGCCTACCGCCTGGCGGTCGAGCTCGGCGCGGCCGACGACAACGGCCTCGTGGGCTCCGAAGAGGTCAGCGGCTTCGGCTTCACCTCGTTCGGCCAGTCGGTCTTCGCCGACAAGGACGGCGACACCTTCTTCACGGACCGCATCCCGCCCTTCGTGGACAGCGACGCGAACGCGGCCCCCAGCGGCCTCGTGGGCGGCATCTTCGCCTTCGGCCAGATGCCCTTCATCTTCAACGTGCTGAACACCGTCAGCCGCACGCGCATCCTCCAGCTGCCGAGCATCGTCACGGCGGACAACGAGGTCGCGGTGATCGAGGTGAAGGACCGACAGGCCACCACCGAGAGCACCACCACCACCGGCGGCACGACGAGCGGCGGCTTCGGCGGGTTCGAGGACGCGGGCACCACGCTGCGCATCTCGCCCCACATCGCCGACGACTACTACCTCCTGCTCAACATCACGCTCGAGGTCTCGGCCTTCGCCGGCGAGCCGCGCACCCTGCCCGGCGGCACGGTGATTCCGGCCGACCAGATCAGCCGCATCCTGACCACGGTCGTGACCTGCCCCAACCGCCACACGGTGGTCCTGGGCGGCCTGATGGGCCGCAACCAGCAGAGCACGGTCGACCGCACCCCGGTCCTGGCGGACCTGCCGCTGGTCGGCGACCTGTTCCAGTCGACCTCGAAGAGCGACCGCGAGACGACGCTCTTCCTCTTCGTCACCCCCACCATCATGTCCGGTGACGACGAGGGCTTCCGCACGCTCGACAACGAGTCGGCGAAGCGCAAGGGCAAGGCCGACGAGCTGATCGGCTACACGGAGCTCTACAACTCGTACTTCGCGGCCTGCGAGGAGTACGACGAGGGCGATCCCTGCGCCAACTGGCGGAAGACGGGCGCCGGCGTGCGCACCGACCCGAACGGCTGCGTCCGCGGCTCGGGCAGCGCCTCCGACCGCCTCGAGGAGATCGGCCTGCTGGAGCACACCCGCTTCCACGGCGTGAGCCAGCAGCGCATCCAGGCCGAGCGGGCGGCGCGTAGGGCCATGCTCGAGGGCCGGCTCAAGAAGCAGCTGCGGTAGGGATCCCCGGGCTCACGCCCGGCCCTCCACAACCTGGCGACGACCGATCGGGACACGCCCGGAGTCCGGTGACCGGCTTGGTCGGACACCGTGATCCGGATGTGCCTCCGGTCGCTCGCTCGTCTGTAGGATGTCCGCGTGGAAAACCCGCTGATCAAGACCCTGAAGCACAAGGAACTCCTCACGGACGAGCTGCTCGAGCAGGCGCTCGACGCCGAGCGCGAGACCGGCTGGCCGCTCGACAAGGTGCTCCTCTCCAAGGGCTTCCTCTCCGAGCACGACCTCCTCAAGGCCATGTCCGAAGGCCTGGCGATGGAGTACGAGGAGAACCTGAGCAAGATCCAGGTCCCCCAGGCCTTCGTCGAGAAGGTCCCGGTCCAGTTCGCCCGGAACTACTACCTGGTCGGGCTCGAGCAGGCCAACGGGACGATGAAGGTCGCCACGGCCTCGCCGTTCGACGCCTATCCGATGGACGACCTGGCGGCGATGCTCGACCTCGAGCTGGATCCCGTCCTCGCCCCGCGCACCGAGATCACGGGGCTGATCAACAAGGCCTACAAGAACAAGCAGGACATCGTCGAGGAGTCCGTCGGGGACTTCGAAGACGACGACCTGGAGAGCCTGGCCGAGAGCGTCGACACGACCGAGGACATCCTCGACGTCGCGAACAAGGCGCCGATCATCAAGCTGGTCAACATGCTCTTCTTCCAGGCGCTCAAGATGCGCGCCTCGGATATCCACCTGCAGCCCTACGAAGACCGCGTGCAGGTCCGGTACCGCATCGATGGCGTGCTCTACGACATGGAAGCGGTGCCGAAGAAGATCCAGGACGCCGTGACCTCCCGCATCAAGGTCATGAGCAACCTCGACATCGCCGAGCGCCGCCTCCCCCAGGACGGCCGCGCGTCACTTCGCCTGGGCGACGCCGAGGTGGACGTGCGTGTCTCCTCCGTGCCCACCAACGCGGGCGAGCGCATCGTGATGCGTCTGCTCGACAAGACGGCGCGGCTCTACACGCTCGAGGAGATCGGCCTCCTCGAAGACAACCTCGATGCCATCAACAAGTACATCCACTACAACCACGGCATCATCTTCGTCTCCGGCCCCACCGGTTCGGGTAAGACGACCACGCTCTACTCCGCGCTGAGCAAGATCAACTCGGTGCGCATGAACGTGATGACGATCGAGGATCCGATCGAGTACCACCTCGACGGCATCAGCCAGATCCAGGTCAACGAGAAGAAGGGCCTGACCTTCGCCGCGGGCCTGCGCTCCCTGCTGCGTCAGGACCCGGACATCATGATGGTCGGTGAGGTGCGTGACGTCGAGACGGCCCGCATCGCCATCCAGGCCGCCCAGACCGGTCACTTGGTGTTCAGCACGATCCACACCAACGACGCCCCCACCGTCACCACGCGTCTCCTCGACATCGGCATCGAGCCCTATCTGGTCGCGACGTCGGTCGTGGTCGCCATCGCCCAGCGCCTCGTGCGCCGCATCTGCGACGACTGCGCCGAGCAGGTCGATCCGGACAAGGACGACCTCGAGATGCTCTCGGACCTGAAGCTCGACGTCGACATGCTGAAGGACGGCAAGCTGATCCGCGGTCGCGGCTGCGGCAACTGCTTCGGCTCGGGCTACCTGGAGCGTGTCGGCGTCTACGAGGTGCTGCCCATCGACGACGTGGTGCGCGAGCAGATCGTCAACCGCGCCAGCGCCAGTGCCATCAAGCGCGCCTCGCTCGAGCGCGGTTTCCGCACGCTGCGCATGGACGGTGCCCACAAGGTGAAGCTCGGGCTCACGACGCCCGAGGAGGTCATGCGCGTCACCCAGCTCGACGTGATGTAGGTCGCGAATGCCCGTCTACAACTACAAGGGCCTGACGCCCACCGGATCGTCCAAGACCGGCATCATCGATGCCGACTCGGCGCGCGAGGCCCGCATCAAGCTGCGCGCGCAGAACGTGATGGTCACGGACATCTCGCAGCGCGCGAAGGCCGTCCGCCGCGACAAGAAGAAGGAGAAGGTCCTCGACTTCAGCCGGGGCGCCAAGGGCACCTCCGAGGTGCCGATGTACACCCGGCAGCTCGCCACGCTGCTCAAGGCCGGCATCCCGCTCGCCCAGGCCATGACGGCACTGATCGAGCAGTCGCAGACCCCCGACCTCGAGGCCTGCTTCCGCGACGTGCGCGAGAAGCTCACGCAGGGTCTCTCGTTCGCCGAGGCCCTGGCCTACCACCCCGAGTACTTCGCCGACCTCTACGTCAACATGGTCAAGGCCGGCGAGGCGTCGGGCTCCCTGGACCAGGTGCTCGACCGGCTGGCCGACTACCTCCAGCGCCAGGCGGCCATCAAGAGCAAGATCGGCGCGGCGCTGGCCTACCCGATCGTCATGATCATGGTCGGCGTCGTGATCGTCATCATCCTGATGGCGTTCGTCGTGCCGAAGATCATGAAGGTCGTCGAGAACTCGGGGCAGAAGATCCCGCTGCCCACGCAGATCCTGAAGGCCTCAGCGGACTTCCTGGGCGCCAACTGGTTCTTCGTCGCCGGCGCGATCCTGGCCGTGCTCATCGGCCACCGGATCGGCATGCGCAACCGCGAGTACAAGTACCGCGTCGACCGCTTCAAGCTGCGACTGCCCGTGCTCGGCGACCTGTTCCGCAAGTCCGCCGTCTCGCGCTTCGCGGTCACCATGAGCACCCTGCTGAAGAGCGGCGTGCCCGTCCTCGAGGCGCTGAAGATCGTCAAGGACATCGTCGACAACGCCGTCATCCAGCGCGTGCTCGAGAACGTCCAGACGCGCATCATCGAGGGCACGGACATCGCCACGCCGATCAAGAAATCGGGCGTGTTCCCACCTGTCGTGGGCTACATGATCGCCGTCGGCGAGCAGAGCGGCGAGCTCGAGAACATGCTCGATCAGGTCGCCTCCGCGTACGACGAGGAGATCGAGATCCAGATCCAGAAGGTCACGAGCCTCCTGGAGCCCTTGCTCATCGTGGGCATGGCCCTCGTGGTCGGCTTCATCGTGATCTCGGTCATGCTGCCGATCCTGAAGATCTCCGACATCAACAACGTCGGCGGCTGATCCGTCCAGGGCGTCCGCGGCCTCTGCCCGGCCCGCCAGGGCCCTGCAGGGGCCTGAGCAGGCGCCCGCTCGGAGTGGGCTCGGCCCCGGCCGCTCCCGTATGATGGCCCGATTGGAAGAAATCGCCGGGCCGGGCGTCCAACGGGCGCCCTGACCGGTCATCCGGAGACCTCCCCATGTCACGTCTGTCGCGTTCCCGCCGCCAGCAGGGCTTCACGCTCGTGGAGCTGATGGTGGTGATCGTCATCCTCGGCGGCCTGATCGCCATCGTCGGACCCAACGTCTGGAAGGCCCTGTTCGAGTCGGAGCAGGACACCGCCACGATCCAGATGGACCGCATCGCCCAGGCCATCGACCTCTACCGGCTGCGCGAGAAGTCGGTCCCGGACTCCCTCGACCAGCTCACGCAGGAGGACGAGAAGACGGGTGAGGCCTACATCGACAACATCCCGCAGGATCCGTGGGGCAACGAGTACGACTACCGGCCGGACGGGAAGCGCAAATTCTTCCTGAGCTCCGCCGGGCCGGACGGCCAGCTCGACACCGACGACGACATCATTCACGGCGCCAAGGACAAGGATTGATGACCAGCGGATCCCAGATCGCCCGCACTCGTCGCCTCGCAGGCTTCACCCTGCTCGAGGTCATGGCCGTGGTGCTGATCCTGGGCTCCGTCTTGCTGATCGTGCCGCTCAACATGGACGGCTGGGGCGCCCGCTCGCGCCTCGACCTGGCGGCCAACTCCGTCATCGCCTCCATCCACGGCACCAAGGAGCAGGCCATCCAGGACGGCTACGACGCCTACCTGGAGCTCGGCTGGGCCGTCGTGGACGACACGGATGAGGAACGCTCCGCCTACCGGGTGAAGTTCACGAACATCGCCAGCGAGAAGGCGACGCGCGACGACGACGCGACCGAGGCGCAGGAACGCGCCCGCAGCCGCGAACGTGAGTGGCTCTACACCGAGTGGCGCCCGCTGCCCGACGACATCGAGTGGGCCGGCGTCAGCGAGCGCAAGGACGCCTGGCGCCCCATCAGCCAGGGCGGCAAGGCCTACTCGATCCACTTCGATGCCGGCGGCAACACGGACCAGTCGATCGCCATTCGCATCAAGAGCGTCGCGCTGGACGTGTCCGAGGAAGATCGCACGATCACGATCGTGCTGAACGGCCTCACGTCCGAGGCCTCGTGGGTGGACGGCAAGCACGAGATCCGGGAGTCCCTTGACCAGGCCGCCTTCAACTACTGAGCCGGCCGCGCCGGGTCGTTCGCGCACGCAGCGGGGTTTCACCCTGCTCGAGGTCATGTGCGCCTTCGGCATCCTCGCGCTCATCACCTCGACGGTGATGCAGATCTGGCACGAGAACATGGACAAGGCCAACCGGGCGGTCTCCCGGCGCGTCCTGCGCGAGGTGGCCGACTCCTGCTTCCGCCGCATCCTCTACGAGATCCAGCAGCACGACGACGGCATGACGGCCAACGTGGCCGACTTCTACGCCCGCGACTGGCTGAAGCTCGAGGGCCGCCAGGCCGATCGCTATCGCTTCTACTCCCTCCGCCTCGAGAAGAAGCTGAAGGCGGCGGCGGGCGCCTCGACCGACGACGACGCCGAGCCCCTCTTCGGAGACGGGGAGGCCGTCGGGACGAGCGGGAGCGGTGACGACGACGACGAGGGCGCGGAAGGCGCGGGCTCGATCAACCTGATCGAGGTCACCCTGCACCTCTACTTCGCCGACGAGGGGGACGACAAGCCGCTCTTGACGCTCAAGACCTACATCCCGCAGCCGGAGAGCACCGAGTGAGGGCACCCCACCGCGAGCGCGGCATGACGCTGATCGAGATCGCCGTGGCGATCACGATCCTCGCGACGATCACGACGCTGATCGTCACGGTCATCTCGGGCACGGTGCGCGGTCGCGATATCGCCGACGAGGAGCTCAGCCGACCGAAGATCGCGAACGCCATCCTGGGCCAGATCTTCAAGGACTTCCGCTACATCTGGTGGGGCGGCATGACGGGCAACGTCGGCTTCCTCGGCAAGAACGGCACCCGCGCGGGCAAGGACGCCGACGTCGTGCACTTCATCACGGCACGCCGCACCCGGATCACGGGCAGCGAAGACGACGGCTCCCGCCGCGAGGACGACCGCCCGAGCCCCCTCTCCGAGGTCGGCTACGCGCTGAAGTCGAACGACGTCGAGGGCGATGGCCTTTGGCTCGAGCTCTGGCGCCGTGAGGACTACTTCGTCGACGACAAGCCCACCGAGGGCGGCACGTACACGCTCGTCTACGACAAGATCCGCAAGTTCGACATGCGCTACTTCGCCACGCCGGACCTGCAGAGCACCGAGGATCGCTACGGCGCCGAGGAGTGGGACTCGCGCATCAAGAAGGGCGTGCCCTACGCCATCATCTTGCGCA
>JASJAY010000199.1 GCA_030066775.1 Planctomycetota bacterium
ACCGTGAAGAAGAAGCGCGAGCCCTGGTTCGGGATGCCCTCGCTCTGGATCCACATGCTGCCGCCCATGAGCTCGGCCAGGCGCTTCGAGATCGCGAGCCCGAGGCCCGTGCCGCCGAAGCGGCGCGTGGTCGAGGCGTCGACCTGGCTGAAGGAGCGGAACAGGCGGTCCTGGCTCTCCTTGGGGACACCGATGCCCGTGTCGCGCACGCAGAACTTGAGCTCGTAGTCGCCCTCGCCGTCGCCTACGGCGACGCGCTCGGCCCCCACCTCCACCGCGACCTCACCGAACTCGGTGAACTTCACCGCGTTGCTGAGGAGGTTCACGAGGATCTGCCGCAGGCGCGTGATGTCGCCCACGAGTCGTGCGGGCACGCTTGGCTCGACCCGGAGGATCAGCTCCAGGTTCTTGTCCGCCGCCTTGGTGGCCACGAGGTCGAGCGCCTCCTCGACGCACGCGCGCACGTCGTAGGGCTGCTGCTCCAGCACCATGTGACCGCTCTCGATCTTCGAGAAGTCGAGGATGTCGTTGATGATCGCGAGCAGCGCGTCGCCGCTGCGCCGGATCGTCTCGACGAACTCCTTCTGCTCGCCGGTAAGCGTCGTGTCGAGCAAGAGGCCCGTCATGCCGATCACCGCGTTCATCGGCGTGCGGATCTCGTGGCTCATGTTGGCCAGGAACTCGCTCTTGGCCTGGGTGGTGGCCTCGGCCGCCTCCTTGGCCTCCTGCAAGAGCACGCGCGCGCGCTCCTGCTCGGTGATGTCGCGCGCCGCGGCGAAGGTCACGCCGTTGCCCGTGTCCGGCACCGCCGACCACGAGAGCACGCGGTAGCCGCCCTGGCGCGTCGTGTAGCGGTTGCGGAAGTCCTTCACGGGCAGGCCGCGCGTGAGCCGCTCGAGCGCCTTGGTCGTACGCGCGCGATCGTCCGGATGGACGAACTCGATGAAGGGCCGCGCCATCAGCTCTTCCTCGGTCCAGCCGAGGATCCGCTCGAAGGCGGGGTTGAGCCGCGTGAAGTAGCCCTCGAAGTTCGCCACGCAGAGCAGGTCCAGGGACATCGTGAAGGAGCGGTCGCGCTCCTCCTCGACCCGCTTGCGCTCCGAGAGGTCGACGAAGATGAGCGTGGCGCCCACCATCTCGCCCTCTTCGTCGATCGGCGCGATCACGTACGAGACGGGCAGGAGCGCGCCGCTCGCCCGCAGGAAGTGAGCGTCCTCGTGGCGCACGGTCTTACCCGTGAGGATCGCCTCGGGCAGGTGCAGCTCGTCGTCGGAGCGGCGCAGCGCGAGCCCGCCGCCGTCGTCGAGCACGTGCAGCGAGGTGCCCTTGGGCACCGCCTCGAGGCCCAGCATGCGCAGGCCCTCGGGGTTCATCGTCTGGATCACGCCGAGCCGGTCCGTGACGGCCAAGCCCGAGCCCAGGGAGCTGATCACGCCGCGCAGCTTGTCGCGCTCCTCGGCCACGCGCACCTCGGCCGACTCGCGCAGCCGCACGTAGAGCTGCTGCATCTCCTCCGAGGCGACCTGCAGCGAGCGCTCCATGAGCTGGCGCCCTTGGTCGTGCTCGGTGTACGCCCGGCTGATCCGACCGACGAACCGCTCCCACTCCGCCGCGTCCG
Source organism: Planctomycetota bacterium (assembly GCA_030066775.1). GTDB lineage: Bacteria > Planctomycetota > PLA2 > PLA2 > JAEUHO01 > JASJAY01. The sequence goes on from JASJAY010000199.1 coordinate 1,619, forward strand.
TCGGAAGACGCGTGGCGTCGAGGCCGAACTTCTTCAGCTGGCGCTGAAGCAGTCGGTTGAGCGGCGGGTTCTCGGTCATGCCCGGCGTTGTCTCCCCTCGTCCTCGCGGATGCCGGCCGGCTCCTACTCCTCGGTGATCGTGGTGAGGGTCATGGTCTGGTTGTGGAGGTCGCAGTGGCCCGTCGCGTACGGGCTGATCTCGCCGTACGAGTAGAAGCCGACCTGCTGCGTGCCCTGGGGCAGCACCTCGAGGGCGGCCTCGAGCTCCTCCTCGGTGCGCTCGCCGAGCACGATCCGCCGCCCCACGCAGCTGATCGCGATCGACAGGTAGGCCGCGTCGCCGTTGTGCGCGTGCCCGTTGCCGTTGATCCCGTTGGTCTGCTTCGTGTGCAGCGCCGCCTCGGCGGCGCCCTCGATCAAGCGATCGAAGTTGGCGCGCATGAGCTGCACGCGCCCGCCCTCGGGCAGGTCGCCCGCGAAGGTCATCGACTGATCCTCTTCGCTCACCGAGAGGATCGTGCGCACGACGGACTTGTCGTCGTCGGTGCCGATGCGCAGCGAGAGCGGGAAGAGCAGGGCGCTCGCCGGCAGCTCGGCCGCGCGCTCGCCCAGGTACTTCTTGTAGAGCGCCAACGCGGGCTCCCCGTCGAGCTCGAAGAGCACGTTGCCCTCGGCACGCGTCACGGTGCGCTCGGGACCGAAGAGGTCCCAGCCCCCCATCGAGCCGTGGCCGATGCGCACGCGGTCACCGTAGAAGCCGACGGCCGTCACGACACCGCTGACGGGACGCCCGTCGTCGAGCACCCACGTGCGCTCGAAGCGATCGCCGTCGCCCGCAAGGCCGCCCGTGACCACCACGTCCTCGGGCAGCACGCTGTTGAGCCCGCGCACGAGCTCCGAGCCGTTCACGTTGAGGCCGTCGGAGAGCACGAGGATCCCGGCCAGCCCTTCATCCGCGAGCTCACGCGCAATGCGCTCGCCCGCCTGGAATGACTCCTGGGGCGACGTAACGGGCGCACTGGTCGAACGCAGGCGCGTGTGGTCGAACTTGAGGATCGCGACCGAGAGGCTCTCGTCGGCGATGGTGTCGCCCACGATCTCTCCAGCAGTCGAACAGCCGACGATCGTCGCATTCGGGTACGCCGCCGAGAGCTCGGAGACGGCCTCGGGCGCGTCCAGGTAGCACGACGACCCGAACGTCACGACCAGCGTGTGCTCCGAGTCGAGTGCCGGCAGCCCATCGTCCGACCACCCGTTCTTCCGCGAATACGCGATCCGCTGTAGGTCCATAGAACCCTCCCCCGGCACCGGTGGCGCCGAACACAAACCTCTGTTGGCACCTTCGGCGTGTTGGGGGGTGCGGTCAACGCGCGGAAATCGCGGGGTTAAGCGATCTGAACCCAGCGCGCCCGGACCTGTTCAGATCCCAACAAAACACCCTCTCCGGCGGTGCCGGAGAGGGCGGTCGGGGGAACCCAGACGGCTCTTACGTCTAGGCGTGCTTGGCCTCGTACTGCTGCCGCAGCGAGTCCACGACGGTCGGGTCCGCGAGCGTGGTCGTGTCACCCAGCTCACGGCCTTCCGCGATGTCCCGCAGGAGGCGTCGCATGATCTTCCCGGAGCGCGTCTTCGGCAGCTCCGGCGCGAAGTAGAGCTCGTCCGGACGGCAGATCGGACCGAGCTTCGCCGAGACGTGCTTCCGGATCTCGGTGTTCTTGTCGTCCGAGCCGTCGACGCCCTTCTTCAGCGTCACGAAGGCGGCGATCGCCTGGCCCTTGATCTCGTGCGTGCGCCCGACGACAGCCGCTTCGGCGACGTCGTCGTGGTCCACGCAGGCCGACTCGACCTCCATGGTGGAGATGTTGTGGCCCGAGACGAGCATGATGTCGTCCACGCGACCGAGCAGCCACAGGTAGCCGTCCTCGTCCCGCTTCGCGCCGTCACCGGCGAAGTACAGGTTGTCGAACTTCGACCAGTAGACGTCCCTGTAGCGCTGGTCGTCGCCGAACACGGTGCGCAGCATCGAGGGCCACGGCTTGCGCAGGACCAGGAAGCCGCCACCACCCTTCGGCACGCTCTCGCCGTTCTCGTCCACGACGTCGACCGCGATGCCGGGCAACGCACGCGTCGCCGAGCCGGGCTTGGTGGTCGTCAGGCCGGGCAGCGGCGCGATCATGATCGAGCCCGTCTCGGTCTGCCACCAGGTGTCGACGATCGGGCAGCGCTCGCCGCCGATGACCTCGTGGTACCACATCCAGGCTTCGGGGTTGATCGGCTCACCGACGGAGCCCAGGAGCCGCAGCGACGACAGGTCGTGCTTCTTCGGGTGCTCGTCGCCCCAGCGCATGAAGGCGCGGATGGCGGTGGGCGCCGTGTAGAAGACGGTGACCTTGTACTTCTCGACGATCTGCCAGAAGCGGGCCTCGTCCGGGTAGTTGGGGGCGCCCTCGAACATCACGCTGGTCGCCGCGTTGAGCAGCGGCCCGTAGGTGATGTAGCTGTGGCCGGTGACCCAGCCGATGTCGGCCGTGCACCAGTAGACGTCGTCGGGCTTGATGTCGAAGACCCACTTGGTGGTCATACCGGCGCCGACCATGTAGCCGCCGGTCGTGTGGGCGATGCCCTTGGGCTTCCCGGTGGTGCCGCTGGTGTAGAGGATGAAGAGCAGGTCCTCGGCGTCCATCGGCTCGGGGGCGCACTCGTCCGAGCAGCCCTCGATCACGTCGTCCCACCAGTGATCGCGGCCCTCGACCATGGGCGTCTCGATCTTGTCGCCCAGGCGCGGAACGACGATGACCTTCTCGACGGTCGGCGCCTCGGCGACGGCCGCGTCCGTGTTCTTCTTGAGCGAGACGGGCGAACCGCGACGCCAGCTGCCGTCGCAGGTCACGACGACCTTCGACTCCGAGTCCTTGATGCGCTCCTTGAGCGAGTCCGGGCTGAAGCCGCCGAACACGATCGAGTGCGCGGCGCCGATGCGCGCGCAGGCCAGCATCGAGACGACGAGCTCGGGCACCATGCCCATGTAGAGCGTGACGCGATCGCCCTTGCCGACGCCGAGCTTCTTGAGACCGTTCGCGAACGTGGAGACGTCCTTCAGCAGCGAGCTGTACGTGAGCGTCTTCGTGTCGCCCGGCTCGCCTTCCCAGTGGAACGCGACCTTGTCACCCAGGCCGGCGTTCACGTGCCGGTCGAGGCAGTTGAAGGTCAGGTTGAGCTTGCCGCCGACGAACCACTTGGCGAAGGGCGGCTGCCAGTCGAGCACCTGGCTCCAGGGCTCCATCCACTCGAACGTCTTGGCCTGCTCTTCCCAGAACGCAACGGGGTCTGCCGCAGCGCGCTCGTAGATGCCCTCGTCGTTCAGGTTGGCCTGGGCCGTGAAGGCCTCGGAGGGCGGGAAGGTTCGGTCCTCGGCGAGCAGGGTCTCGATGGCTTCTTGGCTCATTCGTCGATCTCCAGAAATGCCGGGGGGGGGACTGCGAACCTACACCCACCCCAGTGCCCCCAGAAGACGAACCGAGACCCTGAAAACGCGGCGCTGACAACTCTTGAGAGTGGTTCGCATCTCCCCCTCGTCCCATCCCTCCCGGCCCCCGAATTCCGGCACTTGGGGGCCCCTCCGGACCGATTCCCATGCGATTTCTCTCGACCTTTCGAACCCCCTTGTTCCGCCTTCTGGCGGCTGCGCTCCTGCCCCTCGTCACGGCCGCCTGCGGCGGCGGTGGCGGCGGCCCCGACGACGACCCGGGCAACCAGCTCCTGGCCGATCTCTACGTCGATGCCCAGACGGGCAGCGACGCGAACGACGGCTCCACCCTCACCCCCTTCAAGACGATCACCCACGCCATGACCCAGGCCACCTCCGGCATGAAGGTCAAGGTGCGCCCCGGCTTCTACGACCTCGGCAACGGCGAGAGCTTCCCGATCGTCGTGCCCGAGAACGTCCAGCTGATCGGCGACATCGACAACCGTGGCAAGGGCGCGACCCCGACGATGATCATCGGTGGCGGACTGATCCCGAACGCCATCGAGCCCGACTCGGTCACCGTGATGCGGCCTCAGGCCGGCGCGATCATTGCCGGCTTCATCATCCAGAACCCGCACGCGGGCGGCACCACCCGCTACAGCGGCGTGCTCGTCGCGCAGCCCAACGTGCAGGTCCTGGCCAACACGATCCAGTTCAACCAGACGACCGGCGTGCGCTACCTGCTCGGCGCCATGGGCGGCCATCTGGTCAGCAACGTGATCGAAGAGAACACCCAGGGTGTCTTCTTCAAGGAGGGCGGCCTGCTCGTCCGCGTGCAGGACAACGCCATCAAGGACAACACGGCCGGCATCATCATCTGGGAAGAGAACATCGACCTCGGCGGTGGCCTCGCGGCCAGCACCGGCAACAACCTGATCGCGTTCAACAGCCAGGCCGACCTCTTGATCATGGGCCAGGTGCACGTGATGGCGCAGAACAACCGTTGGAACCACGTGCCCCCGACGGTCCACACGGCGGCGAGCAACCCCCCGCCCGGCGTGGACATCTGGAACCTGAACGGCGGCGGCACCTACGACGTCTCGGGCGCCAAGCTCCCGCAGATCATCATCAGCCAGGTGCCGAACCTGCCCTTCGTCCCGCTCGGTCCCTGACCCAGCATGCCAGGACCCGATGAACCGACGGGGCGCGCCGCAAGGCGCGCCCCGCTTCTCGTTCGGGCAACGGCTACGCGTCGCGCGTCACGCCGACGCGAACGGCCTCGCCGGCGATCTTGCCCTCGCCCACGTGGTCCGCGCCGTCCGGCGCGCCGTAGCTCACGCTCGAGGCAAGCACCTGCCCGACCACGTAGGTCTCGTGCGCCCGCACGGCCGCCAGCACCGCCTCCGGGGCTTCCACGGTCACGGTGATTCGGTCCGTGACCTCGTAGCCGGCGTCCTTGCGCGCATTCTGGACCATGCGGACCAGGTCGCGCGCCGTCCCCTCGGCCTCGAGCTCGGGCGTGACCTCGATATCGAGCTCCACCAGAGCGTCCTGCGTAGATACGGAGCCCATGTGGTCGGCCTCGGAGGGCATCAGGCGGATGTCGTACTCGTCGGGCTGGAGCACCTGCCCAGCGATCTCGACGGTGCCGTCGTCCTGGCGCGTCCAGTCGCCCGAGCGCGCCGCCTGGCCCACGTCCTTCATCGCCTTGCCGATGCGCGGGCCCAGCTTGCGCCCGTCGGGCTTCAGCAGCAGCTCGCCCAGGCCCTCGAAGGAGGGCTCGGTCACGAACGCCTTCACGTTCAGCTCGTCCTTGACGAGGTGCGCGTAGGGCTCGAGCGCGGGCGCCCAAGGCCCGGCCAGCTTGAGCTCGGCCAGCGGCAGCCGCGCACGCAGGTCGTTGCTCTCGCGCAGCGCGTGCGCCACGGAGCACACCTCCCGCACGCGGTCCATGTCGCGCACGAGGTCGTGGTCCTCGGGCAGCGCCGTCGGATCCGGCCAGTCCTCGAGATGCACGCTCTCCGCGTTCGTCAGGCCCCGGTAGATCGCCTCGGTGAGCAGCGGGAGCTGCGGCGCCGCGAGCTTGCAGAAGGTCGTGAGCACGGTGAACAGCGTGTCGAACGCCGCGGTGTCCGTTTCGCCGCCGGCCGAGTTCCAGAAGCGATCTCGGCTGCGCCGGATGTACCAGTTGTTGAGCGCCGAGGAGAACGACTCGAGGTGCGCGCACGCCCCCGAGAGGTCGTAGGCGTCCATCGCCTGGGTCACGTTCTCCACGAGCTCACGCGTCTTCGCGAGGATGTAGCGGTCGAGCAGGCGCTCGCTGTCCGTCTTGAACGACGCGCGGTAGCCCTCGACGTTCGCGTACATCACGAAGAACTTGTAGGCGTTCCAGATCGGGTTGATGACGAGCCGCACCACCTCGGCGATGTCGCGGCCTTCGTCGTCGACCTTGATCTCGAGCCCGCGCAAGACCGGCGAAGCCATGAGCCGCCAGCGCAGCGCGTCCGCCCCGTACTGCTGGAACGCCAGCTCCGGATCGAAGTAGTTCTTGAGGCGCTTGCTGAGCTTGCGCCCGTCCTGGGCCACGATGATCCCGTGGCACACGCAGTTCTTGAACGGCGGCCGATCGAAGAGCGCCGTGCCCAAGACCATCAGCGTGTAGAACCAGCCGCGCGTCTGGGCCACGTACTCGACGATGTAGTCCGCCGGGAAGTGGGCCTCGAAGCGCTCCCGGTTCTCGAACGGGTAGTGCATCTGCGCGAAGGGCATCGAGCCCGACTCGAACCAGCAGTCGAGCACCTCGGGCACGCG
>JASJAY010000200.1 GCA_030066775.1 Planctomycetota bacterium
TTGTGCGTGGCCACCGTGCCGATGCGGCCGAAGGCGGGGTGGTTCACGGCGTCGTCGACGAGCTTCTGCTGGTCGGGGGGCGTGTCGGCGAGCCAGGCGGCGTCGACCTCGTCGAGCAGGGCGCGCGCGGGCTGCGCCAGCGCGCGGTCCTTGAGGACCATCAGCTCGCGCAGGATGTAGCGCGCCTTGCCGTACGCCTTGTCCTTGAAGAAGCCTCTGGCCTTCTCGAGCAGCTTGGGCGTCAGGCCCAGCTTGTTCATCGTCTCGCGCGCGGCCTGCTTGTCCTCGTCGGTGATGCTGCCGAGGATGCGCAGCTGAATCTGCTGGATGTCCTTCTGTGAGCGCTTGGCTTCGGCCAGCGCACCGATGACGGCCTGGCCGGCCTCCTCGGAGATCTTGCCCCCCACCGCCTCGAGGATGCGCAGCGCCGCCCAGAGCTTCTTGCGGTCGAAGTAGCGGCCGGCCATGAGGCGCATGTATCGGCGCTTCTCGTTCTCGATGCGACGCGCGACGATGTTCTTCTCGATCACGCTGATCGGACGCGGGTCGAAGTAGCCCATGGCCTCGAGCGCGTCGCGGTAGACGTACTTGGCCTCGTCCTCCTTGGCGCGGCGGATGCCCAGCTCGAGCACGGCCCAGGCGTCGGCCTTCTTGCCCTCGCCGGCGAGGGCCTTGGCGCGCGCCAAGAGCTGCTCGCGGACCGCGGGGTCGTCGGTCGAGCCCATCTCCGGGACGGTGAGCGTCGCGGCGTGGACGAAGTGCGCGTGGACCTTCTCGTTGAGCGGGTCCACCATCTTGTCGGCTTCGGCGTCGAAGAAGCCGACCATCACGCCGAGCGTGTCGCCCTCGCGCTTCATCAGCTGGATGGGCACGGGGACGGGGATCGTGTAGCGGACCGGCTTGCCCTTGCGCCACTTGGTGGTGGGCAGCTCGGGGGCGTGGTCGAAGTTGAGCAGCGTCCCGCCGCGGTAGGTGATGCGCAGGTAGACGCTGTAGGGCCGCGTCACCTTCTCCTCGGGGGTGAAGATCAGGGTGACGTCCCAGCGGCCCGTGGCCGGGGTCTGGCTGCTGTCGACCTCGGCCGCGACCCGCACCGGCACGGTCGTCGGGTAGTCGGGCTGCTCCTCGTCCTCGTCGGCCCGGGCCGGCACCACGAGCAGCAGCGGGAGCAGGGCCCCCAGCAGCCAATGGGTCCAGGACGTGGGACGAATCGACATGCGCCGCGGCCTCCGGCGAGCAGGATACCCGTCGCTTCGCGCCGCGGCGAAACAGGCGTCCAACTCGCCCCCGCCGGGCGTCCATGGAGGCCCTCCCCAAAGGCGCGAATTCGCAGGCCGGACGCTTCTCGGCGGGCGGTTCCGCGCAGAGGTAGGGTCTCTATCGCATGTTCCTGCTCACGAATGCCGACGTCTACGCGCCCGCGCCCTTGGGCCCCTGCCATCTGCTGATCGCGGGCGAGCGCATCGTGTGGATGGGCGCCGAGAAGCCCGATCTCCCGGCTTCGCTCGAGGTCGAGGAGCGAGACCTTCAGGGCCTGCGCGTGATCCCCGGCTTGGTGGACGCGCACACGCACCTGATCGGCGGCGGCGGCGAGACGGGCTACGCCTCGCGCGTGCCGCCGCTGATGTTGTCGGCCCTGAGCACCGCAGGCGTGACGACCGCCGTCGGGCTGCTCGGCACGGATGACATCGTGCACACGCCGGGCGCCCTCTACGCCGCGGCGCGGGGCCTGCGCGAGCTGGGCCTGACGACGTACTGCTGGGCCGGCGGCTATCACGTGCCGCCTGTCACGCTCACGGGCAGCGTGCGCGGGGACATGGTGCACGTCGACCTCGTGATCGGCGTGGGCGAGCTGGCGATCAGCGACCACCGCTCGAGCCAGCCGACCTTCGACGAGCTCGTGCGCATCGCAGGCGACGTGCACGTCGGCGGGATCATGACGGGCAAGGCCGGCGTGCTGCACCTGCACCTGGGCGACGGCGAACGCGGGCTCGAGCTCGTGCGCCGCGCGGTGCACGAGGTCGAGGTGCCGGCACGCGTGTACCACCCGACCCACGTGAACCGTCGGCGCGTGCTGCTCGAGGAGGCGTTCGACCTCGTCAACCTCGGCTGCACGATCGACGTCTCGTGCTTCCCCCCCGACGACGACGAGGACACCGTCAACGCGTCCGACGCGATCGCACGCTACCTCGCGCTCGAGCTGCCCCCGGCGCGCCTCACGGCCAGCTCCGACGGCGGCGGCTGCCTGCCCGTCTTCGACGAAGAGCGCCAGCCCATCGGCATGGACGTCGCCACGCCGAGCACGCTGCTCGACACGCTGCGGGCGCTCCTGGCCCAGGACCTGCCCCTGGAGCGGGTCCTGCCCGTCTTCACCTCCAACGTCGCCTCGCATCTCAAGCTGCCCCGCAAGGGCACGCTCGAGGTGGGCGGCGACGCCGATCTCGTCGTGCTCGACGACGACGTCCGGGCCCATCACGTGATGGCGCGCGGGCGCTGGCTCGTCGAGGACGGCCGGGCCGCCGTGCGCGGTCCGTTCGAAACGCCGTAAGGGAACCCGTTCGGCGACCGTCGGGTTGACGTGCCGATCGGCAATTCCGATCCTGGGACCTCCTCGCCGGCTGCCGGCGGAATGGATGAAGAGACACCGTGTTGATGCGAGACGACGTCGGTCCGAACAAGCGCCGCGGAACCTTGATCGCCATCGGAGGCGCGGAGGAGAAGTCGCGCGACCCGAAGATCCTGGCGGAGTTCGTGCAGATCTGCGGCGGCCCGGACGCGAAGATCGCGATCATCCCGACCGCCTCGCGCCTCTCGGACACGGGCACGCGCTACGAGAAGACCTTCAAGGACCTCGGCGCGGCGAAGGCCAAGTCGCTCCCCTACGAGCATCGTCGGGACTGCAAGAAGGAGGAGTGGCTGAAGGTGCTGGAGGCCTGCACCGGCGTCTTCCTCACGGGCGGCAACCAGCTGCGCCTCTCGACCACGCTCGGCGGCACGATCGTGGCCAAGACGCTTCGGCGCCGTCATCAGCAGGAGGGTCTGCACGTGGCCGGCACCTCGGCCGGCGCCGCGATCCTCTCCGAGCACATGATCGCATTTGGCGACGAGGGCTCGACCCCGCGCGCCGACATGGTCACGCTCGCGCCGGGCTTGGGGCTGACCTCGCGCCTGATCATCGACCAGCACTTCCGCCAGCGCGACCGGCTCGGCCGGCTGTTGACCGCCCTGGCCTACAACCCCGCTGCCTTCGGCATCGGCCTGGACGAGGACACCGCGGCCTTCATCGGGCCCGACGACGTGCTCGAGGTCCACGGCAGCGGGGCCCTGACCATCGTGGACCCGAAGGATGTCGAGTACACGTCGATGGACTCGTCGCATCGCGACGACCCCGTCTGCGTGATCGGCCTTCGCCTCCACGTATTGACCGAACGCTGCACCTTCGACCTGAGCACGCGCGAGGCGCGCCTGCCGGTCACGACCTCGAATGCGAGTTGAGCCATGCGCATCCGCGATACCTCCGTCTTCCTGGGCCCCAGCCTCTACGCGCACTTCCCCGTCATCCGCCAGACGGTCGACCTGGGTGAACTGGAGGACTGGCCCACGGCGCGGCTCGGCGCCGACTTCGTCGGCTCCCTGCTGCGCGCGCTGCCGCTCCTGACCGAGCACGGCTGCAGCTACGGCGAGCCGGGCGGCTTCGTGCGCCGGCTGCACGAGGACGACGGCACCTGGCTCGGCCACGTGATGGAGCACGTCGCCATCGAGCTGCAGAACGTCGCCGGCGCGGAGGTGACCTTCGGCAAGACGCGCGGGACGGGCGAGCCCGGGGTCTACAACGTCGTCTACGAGTACGAGCAGGCCGAGGTCGGACTCGAGGCCGGGCGCTTGGCCCGGCGTTTCCTCTGCTCGCTCCTGCCCGAAGAGCTGCGGCCCGCCGACTCCCTGCCCGACGGCTGGGACTGGGAGGAGGAGCGCGCGGCCTTCATCCGCTACGCCCAGCGCCGCCAGCTCGGCCCCAGCACGGCGTCGCTCGTGCGCGCGGCCGAGGAGCGTGACATCCCGTGGCTGCGCCTCAACCGCTACAGCCTCGTGCAGCTGGGCCACGGCACCTACCAGCGCCGCATCCAGGCCACGATCACCAGCGAGACGAAGCACATCGGCGTCGAGATCGCGAGCGACAAGGAGGAGACGAACCGGATCCTCAACGACCTGGGCCTGCCGGTGGCGCAGCAGGAGCTGATCTACAGCGAGCGCGAGGCCGTCCGCGCGGCGGAGCGCATCGGCTTCCCCGTCGTGCTCAAGCCCTACAACGCCAACCACGGCCGCGGCGTCAGCACGAACCTGACCGACATCGAGCAGGTGAAGGTCGCCGTCGGGGCCGCCAAGAAGCACGCCCGCGCGGTCCTGGTGGAGAGCCACATCAAGGGCTTCGACCACCGCATGCTCGTGGTGAACGGCGAGCTGGTCGCGGTGGCGCAGCGCGTGCCCGGCCACGTCGTCGGCGACGGCAAGCACACGATCGAACAGCTGGTCGAGATCGAGAACCAGGACCCGCGCCGCGGCATCGGCCACGAGAAGGTGCTCACCCTGCTCGAGTTCGACCACCAGGCGCTGCGCCTCATGGAGCAGGGCGGCTGGTCGAAGGAGAGCGTGCCGCCGGCGGGCGAGACGATCTGGCTGCGCTCGACGGGCAACCTGTCGACGGGCGGCACCGCGACCGACGTGACCGACGTCGTGCACCCGGACAACCGCGAGATGGCCGTGCGCGCCGCCCAGGCGATCGGCCTGGACGTGGCCGGCGTCGACTTCCTCACGACCGACATCTCCAAGTCCTACAAGGAGACGGGCGGCGCGATCTGCGAGGTGAACGCCGCGCCCGGCTTCCGCATGCACGTGGCGCCGAGCGAGGGCGAGCCGCGCGACGTCTCCGGCGCCGTGATGGACATGCTCTTCCCCCCGGGAACCCCTACGCGCATCCCGATCGCGGCCGTGACGGGCACGAACGGCAAGACCACCACCGTCCGGATGATCGCCCACATCCTGAAGCTCGCGCACCACACGGTCGGGCTCGCCACGACCGACGGCGTGTACGTGGACGGCCACTGCACCTACGAGGGCGACATGACGGGCCCGAGCGCCGCGCGCATGGTGCTCCGCGATCCGTCCGTCGACGTGGCCGTGCTCGAGACCGCCCGCGGCGGGCTCCTCAAGCGCGGCATGGGCTACCGCCACTGCGACGTGGGCGCCGTGCTCAACGTCCAGTCGGACCACCTGGGCCTGCGCGGCATCGACACCGTCGAGCAGCTGGCCGAGGTCAAGCGCATCGTGATCGAGGTGGCCAAGGACACGGCGGTGCTCAACGCCGACGACCCGCTGTGCCTCAAGATGGCGGCCTACTCCGAGGCCGAGCACCTCTGCTACGTGACGCAGAACTCGCGGCACCCGCTCGTGCGCGAGCACATCCGCTCGGGTGGCTGTGCCGTCGTGCTCGAGGAGGGCATCCACGGGCACCGCATCGACGTGCACGAGAACGGCGCGCACATGCCGCTGCTCTGGACCAACCAGATCCCGGCCACGCTCGAGGGCCGCGCGATGCACAACGTGCAGAACGCGATGTTCGCCGCGGCCGTCACGTACCGCATGGGCGTGGCGCTCGACGACGTGCGCAACGGGCTCCTGACCTTCGACACGACGTTCTTCCAGGCCCCGGGCCGGATGAACATCTTCGACGACCACCCGTTCAAGGTGATCCTCGACTACGGCCACAACCCCGCCGCCGTGCAGGCGATGGTGGACCTCACGAGCCGCCTCGACGTGCGCGGCAAGCGCATCGCCGTGCTCGCCGCCCCGGGTGATCGCCGCGACGAGGACGTGAAGGAGATCGCGCGCATCGCCGCCGGTCGCTTCGACACCTACATCTGCCGCCGCGACGACGTGCTACGCGGCCGCGGCCCCGACGAGGTGCCGCGCATGCTCGAAGCCTCGCTGCTGGAGAACGGCGTGCCGGCGGATCAGATCCACGTGGTGCCCGAAGAGGAACGCGCTGTGGCTACGGCGCTCGAGGCCGCCGAGACGGACGACCTGGTGCTGATCTTCGGCGACGAGATCGCGCGCTCGTGGCGTCAGATCAACGACTTCAAGCCGGGCAGCGTCCCGAGCCGCGAGGCGAAGAAGACGGTGCCGCCCGTGCCCGTGACCGCGCCCAGCGCACCGTCGATCGACCTGGGCGAGTCGGCCTGGGTCCACGACGAGCGCGGCGTGCACCTCGCGCGCGAGATCGAGACCGGGGACGACTAGCCCGATGAAGATGCTCGACTCGCGCCGCTGGCCGGGGGTGAACCTGCTGCTCGATCGCCCGGGGGCGGTCGTGGACGTGGCGGTCGAGCCCGAGAAGGCCGACGCCCTCGTGGCCGCATGGCGCCGGCACGCCGGCGCGCTGCTCCAGGCCGTGAGCTGGGGCGATGAGCAGCTCGCCGTGCGCCAGTTCGAGGGCGGCGCCACGCTCGCCTTCACCGCGCCGATCGACGCGCTCTACGCCGCGACCGTGCTCAACGAGTGCGCGCTCGACGCGGCGATCTGCGAGGTCGAGGGCAAGCCCTTGCCCAACGAGATCGAGGCCGCGGCGGATCTGCGGGGCGCGATCTCCGATGAGGCGAACCCGAAGCTGCTCGCGCTACGCGATGCGGCGAAGGCCCACGGCGTCGCGTTCCTCTCCGACGACGACTGCGCCTCCGTCGGGCTCGGCACGGGCGTGAACCAGTGGCGCGTCGACGCGCTGCCGGATCCGGCGGACGTCGGGTGGGACGCGGTCCACGACATCCCGGTGCTGATGGTCACGGGCACCAACGGCAAGTCCACGACGGTGCGGCTGCTCGCCAACATGATCGACCGGGCCAACCTGCTTCCGGGCGTGTCGTCCACGGACTGGATTCGCGTGGGCGACGAGGTGCTCGACAAGGGTGACTGGTCCGGGCCGGGCGGCGCGCGCGAGATCCTGCGCGACTGTCGCGTGGACGTGGCGGTGCTCGAGACCGCGCGCGGCGGCATGCTTCGGCGCGGGCTCGGCTTCGACCGCGCGAACGCGGCCGCGATCCTGAACGTGGCCGAGGATCATCTCGGCGAGTGGGGCGTGGCCGACCTCGACGCGCTCGTCGACACGAAGTTCATCCTCGCCAAGGCCGTGCGCCACGGCGCGCCGCTCGTGCTCAACGCCGACAACCCGCCCGTGCTCGCGCGTGGCCTCTCGCTCGACGCGAACATCTTCTGGTTCAGCCTCGACAAGGACCACGAGGAGCTCGTTCGCGCACGCGCTGAAGGCCGTCGCGTCGCGTACGTCGACGACGGCATGGTCTGCGTCGAGATCGACGGGTTCCGCGAGGAGATCATCGGCGAAGCGGACATCCCGATCACGTACGGCGGCACGGCGCGCTTCAACACGCAGAACGTCCTGGCCGCGGTCGCGCTCGCGTACTGCATCGACCTCCCCCTGGAGGCGGTGTGGGAGGGCATCGACACCTTCGACAGCACCGCCGAGGCGAACCCCGGGCGGATGAACCGCTTCGACATCGAGGGCGCCACGGTCTTCGCCGACTTCGCCCACAATCCGCACGGCCTTCATGCACTGTTCGAGATGGCCAAGGCGATGAACGCCAAGCGCACGTGCGTGCTGCTGGGTCAGGCGGGCGACCGCACGGACGCCGACATCCGCAAGATGGTCGAGACGATCTGGGCCTACACCCCGGATCGGATCGTCGTGAAGGACATGCCCGAGCACATGCGGGGGCGGGAGCCCGGCGAGATGGTCGCGCTGATCGACAGCGAGCTCGCGCGCGTCGAGGTCCCCGCGGAGAACATCG
>JASJAY010000201.1 GCA_030066775.1 Planctomycetota bacterium
GACGAACAGATGCACAGCCACACGATGCCGAGCCGCTTGCTGCGCGCATGCAGCTTCTGCATGCTGCGATGCGAACGGTCGTACTGCTTCTGCACGTACGGGCAGTCGAAGTTGATCCACTCGAGGATCACCCACTTGCCGCGGTAGTCGCTGAGCCGGCGCACGACGCCGTTGCTGTCCGTCAGCCGGAAGTCTTGCGCCTTGGGGCCCGTCGCGACGGGCGCGGCCGGCTGCGCGGCCTGGTAGAGAATCCGGCAGCCCCGCGCGGACTGCCCCGCGTACGGAATCGCCCGACCGCTCGTCGCGGCGTTGAGCACCGTCTCCAGGTAGCGCACCGTCGTGCCGGCAGCCACGCCCTCGAAGCCGCCCCCGTACACCACGTCGCCACGCGGGGAGATGACACGCACCTCCGGCGTCACCTGCGCGCCGAACGTCTTGCCGGCGACACCCGTGGGATCGAGGAGCAACGCCGTCGGGTTGGCTCCGAGCTTCGTGAGCGCCGCCTTGCACTTGGCCGGCTCGACGTAGCCGCGCTGTCCCACCGCGTTGCTGTTGATCGAAAGCCAGACCACGCCCTTGCCGCGCCACGTCTGCTGCAGTGCGGGGAGCTTGCGCGCCGGGGCGCGGTAGGCCTCGTTGACGGGCTCGCAGTCGAAGCCGATCCACTCGAGCACGACCCACTTGCCGCGGTACTGCGACAGGCGATGGGCAACGCCGTTCATGTCGCGCAGCGCGAAGTCGAGCTTGGGCTTCTGCTCTTCGGCCGCGCTCTGGTCGGCGATGCCGCCGAGCAGGAGGAGGGCACAGAGGCCTAGGGCGAGCATCCGTCGCGTGAGGTGCATGGAGGTCTCCAGGGGGAAGTCGTCGCTCCGGCGCCTGTATGTACCCCACGCCGAGCATTGGCCAAGTACCCACATTTTTGTAAGTAATGGGCAGTCACTCCCGTCCGGGACTTTCGACGACGACACGCAAGCCCTGCGGGAGGACCGACTGCGCCAACGCCGGCCCCTAGCGGGGCTTCGCCAGCAAGTGCTTCGCGAGCGCGTGATACGCGGGTAGGGACGTCGGATCGATGTAGGCGTTCTTCGCGCTCGGATGCGACGCGAAGCGCGCGATCACCATCTCGGCCTTTGGATCGACGTAGATCGTCTGGCCATGCACGCCGCGGGCGGCGAATGCGTCATGCTCATTGTGGCTGATCCACCACATGCTCCGGTAGCTCCAGCCGGCAAGCGTCGTGTAGCCGGCCTTGGCGAATGCCTCACGGCTGGCGCCCCGGCGGATGTCGTCAACGGCCGCGGCCGGGAGGATCTGCTCTTCCCCTACCTTCCCCCCGTTTCGCATGAGCTCGCCGAAGCGGGCCAGGTCCCGCAAGCCTGTGTTCAGCCCACCACCCGCGAACGGCGTCCCGATCGAGTCGACGCTGAAGTAGGCGTCCTGCTCGGCGCCCAGGCGCCGCCAGATCCTTCGACTCACGAGTTCGGCCACGGACTGGCCCGTCACACGGGCCAGTACCCAAGCGAGCGCGTCCGTGTTGGCCGTCTTGTAGGCGAAGGCGGCTCCGTGTTCTCCCTGCTTCTTCACGGTCTGCAGGAACTCGAAGTACGTGCGCGGCCCGGTGAAACCCTTCGGCTTGGGCAGGGGATTGCCGGCGCGGGCGTGCGCCCAGATCTCGGCATTCGGATCGCTGTAGTCCTCGCTGAACGCGAGCCCCGTCGTCATGTCGAGGACCTGGCGGATCGTCGCATCACCAAAGGCCGAGCCCGCGAGCTCCGGGACGTACTCCCGAACGCGCTTGTCCGGATCGAGCGTGCCTTCCGCGACCAACACGGCCCCGAGCGTGCCGACGAACGACTTCGTCACGGACATGCAGCCGTGCTGGCCGTCCTCACGTAGCACGCCGAAGTAGCGCTCGTAGACGATGCGACCGCGATGCAAGACCACGATCCCATCCGTGTAGTTGACGGCGAGAGACTCGCCCCACGTCATCGACGTCTCGGAGCCGATCGGCGTGAACCGGACGGCATCGATGTCCTCCCGCAGGGCACGCGGTAACGGCCGGGGCGCCCCGAGCCCCCGCGAGACGTTCACCGTGGGCATCAGCTGGCGGAAGTTCGACACGCTCCAGCGCATGGCGGGGAAGCGGAAGTAGCTGCCATCCTCGAATCGCAGCACCCGATCGGCAGGCGGCGGCGCGCCACGCATCCAGGCCAGCTTGTCGGGATCGCTCGCCGCGGCATCAGGCGGCGCATCGGCCTCCTTGGGACGGGGCGACGCGTCCGCCTGACGACCGCAACCAAGGAGCCCGAGGGAGAGGCAGCCAATCAGCAGTACGCGGACTCGGGGCTTGGACACGGGCGCTCCTCCGGTGATCGGCACGCGAGGGAACGACGGCCGACATTACCCTGACGTCCATCAAGCGAACCAGGTGCCAGGCTGCGCGGAGCGGCTCTAGTCGACGACGCGCTCCAGTGCCCACGCTCCGCCCGTACGTCGAACCATCGCGCGGGAGATGGGGTGTGGCATGTCCTCGTCGAACACACGGCGTATCGCAGCTTCCATCTGGGTCAGCCCCTCCGCGTCGTTCGCACCGGTCACGAAGAGCAGGTCTCGCGCGGGCACGGCCGCGATGACGTCTCCGTCGACGTGCTCGCCAACGAAGTCCCAGATGTCGGCCAGCAGCAGACACGCCTCGTAATCCCCGCCGCACGTGATCATCTTGAAGTGATCGCCGTGCATCTCGATCGGACCGCAGCGGCTCTGCACGCCCTCGGCACCGACCGTGAAGGGATCCTCGCCGAGCTCCTCGTCGGAGATGGTGTACGTCGAGATCCGCGGCCCCTCGTCCCACGCCATCACCGCATAGATGTCGCCGGCGATGGACTGGATCTGATTCGGGTTCAGCTCGGCGTCCTTCAGCTCCTCGAGGTACGCCGCGGACCGCACGAGCGTGACCAGCTTGCGCTCGTCACTCTGCTGCAGCGCGTCCACGAAGCGGTCGATCTCGGCCGTGCGCTCTTCTTCCGACTCCGCATCGCGCACGATGCTTGCGAGGTTAGCAAGGTTCAAACGCGCGTCGCCCAGCGGCGTCCCGAAGAGGTTGACGTGATCGCTGCCACCGACCTCCGCCTCGAACCCGAGGGCGCGAAACCGCGCACACACTTCCTCCGCAAGGCGCATCGGGTCGTCGTGTTCGGGCTGGTTCATGGGCTGATCCACTCTTCGCTCATTCCGGCAGCGCTGGAAAGAGGACGCTACAGAAGCCACGCCGCCCGTCAACCAGCCGAGGTTCGGCGTGTCCCGTTTAGGGGCGCGTCATCTTCGCGGCCAGGCACGGGCCACGCGATCCACGACGAGCTAGCCAGGAGCCGCGTCACCGGGACGACGACGCCTCACGGCTCTCATGGGCTCGCACGGCGTAGGCCGCCCATGGACTCCGAGGCGCGAGCTCGCGCAGCCGAGCCAGGAGCCGCGGACTCAGGGGCTCGACCAAGCGCGTCGCGTGCGCCGCGTGCTCGACGAACCCGGGCTCCGTCTCGTCGAGCCCCAGCAGGATCAGGCCTTCGATCCAGGGCTGCGAGCCCTCCAGATTGTCCATCTCGCGAAGCAAGGCCTGCCGCAGAAACTCGCTCCCGCCGCGGTACGCCGCCTCGACGGCGGCCTTGTTCTCCTTGACGAGCACGCCCGACACCGCACGCCAGGCCGACATGAAGTCCGGCGCGTACTGGTTCACCGCAGCGAGCCGTTGCGCGGCCGTGGCGTCCCGCGAAGACAGGAGCTCGAGCTGGAGCGCGATCGTCTGCTTGCTCGTCTCGCGCGCGAGCGCGTCCAGCAGCTCCTCCGCGGTGGGGACCTCCTGGGAGCCGAGCTCGTGGACGAAAGTGAATGCCGCCGCTTCGCGCACCGACGCGCTCGGGTCGCGCGTCAGCAGCTCCGCCGCACGTGCGACAGCAGCTTGGCGCTGGGGACCACGCGCCGGCGGCTCGACGGAGGAGCCGGCCGTGCGTAGGCCGCTGCGCGCATCGAGCTCGCCGAGGCGCGTAACGGCGCCTGCCCGAACATCCTCGATGGGACTCCGCATCAGCTCGGTCAGTGCGACGTAGCCTGCGCGTGGACGGCGCCGGAGCGCCATCGTGACGGCATCGCGCACCACTACGTTCGGAGCCTGCACGTACCGAGGCGGGTAGACGCGCAGCGCCTCCCGCGCAACGGCGAGATCTGCGGACGCCTCAAAGGGATGCGGTCCGAACTTCGCCCCCTGCGCCCGCAGCGTGCGCACGGCATCGCGATCGAAGCCATCCCCCCGGAACTGCTCGGGTCGCTCGGAGGAGAAAGCCGGGTCGCGTAGCCGCGGAGGACGGCGATCCGGAATGCACCCGACGAGGGCCGTGGACAGCAGAAAGAGGGCGAGCGCAAGCCTCATGCGTGTGAGGCTACGCGCCCGCCGTCATGCCCGAGTCGCCGCGCCGTCAGGTGGCGACCACCACCTTGCCCATGGCCTGGCCGCGCTCGTCGGCTCCGCACGACTGCATTGCGCGTCCAAGGACTGCGTCAAGACACGCCGAGAAACTGGCGTTGTTCGACTCCGACCACGCACGAAGCTAGAGTCCCGCCGATGAACGAAGCCACAGCGAACGGCGACGCCATCTGGACGCGGACCTTCGACGAGGAAAGGAACCGCGGACGGTGGAAGCGCTTCCTCAAGCTCTACGTGCTCCCGATGGCGATCGTGCTCGGCGTGGGCGCTGCGCTCGGGGGCCTGGGGGCCTTCCTCGGCCTGCTCATCCTGCTCGGCATCTTCGGCGGCATGCTGGCCCTTTGGATCTGGATGCACGGGTTCCTCCTGCGGCAGAACCCCATCATCCGCCTCGTCGACGGCCAGTTGGTCTGGGGCCAGAAGTCGGTGCCGGTCGACGCCATCGAGGCTTGGACCACCTATCGCGACCCGTACATCCCCCGCACCCAGTTCGCGGGGAAGCTCGTCGCGCAAGTGATCTTCCGCGTCGCCGTCTACAACGACGGCGAACGCGCGACGCGCGCTGACGGCGAGCCCGCCTCCGACAACGTCGTCTTCGGCTGGGCCGAGATGCCCCCCGAGGAGCTGGCGGAGGTGCGCGCCGCACTTGAGCCGCACATCGATGCCCCGTGGATCACGAGGGATGAGCTGCTCGCCTGAACGGTTGGGTCATCCATCCAACGTGCGACGGAGGAACTCGAGCTCCCTGCGCACTCCGCGCTCCAGCCTCTCACCACACTCGTCCAGGGCCCGACGGAACGCGTCGATGTGAAGCTCGGGCGGCTTGCCGACCCAACCACGGAATCGCCGAAACCAGCCGCGAAGCAGCGCGTGGGCCCAGCGGGCCTCCGCTTCGTCACCGTCTGCGGCGTATCGGACCAGCGGACCGAGGGGAGCCCACTGGTCGGTGTCGATCAGCAGCCGAATGACGTTGCGGCGCACATGCTTGGGCGGCGCATCCTCGAGAACGGCGACCACCCGGTCCAAGCCGGCAAGGCGCACACGACGGCGAAGCGCGGTGGCCGCCGCTCGACACACTCGAGGCGATGGATCGACGAGCGCCTCGACGAACGTGTCCAGGTGCCGCTCCCCGTCTAGTCGACTGAGGCATCGGATCGCTGCCGCTCGCCGCCGCGCCAGCGGCGACTGCAGATACGGCTCTGCCAGACGCACGTCCCGCGCCGATCCGACCTCGGCGAGTCCGCTCAGCGCCACCGCGACGTGGGTCGACGCCGAGTCGCCGAGACGCGCGCGGTAGACCTCGGCCGGATCCGCGTCCCGTTCGCGGATCGCCGCCTGCGCCTGAGCCCTCAGCGCCCGGCTTCGATCGAGCAGGAGTCGCTCATGTGCGCGGTCGAGCGTGTCGGGGAACCACATGGCCCGTAGGCGCAGGGCCTCGCGGCGAACGGGCATATACACATCCGCGTCGAGGCGCGGGAGCAGCGCCTCACGGGCCGCGACGTCCGCCGTGTCGTCACCACGGCGAGCTGCGAGCAAGCGCACCACCGGATCAGCAGAGTCGAGCGCCAGTTGCACGACCTCTTCTCGCTGGAGCGTGACGTTGGCCAATGCACACCGAGCAGCCGCTCGCGACACCAAGCGATCTCCACTTCGCATGCCAACCATCAACGGGCCGGCCCACTCGGAACTCTGAGCTCTCGTGTCGACGGCCAGGATGAACCGCGTGTGGTTGCGCCGCGCAGACTGCGGAAGCCGGTAGATGAGAGGAAGGGCCTCTACCCAGAGGTCTCCGGCTGCGTCTGTAAGCAGGTGATCGAGCGCAACCGATGCGTCGTTGGCTACGGGGCCGACCCAGTCATTCACGCGAAGCACCAACAGCTGCAAGGCGAGCGCGCCGTGCTGCGAGAGCGTGCCGCGCTTCAGGCGCTCAGCGGCTTCGCGAATCGCGGGTTGGCGGACGTAGCCCGATGGATGGCATAGAGCCAAGCACAGGAACAGCTCAGCGTGGTCGGGGAGGTGCTTCGGAAGGACGTGCCCGAGGTGCCGCTCACTGAACCAGCCTCCGTACCAGGATGAGCGGTCCCGGATCGACTGGTCCAAGTGGGACAAGCGAGACGCCGGCAGCGCCGAGATCAGCGCGTCGATCCGCTCCGCGAAGGCGACCGCGCGCAAGCCGCTTTGCATTGCGCAGGGGATGAGGGAGATGGCGGCCTCGTAGCCCGTGACGTCTGCAGGCTCGATGCCGTCGCACCACGTCCCGGCCTGATCAGTGGCTCTGCCGAAGAGTCGCCCCAGCCAGCTCACGTACCCATGTCCTCACGTGTTCCGCGTGCAGCGTACCGTCGCGCCCCGCCCCACACGGATCTCTGACGAGCAGGGGTGACCCGACCGAAACCCCGCCACAGCGTCTCGGTACAGCGGATCGGAGGTCGCATGCGTCGTCTTGCCCTGCTGATCGCGCTGTTCTGTGCCGTGTCCCCTCGCGTGGCGGCCGACGAGGAGGCCCCCGTCGTCCCTAAGGGCAAGCGCCTCCTGGGTATCCACGTCAGCGAGGCGGAGGACGGCGACTTCGGGCGCGCGTATGCCGCCGCGAAGTCCGTGGGAACGGAAGTGGTCGGCCTGTCCGTCGCGTGGGACGAGATGGAGAAGCGCCCCGGCAAGTACGCCAGCAAGTGGCTGCCCATCGCGAACGCGTTCTACGGGCCCGAGAAGATGCGCGTGGGGCTGGTGCTCAAGATTCTCGACACGACGCAGAATCGGATGCCCGCGGACCTCAAGAAGCTGCCATTCGACGACCCCCGCGTCGTCAAGCGACTCAACGCGCTGCTCACCTGGATGTTCACCCAGATCCCGAACCTCGAACTGACCAGCCTCTCGCTCGGCAACGAGGTAGACGGCGTGCTCGGTGAAGACCGCAAGCGCTGGCGCGCGTATACCCGGATGTTCAACGCGGCCCGAACGCACGTCCGCCAGAGCCACCCAAACCTGCCCGTGTCCGTGACCGTCATGTACGACGGCATCGTCAAACGGAGCACGGACGCGCTGGCCCAGGCCCTCTACGAGCAAGCCGACATCGTGCTGCTCACGTACTACCCGCTAGGCAAGACGAAGATCCGCCCCGTCGCGCACCTGCGCGAGGTGTTTCGCGAGCTCACGACGCGCTATCCCAAGAAGCCCATCCACTTCGGCGAGATCGGCTGTCCGTCGGGGAGCGTTCTCAAGAGCTCCCTTGAGCACCAACGCCGCTTCATCGCCGAGCTCTTCCGCGTCTGGGACAGCTACGCGTCGCGCGTGCCCCTGATCGCCTACTGCTGGCTGACGGACACGTCGCCTGAGTCGCTGGAGACCTACAAGAAGTACTACGGCTCGAGCGATCCGCAGTTCGTGGACTTCCTAGCAACACTCGGGCTTCGATACCGAGAGGGTGGTGGGAAGGACAAGCCGGCGTTCACACAGCTGCGAACCGAGGCGCGACGACGCGGGTTCGTTCCGAAGCAGTAGCGGGGTACTAGCCGTACCTACTGCCGGCTCACCATCGCGTCGATCCAGAC
>JASJAY010000202.1 GCA_030066775.1 Planctomycetota bacterium
CGCGCGCGGATCTTGGGGTGCATCCGCATCTGCACCATGCGCAGGAGCCGGTCCTGGTGTCGCTCGAGCAGCTCGCCCAGGACGGCGCCCCGGCGCTCGGGATCGGCGTCGAGCAGTTCGTCATCGAAGGGTGTCATGTGGCATACCCCAGAGCCGCCCCGTCCCGCGACGGTACCGGCGCTCGAGTTTCAGGCGCGCCCAGCATAGCCCCTGCGGTCCTTAGCCGCCGATGGCCTCGAGCCGCGCGCGGATGCCCTCGCGTGGTTCGCGGGGCAGACGCTCCTTGGCGTATGCGACCAGGAAGTGATGACGGGACATGTATGTGTCCGTCGGCACGCGGAGTCCCGAGCGATGCTCGACGCCGCGTCCCACCACGAAGTTCCTGTTCGCCGGATAGTGGAACCTGAGTCCGCCATCGGGTTCCTCGTTGGGCTTGCTCGGGAGACTCGTCGACCGCAATTGGATGATCGAGCATGTGCATCGTTTTGACCGCCCCGGTGCCGGTACCGCTCTCGAGTTGCAGCCATTCCTCCGGAACGGGTTGCCGGTGGACCAAGGGACGATACGGCCGTACGGGGCTGTAGCGCGTACGCCGGACCTCGATCAATGCCCCGGCCTCCTGAGTCCCAGCCTCGCCCCTCCGCAATGGAGCATCAGTCGGGATCGTGGATGTCGACTCGTCGATGGGCGCCGAGGCCGACCTTCACGGTCCGCTTGTGCGTCCGCTCGCCCACCTTCCAGACGAGGTCGTAGGAGCCCGGCGCAACCTCCAGCCGGGGCGCGGCCACGCTGAACGAGGAGGACCAGCTCCTCGTCGCGTCGTCGACGACCGCGCGCCGGATCAGCACAACGCGCGGGTCGGAGTGTGCCCCGAGCCCGACGATCTCGATCCGCGGAATCACCACCTCCCACCGCTTGAAACGGCCGGACACGATCTCGATGGGCTCGAAGTAGAACCAGTCGGCGCGCGTGATGCCGACGCGGTAGCGGCCCGGCGGCAGGTGGATCGTTCCGGCGCTGTCGAGGGATTGGAGCCCCTGCATGCTGGCGAGGGGCGTCTCCGGCCGATTTTCGCGGAAGACCCGATACAGTCCGTGGAGCCGCTTCCCGTCGACGTCCTTCACCTGGAGCAGGACGCCTCCCGGGGACGCGTCGACGACGCGGACCTTCCCCGCTTCGATCGTCACATCACGACGGAACGTGACGCCGCCGATCGAGAACACGACGGTGTGAGAGCCTGGCAGGGCGGACCGGTATGGGGTCTTGTCGTCGAGAGTGCCCATCGGCGGTCGGGGCAGGCGGTGATTGCCCTTGTAGAGTCGGAACCGCACGGCACGGCTGCCCCCGTCCTCCTGCCGCAGTTGCACGGCGACCCCTCCAAGCTGTGGGCCCGGCACGACGATGGCCTGATTGGCGACGACGCGGATGCCCTTGACCCATCCGTGTTCGCCCCATTCCTCGACATGCATGTCGTAGGTCCCGGGCGCCAGCTTCTGCGAGCGCCCGAGACTCCCCTGCCCCTGCCACTCACCGTTCGAGTACACGTCGAAGGCGGCGCTGATCGCGCGGCCGTCGACACCACGGACATGAATGGTCACGCGTCCGAATCCGTCGTCCGGTGCTTCGCCGGGCTGGATCTGCTCCTCCTGCTGCGGCACCGACCGGGTCGTCTCGCGCAGCCATCCGGTGCCCGCGTCGCCGGCGGCGCGTTCCGGCCGGGCGAACTCCAGCCCCGGCCAGTCGATGGGGATCCGCGGGTCGTTGTAGGTCCGGTCGGTTACCTGGAACGCCTGACCGTCGGGACGGAAGCGCGCTTCGAACAGTCCGTCGACGAACGGGCTCACGTGGAGGGCGCGCCAGCGGCCGCGGAGGCGGCCTCGGAGATGCCAGGCACGTATCTCGATCTGCGGCAGCTTGCCGGGCAGCCCGTTCCATTTCAGCCGCAACGTCACCACGTCGCCCTCGTGCTGCGCCTTTGCGGTACCGAGCGGGAGACGTTCGTTCGTCGCACCCCAGTCGCCGGAGAAGTCCATCCGGTCGAAGACCGCTTCCTGGCGGGCCTTTTCCCGGTACTCGGTGAGATGCTTGTCGAGGAGGGCCAGCTTCTCGTTCAGCCAGTCGAGCTGATCGACCTTGTGGGCGTAGGAGGCGAGCCGCTGATAGAGCCGATCCGCGATTCGGATGTCCGAGTTCTTGAATCTCCGCTTCAGGGCTTCGAGCTCCTTCTCGAGGTCCGTCTTCTTCTCGGAGAGCTCCCGGTAGGTCTTGGAGTGACCGCTCTTCCATGGGACGGAGGCCGTCAGCAGCCGGAGGCCCCTGAGCTGGTCTTGGACGAGGAGGGCGCGGGGCCAGTCCTCTTGCAGATACTGGCGCGCGTACGCCTCGATTCGCTCGATCTCCTCCTTCAGCTTTTCCTGCTGTGATCGCGTCGCTGCACGCTCCTGCAAGAGCTCTGCCTTGCACAGCGCCGCGCCGCCGAGGAGCGCAAAGAGCTTGAGTCGCTCCCGGAGATCCAGGCGCTTCCTTCTGCGCTGTTGGCGGTAGTGCGCCTCGTTCTTGGCTAGATGGGGACGTCGCGGCCGACCGATTGCCTCCCTGCTGGTCAGGCCCTGCATGCCCGGAATCACTATCTCGATCAGTCGCAGCAGCTCGACCGTGCCACTGTCCGGCGACTTCGGTGCCTTGCGTGAGAGGTCGGCTAGAACCGCGTTGATGCCGTTCGGATCGCGCTTGTTCATCATCAGCGCCTCGGCGGCCTCATAGAGCCGCCGCGTTGCGTCGAAGTTTGGGCGCCCCTCGAGCGACTTCACGTCGAAGCCCTGCAGCCGCCGTCCGAGGAAGTAGCGCTGGAGGTACTTTCCCATGGCGCGACCGACCTCGTGCGGCCACTCATGGCCGGTACGGTAGCCGTTTACGTGCTCGACGAGGAACTTGACCTGGTCGTTGATCATCCCCTGGACGTCACGAAGTGTGTACGGTCGAAGATCCTTGTCGAGCGTGAAGTTCGGATCCTCGATGCGGTCCCGCACCGTCATCGAGACGCGCTCTCCGGACGGCAGCCGGCGGCTCGCGGCTTGGACACGATTCACGATGATGTCGATCCCCGTCGGTGAAGAGTAGGTCTCGATGCCGTCGCGCAGCGCCACCGACATCAGGCGCTCGATCTCGGCGCGGAGTTCGATGCCTTCTTGCGTGAGGTCCTTCTTCTGGGCGACCAGTACGTCGAACTCCCAGAGCTTGTCGGCAATCTCCTTCGTACGCTCGTGATACAGCGCCTCCTGCGCGTGACGATCGACCTCCGGGTCCTTCGGGTCGAGACCCAGCCGCTCGATGGCCTGCTGCCGCTTCGCTCCGAGCTCGGCGTTCGTACGGGCCAGGCTCTGCTGCGCGAAGTCGAGCATGTACTCCAGCTCTTGCCGGTCCCGGTGCGTCGCTGAGCCGGCCTCGACCATCTCGTTCATGGCCTTGCGCAGGTTCTGCATGTAGCGGGTCGCCTGCTCCGGCGTCATGGAGCTCATGGCTGCGGAGTAGGTGAGGGCAAGCATCTGGTGCTCGTGTCGGACCGCACCGAAGGCGGCGTCTCCGAGCACCACGGCTTGCGTCTTCTCGACGTACCGCGCGTTCTCCTTCAGGAACGGCATGACGTTCAGGTACTCGTTGACGTCGAATGCGCGGGCCGACGTCGGAATGCCGTCGTCAGCCGCCACCTCCGCCCGTGACTCGTAGACGGCAATCAAGGCGCGGCGCAGCAGGTGACTCTCCGAGGATCGATCGATGTCGCTCGTCGGGTCTCTGGATCCAGGAGCGAACACGCCTTCCGCGATGAGCTCGAGCTCGCGTTCGTGGAGCGAATCGATGGCCTTGAGTGCATCCTGGGCGGCGGCCTCGCTGCCAGCCTCGGCGACGGCGTCATGCCTGAGCTTGCTGATCCGGTCGTTCAGCCAGCGTCGCGCGATCGCCTGCGCCTCGAAGACCATCGTTGCGAAGTAGGCCTCCCGAAGGTCGCGTAGCTCCCTTCGCAGCTCCTTCGTCTGCTCGGGGCGCTTGTAGTAGATGCGCTTCATGTCCGCCCAGCTGAAGTCGCCGCGAAGCAGGTGGCGGAAGATGCGCGCCGTGTCTGTGTTCTCGCCGCCGCCGGTGAGCTCGTCCCAGCGCGCCATGACCTCGTCTTGGTGCTTGATCCGCGTGCGGATCGCCTCGACGAGTTCCTTGCCGAGCTCCGGGTCGTCCTTGACCGCCTTGCGCAGCCAAGCCGGCATGTGCTCGCTCTTCTCGACCTTGCGGAGCGTGACATCGCCCTCACGGATGTCGCCCCAACCCTTGGCGAGCACCTGGCTCATCGCTCCTTGGAGCAGGGTGGCGAGCACGGTGTATCCGTCTACGTCGCCCTCATCCACCATCGACTGGTAGAAGGTCTGCAGGGATGTGTCCGTCGTCAGCTGGAGCATCGCGCCGAGGCCCGACTCGAGCTTCTTGCGGAAGTCCGCGTCTTCGCGAAGTCGTTTGTGGAGCCGCGTCTGGCGCTGCGCGCGCGCCATCTCCTGGAGCCCCTCGCGCACCGCGATCTGGTTGAGCTCCCCGACGCCCTGGAGGACACCGCCGAGCAGGACGGACTCGAGCAGGATCTTGTCCCACTCGACAGAGCCGTCCTCCGAGTTCGCGGCCTCGATCGCAGCATCCGTGGCGGCGCCGACCCCGATCTCGGTGAGCACGCGGGCCGCCATCATCGCGCGGGCGGAGCCCCCGAGCTGGCCGACCCATGCCGCGACCCGCATGCCGGCAAGCTCCGGGACCACGATCGAGACGGCCGCAATTCCGACGTTCTTCGGCGTGATCACGTCGAGCCAGCTCGCGCCAGGGAGCCGCGCCGCCCCCTTGAGGCCACCCACGTGGGCGCGCACCCCACGCTTCGCGAACGGGATCACGAAGAACTCGGTTCCGTCGTCCCTCTCGCCGATGTACCCGAATGCCTTGAGCAGCTCGTGGTGCTCGGGGGCCAGCGCGGCCGGATTCCCGATGTTGGCGGCGGCGGCCTCGAACGCCGCGACGGTCGCATCCGACTCGGCTGCGAACTTCTGGATGCGGCGTTTCACGGCGGCATCCGCGGCGTCGCCGGAGAGCCCTGCCTTGTCCGTAACGCGCAGGAGCTTGCCGAGGCCGACGTTGTACCACTCGCCGCCCACGAACTCGTCGTTGTACCAGTCGTTCACCCAGCCCTGCTCGCCACGGACTGCGAGTGCGACGGAGCGGAAGTACGCGCCGAGGTTCGGCTCGACGGCACTGTCGAGGAAGATGAGCGACTGATACTCGGGCGTGTGCTTCACCCGGTCCTCGATGCGCGCCGCGATCTCCGGTCGCGTGTCGTCCCAGCTAAAGAGGTCGGCGACGTCACTGCGCTTGCCCTTGTGGCGCAGGTACTCGGCCAGGTTGAGCTCGGCGTTCCGGGCGATCTCGACCCGCCGCTTTCCCTCTAGCGGCCGATTGGTGCCCGGGTCCACGATGAGGCCGCGCGCGGCGAGCCGCACGAACTCCCGCTCAGCCAGCTCGTAGTCGATCCGCGCGGCCTCTCGGAGAATGTCGATGTCGATCTCGCTTGGACCGATGGGGTTCTCCGGATCGTGCGCGGCGATGACGTCGGCGAGCTCCTTCAAACGAACGACCGTCGTCGGTATACCCCCGGCCACGACGGGTACGACGGCGGTCTGCATCTCACGCAGGATGGCAACGCGGAGGTAGGCGGCGGTGAGCTGCCCTCTCAGCTCGCCGATCTCCGCTGCGCGGCGACCGTCGTCCGTGTACACCCGGTGCTTCTCGGCGAGGTCGCGCGCAAGCCCCCGCCGCAGCAGATCGAGGGTCTGTGCCTCGCGCGCATAGATCCCGTGGATGTGTTGCTGCCGCTTGGCGCGGTCAACGCCCTCTAGACGGAGGCTGAATTGGTAGGCCACGTGGGCGCGGTACCTGCGCTCGGCATGGCTGAGTGCGTTCCGGGCGTCGGCGAGGTCGCCATCCTCGGGCTCGTCGAGGGTGAAACGAGCAACCCTCGCGGCAGCCTCCTTGAGCTCCGTGATCAGCTTCGTGGCAAGCAGCGCGGCGTCGCTTCGCGCGCGCTTGCGCGCCTGCCTCGCTCTCGTATCGAGATCGTCGCCGCCTTGCACGGGCGTCGTCGTCGTCACCAGGAGCAATCCGACAATGACGAGTCGTCGCCACCACGCACGGGGGATTCGCATGATGACCACGAAGTATACTGCGCGTCATGAAGTCGATCCATGCCGTCACGACGCTGTCGCTCTGTCTCTTCGTAGCTGTCGCCGGCGCCGACGAGATCCGAGTCCACGCCCCCGGCGCAACGAAGCCGCCCGCGGTCAAGGAACTGGAGAAGAAGCTGGCGCCCGTGAAGCCGCTGAAGTCGAAGCTCGGGTACTGGGTCTTCCCTTGCGTGATCCACAAGAAGATCAGGATCGACGATCCTTCGAACCCGAATCCGTTCTCGAAGGTCGAGTTCCTCGTCACGGCGTACGGAAGCAAGGGGACCCCTCGTACACCCAAGCCCGTCCTCCTCCGCACGGGCTTCATGGTCAGCTTCCTCAACCAGCTCGACAGCAGCTACGACATCGACTTCTTTCTGTCGAATCGGCATACGCTGCTCGGGCTCGAGCCTGTTTCGGATGCCCACTTCGCAATGTTGCGGCGCGTGCTCGACCCTGGCGGAGCGTTCGGCTTGTCAGATGGTGAGAGCGCGCCCCGGATCGAAGGCCGTCTCGTCGAGGGTGTCCTCCCCATCGAGGTCCGCTTGGGAGCGCTCTCCGAGCAGGAGCGAATCGCTCTACCCATGAAGAGCCCATACGATCCGCGCAAGCACCTCGCGTACAAGATGGGGCGCTGGTTGCTGTCTGGCATCGGACGTGCCGAGGCGTATCCCGCGGCCGTGGAGAAGGGGTTTCGCAAGAAGGCGATCCGCATGTGCGGCTTCGCCTGCTCCCTTGCGCATGTCGATCCGGAGCTCATCGAAGACGGAGACATCGCGCGTGCGAAGCGGATCGCGGTGATCGGTATCTCGATCAGCAGGGACCTGATCAGCGACCTGGGGGGCACGCCGCAGAGCGCCCTCGACTGGGGGGGAAATCCCGCGCTCCCGATCACCCCACATCACCTTGCGCGGGCGGCTCTCGACGTCGTGATCGAGACGCCGGCGTTCGAGCGGTTCCTCCCCGCTCTTGGACGCACGCGCGGTTCGGGCGAATGGTCTGCTCCCTACGACCCGCATCGAACGGTGGGCGGCGAGCTGGTCAAGGCCGTGCTCACGGCGGCCACGGGCGAGGGGCACCTGTGGGAAGAGACCGGCACGGATCCCCTGACGCGGGCAAAGGCAAAGACAGCTTTGGTGAAGCTCGCCGGCCCTCGCGCCGGCGCGAAGAAGCGCTGGGGCAAGGACTCGACCGCCTACGTGAAAGCGATCGCGGGGGCGACGCCCGCCGAGTCGCAAGCTGCCAATGACTTCCTGCTCGAGGTCCTGGCTGAGACCGGCTGGGGTCCGCCTCGGCTCGCAATCCCCACGGCCGATCGGCTGTTCGACATGGCGTGGTCGGCGATCCGATCACATCGTGAAGCCGTGCTCTCAGGAGAGGGCAAGGAGTACAACCGTGTGCGTCGTGTGATCGCATGCCTTGCTTCGATCAGCCGAGGTCCAGACAAGCGGTCCAAGGCACACGTGCGGAACAAGGTGGACGAGATCGTCACGCAGTTGAGCACGATGGATCCGAAGTCCCGGAAGCAGAGCGGCCAGTTGGCTTTCATGAATATCTGGAACACGCTGCAAGAGTGATGGTGCGCGGCGCTCTGACTTCGTCGATGGGCCCAGACCGTCTCGCGCGCACGCGGTCAGGTCCTGGACGTGGGCCACGGCCTCGGCCATGTACGCATCGCCTGAGCCCTCAGCATCGACCCTGAGGGCACCGCCAATCGTCGTGGGCGCTCCCGGGGAGTGAGCGCCTCGGA
>JASJAY010000203.1 GCA_030066775.1 Planctomycetota bacterium
GCGTGCAGCACGGACGACATCACGCGCGGTCTGGATCGCGTCGAGGCGTTCCTCGCATCCGTCGAGTAGCCGTTTCGCTCAGGTGCTGATCTCGGAGAGCTCGGCTTGGGCTCGACGTACGTGCAGCGGCTGTACGAGGTGGTCCAGGGCGTAGGAGAGCAGGCGTCGCGCGCCTTCGAAGTCGCCCAGGATGCGGCCGCGGATGATCCCCATCTGCAGGGCCGCGAATCCGGCCTCCTCCGTATCCGGGGACGAGGCCAGCACGGTCTCGAACGCCTCGTACGCCTGGTTGACGCGTCCGGCGCGCGCATGCGCGAGGCCGGCTTGGATGAGGGCGTCGGGGCCGGGCGCCCGCAGCGGCGCGCGGCGGCGCTCCACGGGCTGGGCGCTGGGCAGGAGGCGCAGCAGCATCGACGCCATGCCGAGTCCGAACAGGAAGCCGCCCACGTGCGCGGCGTAGGCGACGCCGCCGCCGCCGGACTGACGGATGAGCATGTTGAAGAGGTCGACGACGAAGTAGAAGCCGAGGACCCAGCGCGCACGCAGGTCGTAGAAGAGGATGAAGAAGAAGAAGAACAGCACCCGCACGCTGTTGTAGGGAAACGCGAGGAAGTAGAAGCCCGTCACGCCGAAGATGGCGCCCGAGGCGCCCACGAGCGGGATCAGCGATCCGGGTGAGAGCACCTGGAACAGGAGCACGGCCGCGAAGCCGGCGGCCAGGTAGAAGCAGAGGTAGCCCACGTGGCCGAGGCGTGCCTCGACGTTGTCGCCGAAGATCCAGAGCCAGAGCATGTTGCCGGCGAGGTGCATGAAGTCGCCGTGCATGAACATGCTGGTGAAGTAGGTCGTGATCGTCGGCGACGCGGGCACGAAGCCCCACTCGCGCACGATCTCGCCGTAGCCGCCCGCGCCTGTCGCCGCGGACTGCGCCCAGATGAACGCGAGCACGTTCGCCGCGACGAGGGCGTAGTTCACCCAGGGACGCTGGGTGCTGTAGTTCGGCGAGTCGGACAGCGGCAGCAGCACGGCGAGATCCTACGCCGGGTCGGTCGCGATCCGAGCGGGAGGGCTAGACGCCGACGCCTTGTTCGAGGGCCTCGAGCACGATCGAGCCGACCTCGTCGGTGCCGTGGACACCGGCGGAGAGGCTCTTGATGCGCCCGCTCTCGAGGACGTGACGCACGGCGTTGCCGACGCGCGCAGCGGCGCCCGGCTCGCCGATGTGCTCGAGCAGCATGCGGACGGCCTCGATCGTGGCGATCGGGTTGGCCTTGTTCTGGCCGCGGTACTTGGGCGCCGAGCCGTGGATCGGCTCGAACATGCTCACCTTGCCGGGGTGGATGTTGCCCGAGGCCGCGATGCCCATGCCGCCCTGGATCATGGCGCCGAGGTCCGTGATGATGTCGCCGAAGAGGTTCGGCGTGACGACCACGTCGAACCACTCGGGGTTCTTGACCATCCACATGCAGGCCGCGTCGATGTACGCGTGGTCGGTCTTGATGTCCGGGTACTCGGACGCGACCTCGGCGAAGGTGCGGGTCCAGATGTCCTGCGCGCGGATGGCGTTGGCCTTGTCGACCAGCGTGACCTGCGGCGCGCCGCCCTTGTTGCGCTGCTTGGCGAGCTCGAAGGCGTAGCGGATCACGCGCTCGACGCCGTTGCGCGTGTAGATCATCTCGGCGACGGCCACCTCGTGCGGCGTGCCCTGGCGGTGGATGCCGCCGAGGCCCGCGTAGGCGTCCTCGGTGTTCTCGCGCACCACCAGCATGTCGATGTCGTCGGGGCCCTTGTTCTTCAGCGGGCAGAGCGCCTCGCTGTAGAGCTTGATCGGGCGCAGGTTGACGTAGAGGTCGAAGGTCTGGCGAACGCCCCAGATGATCTGGCGCTCCAGGAAGCCGGTCTCGACGCGGGGATCGCCGATGGCACCGAGCAGCATCGCTTCGGTCTGCGCCATCTCCTCGAAGGCCGAGGCGGGCATGGCCTCGCCGGTCTCGAGATAGTGGTCCGCCCCGTACGGGTAGTGGACCTTCTCGACCTCGAATCCTTCCATCGCGGCCGCTGCGTCGAGCACGCGCAGCCCCTCGCGAACGACCTCCTCGCCAATCCCGTCACCGGGCAGCACGGCAATCTTGTGAGCCGACATCGATCCTCTTCCTCCCCGTCGAATTGGCGGGGAAAGAGAGGAGAACATGGGCCCCCGGAAGTGCTACCCGGGGCCCCGGAGAACCGGGCTCAATCGGCCGGGTCGCCGTTCGCGGCAGCCTCGCCTTGCTGCAACAAGACGCGCTGGACGGCGTCCTGGAACTCCTCCAGGCGCCAGGGCTTCTCGAGGATGCCGGCGACCTTGGCCGACAGGGCAGGATCCTGGAGGCCCTCTTCCACGTTGCCCGACGAGACGATCACGGGCAGCGTCGGATCGAGACCCTGCAGGTGGCGGAACACGTCGAGCCCCGAGCGCTTGGGCAGCACGAGGTCGAGCACGACGAGGTCGTACGCCGAAGCGCTGCGCGAGAGGCGCTCGATCGCCAGCGCGCCGTCGCCCACGACGTCGGCGCTGTGGCCGAGCAGCTCGAGGCCGGTGACGATCAGGTCCTGCAGCATCTCCTCGTCTTCGACCACGAGCACATGCGCGGGCTTGACGCGCACGTCGTAGTCGAGCGGGAAGCCCTCGGGTCCGGTGGGGACCTCGTCGTCGGGCAGGGCGTCGGAGGCGGGCAGCATGACGCGCACGCGCGTACCGCCGAGCGGGGAGCGCGCGACCTGGATGGTGCCGTTGTGGGCGCGCACGACGTTGTAGGACATGAAGAGACCGAGGCCGCGGTTGTCGCTGCGCGCCTTGGTCGTGAAGAAGGGCTCGAAGATGCGGTCCTGCAGCTCTTCGTCGATGCCGGGCCCGCTGTCGTCGACGAGGACGTGGATCCACGTACGCGACGCGTCGCCGCCCAGGAAGCCGGGACTGCGCTCGGCGCGTGCGGCGATGCGGATGGCGCCGCCGTCGGGCAGCGCGTCACGCGCGTTCACGCACACATTCATCAAGCAGCGGTAGAGCGCGGCCACGTCCCCCACCACGGGCGGCAGGTCGTCCATCACGTCGGCGCTGATCTCGATGCGGCGATCGAAGGTCTCGCGCGCCACGCGCACGCAGTCTTCGACGAGGCCCCCGAGATCGACCGGGCGCGGCTCGCCCGTGCCGCCGCGGGTGAGGCCGCGCAGGCGCGCCGTGAGCGCGGCCGCACGCGTCGCCGACTCTTCGATGGCGCTGGTCATGCGCACGAGGTCTTCGTTGCCGGCGGCCTTCATGCGCAGCAGCGATGCGTAGCCGAGCATGACGCCGATGATGTTGTTGAAGTCGTGCGCGACGCCCGCCGCGAGCGTGCCGAGCGCCTCGAGACGGTTCGAGCGCACGAGATGCGCGTCCATCATGCGCGCCTGCAGCAGCGTGGCGCCGAGCTGGAGAAAGCTCTCGGCGACGCGCAGGGGCCCGAGCTGGTCTTCCGTGGGCATCGAGCCGTCGTCGGGCATGTCGAGCGAGAGCACGCCGAAGTCGGTACCGCGCCGCGCGCTCACCATGAGGAAGAGGCGGTCGTCGGGATGCCACGAGCCGACCATCGTCTCGGAGGTGCGGCCGTAGCCCGACGAGCGCTGGAGATCCGCGTCGTGCGGGACGTAGCAGATGCCCGTGCCGGGGAAGGCGAACTCGCGTACCGCACGGCGGCGGGCCGCGCTGCGCTCGAGCGAGGTGGACTCGGCCGCGGCGCGGAGGCGCTCGCGCTGGTCGGCGGTCACGTTCCAGGCGCCGATGAGCGGACCGTCGTCCATGTGCACCGTGAGCACGGAGGTCTGGTAGCCGGCGATGCGCGCACACTGCTCGGCGATGCGGTCGGCCAGCTCCTGCCGCTCCGCCGCGCCGGTGAGCGTCTCGACGTACTCGAGAATGCGGCGCGACTGGTTCTTGCCGACGCTGAGGCCCGCGTCGCGGGCGAAGACGACCTGGGCGCCGGCGCGCACGACGGCCAGGAGCTGGGTGAGCAGCTCGAGATCATCGTCCGTGGGGCGGCGGCCACTGGCAGGCGCCGCGAGCGCGAGCATGCCGAGCGACGTGCCGTCGGCGCTGTGCGGCAGGAGCACGAGGTCGTCGCCCGCCTCCCAGCGTTCGCCAGGCGCGCCCTCGCCAGGCGGGCCGCCGAGCACGATGTTGGGCAGGCCCTCGCGCATCCCCTCGGGAACGAACACGACATCCAGGGCGTCGGCCACGCGATACATGGCGAGCACGCGCTCGCGGTTGCGGGTGCGCTCGCGCGGCTCCCAGCGCCGCTCGCGCTCGGCCAGCCGTTCCCGTTCCTCACAGTCGAGACCGGCGGCGCCGAACGCAAGTCCGTAGGCCGGCAACACGCCGGCGTAGTAGGCACGGCTGAAGTGGCCCGTGCCGACGACCCACTCGCAGAGCAGGTCGAAGGACGCATTGCAGTCGGACGCGAGCGCGAGGTGCTCGAGCAGGTCGAGCAGCCGGGGGGCGTCGAACGCCGCGGATCGCTCTCGGTCGCCGACGGTCATGCGGGCGCAGACACCTCCAGGAACATGCCCTCACGGTACGCGGCGATGTATCCCGTGACGGCCGAAGCCGCAACCGTCAGCGGCGACGCGAGATAGAGCCGGCCGGGCCCGCTGCGCCCCTTGAAGTTGCGGTTGATGGCGCTGACCGTGACCTGCTCCTCGGTCTCGGAGACGCCGGGCCCGCAGCCGATGCAGGCGCCGCAGCCGGGCTGGATGATCTCGACGCCCGTCGCCTCGAACACCTCGAGGTAGCCCTTGTCGCGCGCATAGCGCTCGACATCCGTCGAGCCGAACTGGATGACGAAGCGTACGCCGTCGGCCACGCGGCGGCCGGCCTCGTGCGCCGCGCGCATGACGCGCGCGTACATGTCGAGGTCGTCGCGCTTGCCGGCCGTGCAGGAGCCGCCGTAGGCGATGTCGATCTGGACGGTGCTCAGGTTCGAGACCAGCTCGCCGTTGGTCGGGTCGGAGGCGATGCCGCGATCGGGATCGCCGGGGTGCGCGACCATCGGCTCGACCGCCGAGAGGTCGATCGCGTGCACGCCGCCCGTGTACTCGGCACCGGCGTCGGGCGCCACGAGCTGCGCGCGGATGGCCGCTTCGTCGGCGCCGGGCCGACGGGCGAGGATCCAGCGCACCGTCTCGTCGTCCGCCTCGCAGATGCCCGTGCGCGCGCTGCACTCGGTGGCCATGTTGGCCAGCGTGGCGCGCTCGTCCATGGAGAGGCTGAAGAGCCCGGGCCCGCCGAACTCCATAACGCGGTTGAGCGTCTTCTGCGGCTTCGCGTAGTGCAGCAGGATGTAGAGCATCACGTCCTTGGCCGTGACGCCGGGCTGGAGCGCGCCCGTCAGCTCGAAGCGGATGCTCTCGGGCACGCGCACGAGCGTGAAGCCGGCTTGGATCAGCGCGGCGTACTCCGTCGTGCCGACGCCGTAGGCCAGCGCGTTGCTGCCCCCGCCCATGCAGGTGTGGCTGTCCGTCGCCTGGATGAAGTCGCCGGGATCGATGAAGTCCTCGCGCGCGACCTGGTGGCAGATGCCCGGGCTGACGCCGTTCGTGGCGCTGTAGTCGCGCACGCCCGTGTGGCGCTGGAAGGCCACCTGCATGTCGCGCAGCGTCTGGATCTGGTCGCCGAAGGGCGCCATGCGCGGCACGCCGTCGGCGTAGATCAGGTGGTCTTCGAACACCGCGAACTTGTCGGGGTTCGGGAGCGCGTAGTCCTCGCCGAATTCGTCGGCGAGGAAGGTGTGCACCTGGGCGGTGGTGAACTCGTGGCTGTAGCCGCCGTCCACGCGCGCGACGACCGCGTCGCCGGGCTTCACGTAGCCGGGGCCGTCGAGCAGGTGCGAGCCGATGATCTTCTCGGCCATGGTCATCGGGCGCTCGCTCGTGTCGGGTGCGGGCACGGAGGCGCGTCCCTCGCGCAGCGCCTTGCCGAAGGCGAAGAGCCCGCCCGCGCGGATGATCTCGCGCGTGATCGGGTCGTGGCCCTCGAGGAACTCGTCGAAGGGGATCTCCTCGCCCTTCTGCAGGCGCGCGACCATGTCGTAGGTGCCGAGGCGCACGCCCTGGTTGATCAGGTTCTGGCCGTGGATCGGCGCGAAGGAGGCGGCCACCGACATGCGGATGCCGCTCCACTTCTCGGCCTGCACCGCGGTCTCGCGGGACGAGCCCACGCCCTTGCGCACGCCGGCGACGATCACCTCGAAATTGCCGTCGCGCAGGGCGTCGGTGGGCACCACGCGCTCGCCCTCGACGATCAGGCCGGCGTAGGCGTCGCGGGCCAGGTCTTCCGGGCGGTGCCGGAAGCAGACCCAGGCCGGGGTCATCGTGTCCGTGTTGACGTCGTCCAGGAGGTCCGCCGGATCGATGTCCTCCATGCGGAAGTCCTCCCCCGCCAGCTGGCGGCGGATGAGCTCCGGGTCCTTGGTGAGGAAGAGGACACGCTTGCCGGGCGTGAGACGGAAGGCTTCGGCGGGCTCCACGGGGATCTTCATAGGCCGGCCAGTATCGCCCGGACGGCGCGATTCGG
The DNA here is from genome assembly GCA_030066775.1 of Planctomycetota bacterium. Lineage (GTDB taxonomy): Bacteria > Planctomycetota > PLA2 > PLA2 > JAEUHO01 > JASJAY01. The sequence continues at coordinate 6,587 of JASJAY010000203.1, forward strand.
GGCACCCGGACGGGGGTGGTCCGCTCCCGGCCATCCATTGGCACCCACCCCACCCGCCTGTATCCCCTGCAATCTCCACGCAGTACCGGAAAGGAAATCGCCCCATGCGCTTCGAGCACGCCTATCTCCCCGCCGGCGGCTACTGGTCCTCGCCGTTCGCCAAGTGGCAGGGGTCGTTCGCCACGCTCCACTCCCTCCGCTTCGCCGCGGACGTGACCACCAAGGGCCTCGAGCGCCAGAGCGTGAACCCGGCGGAGCTCGACTCGCTCGTGCTCGGCTGGACCATCCCCTCGCGACGGATCTTCTACGGAGCGCCGTGGCTCGCCGGCCTCATCGGCGCACCGCAGGCCACGGGCGCGATGATCTCCCAGGCCTGCGCCACGGGCGCGGCCGCGCTGGCCCACGCCGGCGCGCAGGTCGACGCCGGCGGCGCCGAGGCGACCGTCGTCGTGACGACCGACAAGTGCAGCAACGGCCCGCACCTCTACCACCCCAACCCCGCCGGCCCCGGCGGCAAGGGCGAGGGCGAAGACTGGGTCTGGGACAACTTCAGCTTCGACCCCTGGGCCAAGAACTCGATGATCGAGACGGCCGAGAACGTGGCGAAGGAAGCCGGCATCAGCCGCGAGGAGGGCGACGCCCTCACGCAGCGCCGCTACGAGCAGTACAAGGAAGGCGTCGACAGCGGCTTCCAGTCGCGCTACATGATCGCGCCCTACGACGTCAACCCGTCCGGCCGCAAGGTGATCAAGACGGTCGAGGGCGACGAAGGCGTGTTCCCCACCACGACCGAGGGCCTCGCGAAGCTCCGTCCGATGATGCCCGAGGGCACCATCACCTTCGGCTCGCAGACGCACCCCGCGGACGGCGCGGCCGGCATGCTGGTGTGTACGAAGGACCGCGCGAAGGCCTGGAGCGGCGACGCCGAGCCGGTCAAGCTCGTCTCCTACGGCGTGGCGCGCGTCGAGAAGGGCTTCATGGCCAAGGCCGTGGTGCCCGCCGCCAAGACGGCGCTCGAATCGGCCGGCATCGGCATCAACGACGTGAAGGTGATCAAGACGCACAACCCCTTCGCGGTCAACGACGTCTACTTCGCGCGTGAGATGGGCATCGACGCCAACAGCTTCAACAACAACGGCTGCTCGCTGATCTACGGCCACCCGCAGGGCCCGACGGGCACGCGGCTCATCGCCGAGGGCATCGAGGAGGCGCGCATGCTGGGCGGCGGCCACGTGCTCTTCGCCGGCTGCGCGGCGGGCGACACCGCCGCGGCCGTCGTCCTCGAAGTCACCGCCTAACGCGCCGCGTTGGTACCGGGGAAAACTGCAGCAAGTTGTGACGTAACGCACAAAGGGGGGCGCCCACCGCGGTGGGCGCCCCC
>JASJAY010000204.1 GCA_030066775.1 Planctomycetota bacterium
ATGGGGCGCGCCCCGTCGGTGTGTCGGGAATGGGATCGGGGCTAGCGACCGCGGCGGCTGTTTCCATCGCCCCCGCGCATGCGCGGGCTGAAGCCCATGCCGCGGCCCATGCTGTTGACGATCTTCTCGGCGTCGGCCGCCGGCACGAGGCTGTAGACCGTCTTCGAGTACTCCTCGCGCATGCCTTCCATGGCCTCGCGGCGCTTGTCGCGGGACTCGTCGTCCGCGCCGCGCGGCAGGCTGCGCCACATGTTGCGGGTCTTCTCGCGGAAGGAGAGCGTGGCCTTCATCACGGCCTGCTCCTGGTCCTCGCTGAGCTCGACGCCGAGGCGATCCAGCTGGCGCTTGAGGCCTTCCTGGATGCGCTCGTCGCGGCGCTGCTGCTCGACCTGCTCCATCATCGCGCGGAAGGAGCGGAGGGTGTCCTCGGTGAACTCCGGGTCCTCCTCGCCCTCCTCCACGATCGGCATCTCGAGCGCCGGCATCGAGCTGCCGTTCGAGCCGCTCGGCGCCGCGCTGCCGCCCTTGACCTGGAGGCTCGCGAGGAGCTCCTTCATCGAGGCCAGCTCCTTCTCGAGCGTCTCGACCTTCTTGCGGTAGACCTCGTCGCCCACGCCCTGGAGGGCCGGCTCCTCGACGTAGTCGGTCTCGACGTTCGCGATCGGCTCGGGATCGACGGACATGTCCTCCTCGTAGCCGGAGTTGTCCGTCGCGGGCGCGGGACCGGCGACCATGTGGTACGAGAAGACCGCGCCGCCGGCGATCAGGACGTTCAGGAGCAGGATGGGACCGAGCTTCATGGCGATACCTCGTGGGGATAGAGGGCCTGGGTGGCCATCTTAGGCGCGGATAGACCGCGTCCATGCCTCTGGAACACCCGAGACGTCCCTGAGTCGCGTCGAAAGGCTACAAATGAGCGAAATCCCGCCTCTCGCACGGCTTCGGGGCCGGGCGGGGCGCCGCTTGGCGCCCACGAGGCGGGTGGTATACCCTTCCCCTCCCGCGTGGGCGTTTAGCTCAGTTGGCTAGAGCACCAGCTCGACAAGCTGGGGGTCACTGGTTCGAGTCCAGTAACGCCCACCACCCCCCTCTCTCCGCGCGCATGCGAACGTGCATGCGAAGCCGATGCCTGACCACCTGGGGTGGTACCTCTCCTGCCTCCGCCGAGGCCCTCTTCACGACCCCGCCTGGGGCCCCGACCTGCATCCGGGCATGCAGTACCGGCAGGTCTTCGACCAAGGCGTTCCGCACCGCATCTGGAAGCGGTTCTGCGAGATGGTGCCTCCAGACGACGTGACCCCGCACCTCGTCGGGCTCTACGAAGTGAGTCGGGGCGATCTGCTTGCAGAGGAGTGCCTCGACTGGCTCGCCTCGCGGCAGTCGATCCAACGCGCCCCCCCGGGACTCGAAGCCCTGCTCCGCTGGTGCGCGGAAAACACTGCGATCGAGGAGGCCGCTGCGGCCGAGATCGAGGCGATCGGCCGGGGAGGTGCCTGGGACGTCACACTGCCGCAGTTCCTCTCCCGTTGTGAGCGCATCCTTCGCGGCTACGTGCGCGAGGAACTCGAGCGAAGGTGGGTCGCCGTGCTCCGGCGCCTTCACGCGAACGGCATGTATGCGCCCGGTCGCGACGACCATCATCGTTTCGAAGTAGCGGTGCTCTCTGACGACGGTGCAGAGCTCGACGTGCACGCGTACTTCCAGGCGGGGGAGCGCTATTGCTGTGCCCAGCCCACATGCAACTTCATCGTAGGTGTGACCAACTGGACCCGTGTGCGTGAGGCCATGAACGCCGATGGCCTCGGGGGCACCCCGCCCGTTCGCATCCAGAGCTGGCGCGTCACGGTGGAAGCGGGCTCGGTCTTCCACTCGGGCCGGATGAAGGCGCGTGGACATACGACGAGGGCGGCGTTCAGCTACAACGACGGGCCGCTCTTCGAGGATCCATCCCACCTCGGCACGTACCGCAGTCTCCCGACGTCGCGCCCCGGACTGAAAAAGGTGAGGATGTGATAGCCGCATGCGGCGGCCTGATCGCCGTGCACGTACGAGCCCCCACTGGTGGCCCCTACCGAGGAGTCAGCGCTTGGCGGGAAACACGACCTCCACGTCGACCGGCTCTTCGCCGACCTTCACGCGCTGCTCGGAGTCGATCCAGGTCTTGCCTCCGTCGGTCGACCAGGCGAAGCGATACGTTCCGAGCGGGATGGGCCGCAGACTCGTGAAGGGCGACGACGGCGCGATCTGCACGTTGTTCCCATACTCGACGTCGACGCCCGTCACGCGAAGGTGCCCCACGGGTGCCCTGTGCTTGCCGACAACCGGGCGCACCTTCAGCCAGCCCGCGCGCACCGTCAACGGCACCTCGAGATCGCCGACCTTGCCCTTGGCCGGCTCGGCCCAGTTGCGCAGCATGCCATCGACCGTGAGCGTCACCGGGGCGCCGACGGAAGCGGCCACCCACGCATGCCATCGCTTCTCTTCCTCGAAGACCTTGCCACGGAACTTCCGACCGTTCTCGGTCGTGACGGTCACCGCGTTGAGGAAGGGGTTGTGCGGTGTGGGGCCATCGAAGGGCCCACCGATCTCGCTCAGACCCTCCACGGTGAGCTCCGTGGTCTGCTCCCGCTCCGTCACGGTGATCTGTCCGTAGACCGTCAGACTGAGCTGACCTCGAAAGATGGCCAGCCCTCCCATCGGCACACGAAGCGAGAGCTGGCCGCGCTCGTCGGTGACGTGCTGGTGGTTGCCCAGCACCACCACGAAGTGCGTGATGGGCCGCCCGTCGGGGTGGACGAATCGCGCGGTGAGCTGGGCGAGCGGCGTCACGTGCATTCGAAGCCCGGTGCGCTCGAGCACGGGTAGGACCCGCTCCCAGTTCTCCAGCACGTGCTGCGGGACGACCCACTTCCCGCGCAAGTCGATAGAAGCGGCTTCACCCGAGATGGGCGGGGGCACCCAGAACGCCACGGGCGCGTCGCCCACGAAGACTTTGGCGCTGTTGCGGCACGGTCCGTGGCTGACGCTGACGCGTACCTCCTCGCCGGCAAGAGTCTCGTCTGTCGATGTGACCGAGAGGTCGATCGGCACCCACGGCCCGACCAGCGAGATCTCGACGAGGTGGGCAACACCTTCCGGCGGCGTCACTCCCTTCGTGACGCGAAAGCGCTCATCGGCTGTTCGCGCGTCCACCCACATGTGAAGCGGCGGCGCGTCCCACGTGACCTCGCCCGCCTCGTCAAGCTGCCGAGCCACGCGATGGCCGTGGACCGGACCCGTCACATAGATGGTGCCCCCGGCCGCGGGGCTGCCGTCCGGGAGCGTGACGCGCACGGTGACCCGGCTCGGGTCCCGCGCCACGAGCTCGAAGGGACCCTCGACGTCGTTGTGCTTCCACCGCGGCCACACCATTTGGGACGTGCGACCGTCCGCACCCCGCCAAGAGAACGCACCCGCCGGCCCCAGCCCACGCGGCACGCGCAGCTCGAAGCGCCCCCCACTCGACCGGCTGCGCTGGTACTCGTCGGGCTCGAGGCGGCTGATGAGTACTTCACCGCCGTCGATCGGTCGCCCGCGAACGTCCACGACGCGGCCAAACGCGACGTAGTGATCGGCGTCTGTGGCCGGCGTCGTCAAAGGGGGTAGCGGCGCATCGGGATTGGGCGTGGATCGCACCGCCGGAGGTGACCCCACGAGCGCCGGGTCGCTCGCGGACGGGCCCCGGGCGGACTCCGGCTCGGACGCCGCACCGCCGGGCTTGGCACCCCGGTCCGCTAGGAGCCACGCGAGGAGTAGAGCAGTCGCCACGCCTGCGATGGCTAGTGCAAGTGCGCCTCGCCCAGTCATGCTGCTCCTCATCCGCCCTTGGACGCCGACCACGAGGCGTTCCTGCAAGGGAAGAGCGTACGCCGGCGCCACCGGTCGCCGCGCGCGGATCAGGCGCGACGCGCTGGGTGTCGCAGTCTCGAGTCCGGCCGCGCCCATCACCACGCGCAAGGGCGGGGGGCAGTGCCCAGCGGCATCGGACGGCTCCGCACCCGCGCGTCCACGTACGTACAGGCCTTCCGTGCGGAGTTCCACGCTTCGGCTTGACGCGGCTTCGACGACAGCGGATAGCCCCCCAGCGCCCAAGCTGCCTCGACGTCGATCGCAGTCGCAGAGTGCGTTGTCGGCTCACGCCCGGCTCGGTGAACCGACGAATCGCCGATCGCGTCGGCGATGCGGAAGGCAACGCACTCGTCCGCAATGCGGTCTGCGCGCTGCGGCTTGATTCGCAACGTTCGACGCGCGCACGGGCACGCAGGGACCGCGCGTGCGCGTGGCACGTCAGGCACGACCCTTGCGCTGTCCGGGCGGGCGTGTTGCACATGCAGCGCGTCCTGTGGACGACGAGACCGTGGTGGTTGGCGCAGCATCTCGAGCCTTCTCGCTCGCGCGCCCCCTCCCTGCCTCCCCTCAGCGGGACGGGAGTGGTCGTCGATTGAACCGGGATTCCTCTACCCATTTGGGGGGTGCGCGATGATGACGAGGCGTCGGACGTGGCTCGTACTGGGCCTGTTCGCAGCATCCATGGCCCTCATGCCCGCATGCGGCGGCAGCAGCGGGGGCGGCTCGAGCGGAGGGCAAGTCCTCCCGCCAGGCTCATTCAAGATCCTGACCGGCGGCGGTGTCGGCTTCACCGGCCATGGCGGCGACGGCAACTACATCGAGATCCTGTCGGACGGCGGCAGCGACATCCGCATTCTTCGCGGTGGCACTGTCGACGCATCGTTCACGGTCCCGACGACGGCGCCGGACCTCGGTCCGAACCCGCTGACGGTGACCTCGGACATGACCGTCACGCCCATGCCCTTGGGCGCAACGACAGCGCGCCTGATCGGGGATGACGGCTTCAACGACGCCACCGGACTGCGTGTCCTCCCCGGCGTCACGCTGACGATCCGCGGCAACTACGACTCGGACAACTCGGATGGGGATGGCAACAACTCCACCGGGACCAAGGAGCGGGCCTATCTCGACTTCACGTACTGCGTGCTGATCGAGGGCACGATCACGGGTCATCAGGACGACAACCCGGGTGACGGCCTGCGGGACAACGCGCTGGCCATCGACCTCGACTGCGACACCTTCATCACGACCGCGACGAGCGTCATCGACCTGGTCGGTGAGGACGGCGCCCCCGGCTCCGGCATGTGGGGCGACGGGGGTGACTTCGACGTCGGCTCCGACGGCGCGATCATCACCCGTGGCCGCATCGACCTTCGAGGCGGCAGCGGCGACACCGGCGCGCGGGGCGGCGACCTGGAGCTCGATGCCGAGTACGGGATGTACAACACCGGCGTGATCGACACCTCGGGCGGCCTCGGCCTCACGGGCGACGGTGGCAATGCCGGATCCGTCGAGCTCTACAGCGAAGACACGGGCCCGATGATGAACAGCGGTCCGATCACCGCGCGAGGCGGCGACGGCCAGAAGGGCGGCGGCACAGGCGGCGAGATCGACCTGTACACCGATGACGTGGGTGGCCTCGTCAACGGGGGTGCGATCGACTCGTCCGGTGGTGACTGCGTCGGGACCAATGGTCACGGCGGCAGCGCCGGCGACATCGTGCTCGACGTGCACAGCGGCTCGATGCGCGCCGCGGGCTCGTACACCGCGCGCGGCGGCAATGGTGCCGGCACGGGCGAAGGTGGCGAGGGCAACTACATCGAGTTCTACGTCGACTACTCCGACTACATCGAGGAGAACTACCAGGCCGGCTCGCTCTACCTGGGCGCCAACATCGACGCACGCGGCGGCGACGGCGCTGCCGGTGGCGAAGGCGGCGATGTCATCGTCGAGATGGAGTACTACGATCCGGTCACGCCCGGCATGCACGAAGTCGTGCTGATGGGCTATGCGGAGTTCAACACGTCCGGCGGCAATGGCGCCGTCAACGGGGGTGCCGCCGGCTACGGCTTGATCGAGCAGGAGAACGGCGAAGACGACTCCGACATGCTCTACATCGGGAGCATCTACAACGAGGTGCCCTGGATCATGCGTGGCGGAGACGGAACCGCCGGCTGGGGCGGTAACGGCGGCGAAATGGACATCGACGACGATGACTACTACGCCACCCCCGACTACGACCGCACGGTCGTGAACGTCGCGCCCTTCGACATGCGCGGAGGCGACGGCGCCACCGACGGTGGCGACGGCGGCGACTTCTTCATGTACGGCTACTACCAGACCCGGAACACGGGTGCCATCGACACGAGCGGCGGAACCGGTGACTCCGAAGAGGGTGGCCGCGGCGGGGACATCGAGATCCTCTCCGACGGCATTTGCTTCAACCAGGCCAACCTCACGGGGAACGGCGGCTCGACGACCGTCGGCCCCGCCGGAAGCGGGGCGGACATCTACATCGAGGGTCGCGAGACGACCTGCGTGGGTGTCCTCACGGCGCGCGGTGGGAACTGCGCGAACGGTACAGGCGGAGGTGGCGGCTACGTCGAGGTGTACAGCACGGAGCATGCCTCCACGCTGAGCGGCTCGGCTCACGTCGCACCCGGCCTCGGCACGCCTCCCGGCAAGGGTGGTGCTGTGTGGCTGGACGGCGTCCGCGCGGCCCTCACCGGAGGGTTCGTGGGCTTCTAGCCGTCCCGGAACGGCGCCAGGAGAGATGCCATGATCAAGCCGCCGACCTGGGTGCTCGGTGCCTGTGCTTGCGCTGCGCTCGCTGCGGCAGCGTGGCTGCTCCTGGCGTCCGTCCCTACGCCTGAAACACCCGACGCCATGCTGCCGCCGGCCCTGGATGCACCGGGGCCGGCGGCGCAGCCCGCCGAAGCCATGCGCATCGAAGGCGCAGACGAGGGCGCCGCGGTCGCTGGCGAAGCGATCGCCAATGCGGACGCGTCACCGGAAGCTGACGAGTCTCCTCTGAGCGCCGAAGCCGCGCGTCGCGCGGCCGTGCTCGAGGATCGGAAGCATCGGCGCGCGAAGTCGCTCGAGCGACGCCTCGAGCGGGAGACCCTGCGAGAAGCGAGACGGGCGGAGCGCAAGGCCAAGCGATAGGCGGAGGCCGCCCCCTGCACGCCGAACGCGGATTCTCGACCTGCGGGACCCGCGACTTGGGGTACCACATCTGACGCCTGCGCGTTGCGCAGCGCAGTCAGGGAGGGATCATGCCCAAGTTCACCGTCCACAAGACCAAGGTCATCGATGCGCCCGCGGCGAACGTCTGGCCGCACATCCGCAAGTTCGAGAACTGGCGCGCCTGGTCGCCCTGGCTGATCGCCGAGCCGGAGACCGAGGTCACCTACCGCGACGACGGCATGGGGTACGGCTGGAAGGGCAAGATCGTCGGCAGCGGCAAGATCGATCTCCTCGACGAGAAAGAGAACGAGGCCATGGACATGCGCCTCACCTTCCTCGAACCCTGGAAGTCGGAGAACGAGACGCGGTTCCGTCTCGAGGAGAAGGACGGCAAGACGACCGTCAGCTGGGACATGACCGGCTCCCTCCCCTTCTTCCTCTTCTGGATGAAGAAGATGATGAGCGCCTGGGTCGGCATGGACTACGACCGCGGGCTCTCGATGCTCAAAGACATCTCGGAGACGGGCAGCACGCCGTCGAAGCTCGACTTCGAAGGCAGCGCACCGTTCTCCGGTCGCCCGTACGTCGGCGTGCGCACCGCCTGCGCCATCAGCGACATCGGTCCCCGGATGGAGGCCGACATGGGGAAGCTCCACGCTTGGCTGCAGGAGTCAGGCACCGAGGCGACCGGCGTGCCGTTCTCGATCTACCACAAGTGGAGTCCGGGCAAGGGCCGTGTCGAGTACACGAGCGCCGTACCCGTCGCGAAGGCGCCGGACACCACGCCTGCGGGCATGGTGTCGGGTACCCAGCCCGACGTGACGACGTACCGCGTCAAGCACACGGGCCCCTATCACCACCTCGGCAACGCGTGGTCGGCCGGGATGATGCACGGTCGCGCGAAGCGCTTCAAACAGGACAAGTCGATCCACCCGTTCGAGGTCTACGAGAGCGACCCCACGGAGGTCGCGCCGAACGAGCTGGTCACGGTCGTGCACTTCCCCGTGAAGTAACGACGCCGAGCGCGACCCAGGCCCCTCTGGCTCACACGGACCCACACAGCGTCGAGATTGCGCTTGGGCGGCGATTGAGAATGCATTATCAACAGGCACGAGGACCTTCTCGTGAGCCTGACTTCGCACCCCCGTCCGCACGT
>JASJAY010000064.1 GCA_030066775.1 Planctomycetota bacterium
CCCTATCCGAGCGGCGGGGTCGGGAGGAGGTCCTCCTGGACGATCGGCTGGGTGAGCCGCTCGGCCCCCGCGGCGCCATCGAGGGTGTACTCCCCCACGGACGTGCGGGTCAGGCTGGCCAGGTGGCCGCCCGTGCCGAGGGCCTTGCCGATGTCCCGGGCGAGGCTGCGGACGTACATGCCGCGGCCGCAGGTCACCGTGATCGTGAGCTTGGGGTAGGCGTAGCTCGCCAGCTCGATCGCATCGATGCGGACGGGCCGCGCCTCGAGCTGCACGTCCTTGCCCTCACGCGCGAGCTTGTAGGCCCGCTGGCCGTCCACGTGGATGGCGCTGTAGAGCGGGGGCACCTGCTCGATGTCGCCCACGAAGGTCTCGAGCACCTCGCGGACGCGGTCCTCACTCGGGGGCTCGGCGACGTCGACCTCATCACGCTCGCCCTCGCGATCGTCCGTGTTGGTGAAGGCCGAGAGGTCGATCACGGTCTCGTAGACCTTGGGCAGCCCCATCAGGCGCTCGACCGCCTTGGTGGCGCGACCGATGCAGCAGATGACCACGCCTCGGGCCAGGGGATCGAGGGTCCCGGCGTGGCCGGTCTTCACCCAGCCGGCGGCCTTGCGGACCTTGCGCACCACGTCCATGGAGGACCAGCCCAGGGGCTTGTTCACGACGAACAGCCCTTCCATCGTGGATTTGCGGTACCGCGGCCTGCCCACGGGTCGATCTCCTCGTCCAGAATCCGCTCCGGACCTTCGAGGATCCCACCGGGATCGCCCCGAGACCCCCTATTTCTGGGGCCCCGCGGCTGTCCAGGACACCCCGCGCGCGCGTTGACCAGGGCCTTCCCGCGCCTACACTCCGGAATATCAGACCAGTTTGGTCTGATTTCCCCGAGGCGCCGCCGCCCATGATCCGAATCACCAAGCTCACCGACTACGGCATCCTCGTCCTGACGCTGATGTCCGACCTGCCCGAGGGCACCCGCGTCTCGGCCCGGGACCTGGCTGCGGAGACGTATCTGCCGCAGACCACCGTCGCGAAGATCCTGCAGCTGCTCACGCGCGCGGGGCTTCTGACGTCGCAGCGCGGCGTCACCGGCGGCTACAGCCTGGCGCGGCCGTCCGAGACGATCTCGGTGATGGAGGTGATCCAGGCCTTCGAGGGCCCGATCGCCCTGACGGACTGCCTCAGCGTCGACGCGCCGACCTGCGAGGTCGAGTCGGTCTGCACCACGCGCGCGAACTGGGGCCGCATCAACGGCGCCATCCGCACGGCGCTCGAAGAGATTCCGCTCTCCGAGATGGCGCGTCCCCAGACCGGTTGGCGTCAACGGATCAGTGATTCCCTCGCCCCCGAAGGCGAGCAGGTTGGAAAGGCATGAGCGACATGACCGAGAAGACCGAACAGACCCTGGACCCCACCGCCGTCGACGTGGCGGACGAGCCCAACCGCGAGATCAAGGAACACATCGCTCGCGACTACGAGTGGGGCTTCGTCACGGACATCGAGGCGGAGACGTTCCCCCCCGGCTTGAACGAGGACGTGATCCGCGCGCTCTCGGCCAAGAAGGAGGAGCCCGAGTGGCTGCTCGAGTGGCGCCTCCAGGCCTACAAGAGCTGGCTCAAGATGACCGAGCCGACGTGGGCGATGGTCGACTACCCGAAGATCGACTACCAGGCGATCAGCTACTACTCGGCGCCCAAGAGCAAGGCAGACGGGCCGAAGAGCCTCGACGAGGTCGACCCCGAGCTGCTCGCGACGTACGAGAAGCTCGGCATCCCGCTAGCGGAGCAGAAGCTGCTCGCCGGCGTCGTCGGCGCCGAGGAAGAGCTCAAGGGCGTGGCCGTGGACGCAGTCTTCGACAGCGTCTCCGTGGCGACCACCTACAAGGAAGAGCTCGGCAAGCGCGGGATCATCTTCTGCTCGTTCAGCGAGGCGGTGAAGGAGCACCCCGAGCTGGTGAAGAAGTACCTCGGCAGCGTGGTGCCGCGGAACGACAACTACTTCGCGGCGCTCAACTCGGCCGTGTTCAGCGACGGCAGCTTCGTCTACATCCCCAAGGGGGTGCGCTGCCCGATGGAGCTCTCGACCTACTTCCGCATCAACTCGGCGGACACGGGTCAGTTCGAGCGCACGTTGATCGTCGCCGAGGAAGGCTCGTACGTGAGCTACCTCGAGGGCTGCACCGCGCCCCAGCGCGACGAGAACCAGCTTCACGCAGCGGTCGTCGAGCTGATCGCGCTCGACGACGCCGAGATCAAGTACTCGACGGTGCAGAACTGGTACCCCGGCGACGAGAACGGCGTGGGCGGGATCTACAACTTCGTCACGAAGCGCGGTGCCTGCCGCGGCGCGCGTTCGAAGATCAGCTGGACCCAGGTCGAGACCGGTTCGGCGATCACGTGGAAGTACCCGAGCTGCGTCCTGCAGGGCGACGACTCGATCGGTGAGTTCTACAGCGTGGCGCTCACCAACAACCACCAGCAGGCCGACACCGGCACCAAGATGATCCACATCGGCAAGAACACGAAGAGCACGATCATCAGCAAGGGCATCTCGGCCGGCGTGAGCCAGAACGTGTATCGCGGCGAGGTGAAGATGCTCAAGGGTGCTGCGAGCGCCCGCAACTACTCGCAGTGCGACTCGCTGCTGCTCGGCGACAAGTGCGGCGCGCACACGTTCCCGTACGTCGACGTGCGCAACCCGTCGGCCCGTCTCGAGCACGAGGCGACGACGAGCAAGATCGGCGAAGACCAGATCTTCTATCTCAATCAGCGCGGCCTCTCCACGGAGGACGCGATCAACATGATCGTCAACGGCTTCTGCAAGGAGGTCTTCCGCGAGCTGCCCATGGAGTTCGCGGTGGAGGCCCAGAAGCTGCTCGCCGTGTCCCTCGAAGGCTCGGTGGGCTAGGAGGAATCAGAGCGATGCTGGAAATCCAGAACGTCCACGCCCAGGCCGGCGACACGCCCATTCTCAAGGGTTTGAGCCTGTCCGTCGGCGCCGGCGAGGTGCACGCCATCATGGGCCCCAACGGCTCGGGCAAGAGCACGCTCGCGAAGGTGCTCGCGGGCCATCCCGACGTCGAGGTCACGGAAGGCGAGGTCCTCTACGACGGGAAGAACATCCTCGAGCTGGAGCCCGACGAGCGCGCACGCGAGGGCCTCTTCCTCGCGTTTCAGTACCCGGTCGAGATCCCGGGCGTCAGCAACAGCACGCTGCTGCGCGAGGCGCTCAACGCAGTGCGCGCGCACCGCGGCGATCCCGAGCTCGACGCGATCGACTTCCTCGGCCTCGTCAAGGAGAAGACCGCGCTGCTCGACATGGACCAGAGCTTCCTGAGCCGCGCCGTCAACGAAGGCTTCAGCGGCGGCGAGAAGAAGCGCAATGAGGTGCTGCAGATGCAGATCCTCGAGCCTCGACTCGGCGTCCTCGACGAGACCGACTCGGGCCTCGACATCGACGCGCTGAAGGTCGTCGCGAAGGGCGTCAACGCCCTGCGGAGCCCCGACCGCAGCTTCGTCGTGATCACGCACTACCAGCGTCTGCTCGACCACATCGTGCCGGACTTCGTGCACGTGCTGAACGAGGGCCGCATCGTGCGCTCGGGTGGCAAGGAGCTCGCCCACGAGCTCGAAGAGAAGGGCTACGCCTGGCTCGAAGAGCAGCCGGCCGGCGCCTAGCGGACGAGACGACCATGCCCATCGCCACCGCCCCCGACACCTGGCTGCAGTCCTTCGGCCGCCTCTCAGAGGAGCGCACCGATCCCGCGTGGCTCTCCGAGCTGCGCCAGCAGGCCATGCACAGCTTCATCACGCACGGGCTGCCGACGACGCGCCACGAAGACTGGATGTACACCAACCTCCAGCCGCTCGCGGCGCGCAACTTCCAGCGCGCGCGGGCCGTCACGACGCCGGCGCCCGGCACGCTCGAGGGCCATCACCTCGACGCGCTCTCAGGCCCGCGCATCGTCTTCGTCAACGGACACTTCGACGCGCAGCTGACGGACCTCGAGGCGCTGCCCGAGGGCGTCGCCGTCGCACCGCTCGAGCAGATGCTGCGCGAGACGCCGGAGCGCATGCGCAGCCACATCGAGCGGCTCGTCGAGGCCGGCGACCATCCGTTCGCCAACCTCAACACCGCGTTCTTCGAGGATGGGGTCGTGATCCGCATCGGTGAAGGCATCGAGGCGCCGCAGCCGATCCAGGTCGTCTTCGTCATGAAGTCGTGGCAGAACGACGTCGTCGAGCATCCGCGCCTGATCCTCCTGGCGGAGCCGAACAGCCGCGCCACGGTGGTCGAGCGCTACGAGGCCCAGGGCCCGGGCGACCGCTTCACCAACGCGGCCACGCGCGTCGACGTGCGCGCCGGAGCACGCCTCGAGCACATCCGCCTGCAGCGCGAGGGCTCGTCGTCGTTCCACGTCGGCATGACCCACGTGCGCCAGGCGCGCGACAGCTCCTACGAGAACGTCGTCGTGTCGCTCGGCGGCAGCGTCAGCCGGCATGAGCTCGAGCTGGATCTCGTCGAGCCGGGCGCTTCGTGCAGCTTGGGCGGCCTGTACGTGCTCGGCGGCAAGGAGCACGTGGACAACCACACCGTCGTGCACCACCGCGTTCCGCACTGCACCAGCGAGGAGCTCTACAAGGGCATCCTCGGCGGTCGCTCGCGCGGCGCGTTCACCGGGCGCATGGTCGTGCACAAGGACGCGCAGCACACCAGCTCCAGCCAGGCCAACCACAACCTGCTGCTCTCCGACGACGCCGTCGCGGACACGCGACCGCAGCTCGAGATCTACGCCGACGACGTGCAGTGCGCGCACGGCGCCACGATCGGGCAGCTCGACGAAGAGCAGGCGTTCTATCTGCGTTCGCGCGGCCTCACGCCGATGGCGGCGCGCAACCTCCTGATCCACGGCTTCGCGAGCGAGGTGCTCGAGACGGTGCGGGACGACGAGGTGCGCACCCTGCTCGAGCGCGTGCTCGAGTCCCGGCTCAACGTCGACGTCACCTAGAAGGAAACACGAGACCCCTCATGGCAGTCCCGAAGCAGAAGTCCCAACCCGCTTCCCGCCAAGAGGCGCAAGCGGCGGACGTCCTGGACGCGTCGCACGTGCGTGCCGACTTCCCGATCCTCGACCGGGACATCCACGGGAAGAAGCTCGTCTACCTCGACAACGCGGCCTCGACGCAGAAGCCGCGCGCCGTGATCGATGCGGTGAAGCACTACTACGAGCGCTACAACTCGAACGTGCACCGCGGCGTGCACCACCTCAGCCAGGAAGCGACGTTCGCGTACGAGGGTGCTCGGAAGCGCGTCCAAGCACTTCTGAACGCCGAGGACGACAGCGAGATCATCTTCACGCGCGGCACGACCGAGGCGATCAACCTCGTCGCGCAGACGTACGGCCGCGCCAACCTCGGCCCCGGTGACGAGGTGCTCATCTCCGTGATGGAGCACCACAGCAACATCGTGCCCTGGCAGCTCGTCTGCGAGCAGACCGGGGCCACACTCAAGGCCGTGCCCATCGACGAGCACGGGGCGCTCGTCATGGACGAGCTCGAGCGGTTGCTCACCGAGAAGACGAAGATCGTCGCGCTTGGCCACATCTCGAACTCACTGGGCACGATCAACCCGATCCAGAAGATCGCCGCCATGGCGCATGCCGTCAGCGCGGTGCTCGTGGTGGACGGCGCGCAGGGCCTTCCGCACGCCCGCGTGGACGTGCGCGAGCTGGACGCGGACTTCTACGCGTTCTCGGGCCACAAGGTCTACGGGCCGACGGGAATCGGCGGGCTGTATGGCCGTCGCGAGCTGCTCGACGCGATGCCGCCCTGGCAGGGCGGCGGCGACATGATCCTGACGGTCGCGATCGACAGGTCGACCTACAACGACCCGCCGTTCCGCTTCGAGGCCGGCACGCCGAACATCGCGGGCGCCATCGGACTCGCCGCCGCGCTCGACTACGTCGACTCCTTGGGCTACGAGCGCGTCGCCGCACACGAAGCCGAGCTGCTCGCTTACGGCACGGCCGCACTCGAGCAGATCGAGGACCTGCGCCTGATCGGCACGGCGCCCGAGAAGGCCGGCGTGCTCTCGTTCGTGATGGACGGGGCACACCCGCACGACGTCGGCACGATCCTGGATCAGGAGGGGATCGCGATCCGCACGGGCCATCACTGCGCCCAGCCGGTCATGGAGCACTTCTGCGTGCCCGCGACGGCACGCGCCTCGATCGGGATCTACAACACGCGCGAGGACATCGACGCGCTGGTGCGGGGACTTCGGAAGGTGAGGGAGGTATTCGGCTGATGTCGGATCTGCGCGAGCTCTATCAATCGGTCATCCTGGATCACAACAAGCACCCGCGGAACTTCGGGGCGCTCGACGGCGCGACCCACAAGGCCGACGGCCACAACCCGCTCTGCGGCGACAAGATCAACCTCCAGCTCATCGTCGAGGACGGCGTCGTCACGGACGTGGCCTTCGAAGGCGAGGGCTGCGCGATCTCGACCGCGTCCGCGTCCGTGATGACCGAAACGCTCAAGGGGCGAACCCTGCGCGACGTCGAGGCGCTCTTCGGCCGCTTCCACGACCTCGTCACCGGCAAGGGCGGCGGGGACCTGGACGAGCTCGGCAAGCTGGCCGTCTTCGCGGGCGTGTCCGAGTTCCCGATTCGCGTGAAGTGCGCGACCCTGTCCTGGCACACCCTGCGCGCGGCGCTCGAAGGCGCCGGCGCACCCGCGACCACGGAGTGACCATGTCCGATCCCGCGACGCCTGCCGGCGACGACGCGCCGAAGCTGCCGATCGATCCCAACGACGAGAAGCCGTTGCGCGAACGCATCATCGCCGCGATCTGCACGGTCTTCGATCCGGAGATCCCGGTGAACATCTGGGAGCTCGGCCTGATCTACGAGCTCACGGTCGACGACGAGGCAGGCTCGGCCGACGTCAAGATGACGCTCACCTCGCCCGCTTGCCCCGTGGCCGGGACCTTGCCCGGTGAGGTCGAGACCCGCATCCGCGAGGTCGAGGGCGTGAACGAGGTCGCGCTCGAGCTGGTATGGGAGCCGCCCTGGGACAAGGAGCGCCTCTCCGACGTTGCGAGGCTGCAGCTCGGATTGATGTAGGCGCGGCCTGCCCTTGCAGGCAGGCCTTGCCGAATCAAGCAGCCCCGATGTGAGGAGCGACTACGCGCGTCGCTGCGACTGCCACTCCATGCGCAGGTTGCGCAGCCAGTGGACCCAGTCCTCGAGGCTCTCGATGTAGGTGACGCCACGGGGACCGCGACGGATGCCGCGTGCACCCATCCCGCCCACGACGAGCATCACCTCAACGGGGAGCTTCTCGCGCAGGTCGGCAACCTGGCGATCCGTCTCCGGTCCGCTCGTCGCAAGCGAGACGCTCACGCCCACGGCTTGGACGTTCGCTTCCCGCGCGGCAGCGACGATTTCGGTGTTGGGCGTGTCGATGCCGAGGACGCGGTGGAACACGCCCTCGCTCGCGCAGAGGAGTGCGGCCATCTGCAGGCCGAGACTATGCGTCTCGCCCGCCATCGTCGTGAGCAGCACACGCGGCCCGTAGGGATACGTCACGAACTGCGAGCGCAGCATGCGGAGGTAGTCCTCCATCAAGCCGGTCGCGTAGTGCTCGTGGCGGATCTCCAGCTTGCCGTCGGCCCATCGGCGCCCGACCTCTTCGGAAACGGGCGCGATGAACTTCAGGAGGAACTGCGTCGGCGGGTACTTGCGCGAGGCCTCGCGCATCCGCTCGACGAACGTCTCTCCGTCGAACTTCTGGATCAGGTCCACCATCTCGACGGCCTCGGCGTTCGCAGGCTGCGTCGCCGGGCGCTCCTCGAGCAGGCGCGCCATCTCTTCGGGGTCCATGCGCACCACGATGCCGGGACGATGGCCGCGCGAGATCAGCTCGCCGATCTGGCGGAGCCAGATGACCTGCTCACGCGTGTATCGCCGGTGGCCCGACGGCCGACGAACCGGCTCGGGCTTCCCGTAGCGGCGCTCCCAGATGCGGAGCGTCTCCGAGGAGATGCCCGTGGCATCTGCCGCTTGCCCGATGGAATAGAACTCCATCTCGGGGTCCAGGGGGCGGTGGCCGTCGTCACCGCGGTCGAACCGGCTACGGGATGTGGGCTTGGTCATGGGGGTATAGTACGGGCCGAGGTCGGCCTGTCCACTTATTTTCCTGGACATTCCGTCCAGAGCCTCTACACTTCGTCCAGAAATCGAGGTTGAGACCTGGACAACGACATGGGCACCGCCGTCTTTCGCCGACAGAGTCCAATGCCTACGACGCCCCAGCGGCTGTTCCAGTGGCACGAACGCCCCGGCGCCTTCGTGCGCCTGGCGCCGCCCTGGCAGCAGGTACGGCTGATCCAGGCCCCGTCGTCGCTAGGCGGGGGCGCCCTGGCCGAGCTGGCCGTGAAGATCGGCCCGATCTGGAAACGCTGGACGGCCCGGCACGAGAACTACGTGCCCGGGGTCGAGTTCACGGATGTCCAGATTCGGGGCCCCTTCGCGACCTGGTCCCACCGCCATCTCGTAGGCCCGGCCGAGGGCGATACCGCCACGCTGACCGACGAGGTCACCTACGCGCCGCCGCTCGGGCCGATCGGGCGCCTCCTGATGGGCCGACAGCTCCGGAAGGACCTCGCCCAGGTCTTCACCTACCGACACGAAACGACTCGGCAGGACCTCACCCGTCACGCCGCAACCGAAGGGAGTTCCCCCATGAAGATCCTCGTCACCGGCGCCACCGGCATGGTCGGCAGCCAGCTCACCGCCTTCCTCCAGGGCGGCGGCCACACCGTGTACCGCCTGACCCGCAGCGAGCCCGCCGCGGACACCGATATCCAGTGGGATCCGCAGAACGGCACACTCGACGCAGCCAAGCTCGAGGGCTTCGACGCCGTCGTGCACCTGGCCGGCGAGAACGTCGGCGAGGGCCGCTGGACCGAGGCCAAGAAGGCCCGCATCCGCGACTCGCGCATCGATGGCACGTCGCTGCTCGTGCGCACCCTCGCCCGCCTCGAGCGCAAGCCCAAGGTGCTCGTCGCCGCTTCGGCGATCGGCTTCTACGGGGACCGGGGCGACGAGCCGCTCACGGAAGAGAGCGCGCCGGGCGAAGGCTTCCTCTCGGAGGTCTGCGTCGCCTGGGAGCGCGCCACGCGCGACGCCGCGACGGCCGGCATCCGGGTCGTGAACCTGCGCTTCGGCGTAATCCTCAGCGGGTCCGGCGGCGCGCTGAAGAAGATGCTCCTGCCCTTCAAGATGGGCATGGGCGGCAAGCTCGGCTCCGGTGAGCAGATGATGTCGTGGATCGGCCTCGACGATGCCGTCGGCGTGATCCACCACGCGCTGCTGGCCGAGGACCTTGCCGGCCCCGTGAACGCCGTCGCGCCCGAGCCGGTGACCAACAAGACGTTCACCAAGACCCTCGGCCGCGTGCTCTGGCGCCCGACGATCGTGCCCATGCCGGGCTTCATGGCCCGCGCGGCGTTCGGCGAGATGGCGGACGCCCTGCTGCTGGCCAGCGCCCGGGTCCTGCCCAAGCGGCTCCAGGAGACGGGCTACGTCTTCGCGACGCCCTCGCTCGAGGACTGCCTGCGCCGCCAGCTCGGCAAGGTCGAGGTCCAAGCCGCCGAGGTCGCCGCATGAGCTTCTTGATGGCCCTTTCCCATGGTCAACTCGACACCATGACCGCCCCGGGGCTGGAACCGCCCGAAGAGCTGACCGTGCGTGTCGGTGTGAGCACGTGCCTTCTGGGTGAGAACGTGCGCATCAACGGCGGGCACTGCCGCAACACCTTCCTCGTGGAGGACCTCGGCAAGCACGTCACGTGGCGCCCCGTCTGCCCGGAGGTCGAGGTCGGCATGAGCATCCCGCGGCCGCCGATGCGCCTCGTGCGCAAGAAGGCCGACGGGCCCGAGGCCGCGCCAGAGCTCGTCATGTCCAAGACCGGCGAGAGCGTGCACGAGAGGATGGCCGAGTGGTCCGAGGCGCGACTCGACAAGCTCGCGCACGACGACCTGGACGGCTACGTCTTCAAGAAGGACTCGCCCACGTGCGGCATGGAGCGCGTGAAGGTCTACGACGACAACGGCATGCCCACGAAGAGCGGCGTCGGCATCTGGGCCGGTCGCTTCAAGGAGCGCTTCCCACTCCTGCCGACGGAAGAGGAAGGACGCCTCAACGATCCGCGCCTGCGCGAGAACTTCGTGCTCCGGATCTACACGCATGCGCGCTGGCGCAGCCTGCTCGAGAACGACCCGACCCCCGGCGGCCTCGTCCGCTTCCACACGGCGCACAAGATGCTGTTGCTGGCGCACAACCAGCAGCAGTATCGCGAGCTCGGGCGGATCGTCGCGCGGGCCGGCGCCGATCCGTGGGACGAGATCGCGACCGCGTACGGCGACGGGCTGATGCGGACGCTCGCCCATCGTCCGAACCGCGGGCGCCACCTGAACACACTGCAGCACCTGGCCGGCTTCCTGCGGCCGCACCTGTCCGACACCCACCGGCAAGAGCTGCACGGTCTCTTCGCGACCTACCGCAAGGGGGTCGTGCCGCTCGTGGTGCCGCTGACGATGCTCTGCCACCACCTGCGCACGCACAACCCGCACGAGTGGGCCGAGCAGCAGGTGTATCTGCGCCCGTATCCCGAAGAGCTGCTGCTGCGCAACATCGCCTGAGGGTGATCCAGCCATGAACGCGACCGACGACGTCATCATCATCGGCGGTGGACTTGCCGGCCTCTGCTGCGCGCGCGTGCTGCACGCGAGCGGCGTGCCCTTCCTGCTGCTCGAGGCCTCGGACGACATCGGCGGCCGCGTGCGCACGGACACGGTCGACGGGTTCCTCCTGGACCGCGGGTTCCAGGTCCTGCTAGAGGCGTATCCCGAAGCCCAGGACGTGCTGGACTACGCCGCGCTCGACCTCCGTCGCTTCTATCCCGGCGCGCTCGTGCGCCAGGGGAACAAGTTCCGCCGCATGGCGGACCCGTTCCGCAAGCCGATCGCCGGCGTGCGCTCGCTCTTCGGCGGCGTGGGCAGCGTGGGCGACAAGCTGCGCGTCCTGCGCCTGCGACGCGAGGCGCGCGCGGGCGCCATGGAAGACCTCTTCCGGCGCGACGACCAGACGGCCCGCGAGGCGCTCGAGCGGATCGGCATGTCGCGCGAGATGATCGACGGCTTCTTCCGGCCGTGGCTCGGGGGCGTCTTCCTCGACACCAAGCTCGAGACCACCAGCCGCATGCTGCACTTCGTGATGCGCAACTTCGCAGAGGGCGAGACGTCCGTGCCTGCCAAGGGCATGAGCGAGATCCCAAAGCAGATCGCCGCCGGGCTGCCCGCATCGTCGATCCGCCTCAACACGCGCGTGAGCGCGGTCGAGCCCGGTCGCGCTCGCCTCGAGACGGGCGAAGTCCTCGAAGGACGCGCGACGGTGGTCGCCACCGAGGGCGCGACGGCGTCGCGTCTCTTGGGCCGCCCCCGACCCCACGGCGATCAGGGCACGGTCTGCTTCTACTTCGACGCCGATCGCGACCCCGTCGGCGAGCCGATCCTCGTGCTCGACGGCGACGGCAAGGGACCGGTCAACAACCTGTGCGTCCCGAGCGCCGTCTCGCCCGCGTACGCGCCGAAGGGCCGCTCGCTCGTCAGCGTCTCGGTGATCGGCCACACCGGCGAGCCGGAGGCGGAGCTCCTCGAGCGCGTGCGCCACCAGCTCGAAGGCTGGTACGGCGACGCCGTCCAGGGCTGGCGCCTGCTGCGCTCCTACAAGATCCCCCACGCGCTGCCCACCCAGCCCGTGGGCGCCCTGGATCCGTCTGCGCGCCCGCCGGCGCGCGTCGACGAGGGCATCTACGTGTGCGGCGACCACGTCGAGAACGCGTCGATCAACGGCGCCATGGTCTCGGGCCGACGCGCTGCGGAGACGCTGATCGAGGATCTCGGGCTGGGCGGCAGCTCGAAGGTGGCCTGACCATGGCATCGGCCCGGCCCGACGTTCCGCGCATCCGGATCCGCGAGATCAACGATGCGCCCGTCGCCCCCGAGCGCGACTACGTCCTGTATTGGATGACCGCGGCGCGGCGACTGGTGCACAGCTTCGCGCTGGATCGCGCCGTAGGCCTCGCCCTCGAGCTCGGCAAGCCGCTGCTCGTCTTCGAGCCGCTGCGCCTCGGCTACCCCCACGCCTCCGACCGCATGCACGCGTTCATCCTCCAAGGCATGGCGGAGAACGCGGAGGCCGCCAAGCGGCGCGGCGTCGCGTACTTCCCCTACGTCGAGTCGGATACGGATGCGGACAAGGGTCTGCTCGCAGCACTGGGGAGCCACGCCGCCGCCGTCGTCACGGACGACCACCCGGGCATCTTCTATCCGCACCTGATTCAGGCGGGCGGGCGCGCGCTCGATGTGCGACTCGAGGCGGTGGACGGGATCGGCCTGCTCCCGATGGCGGTACCGGCAACGGACCTCCGCCGCGCGTACGACTTCCGGCGGCTGCTCCAGCGTGAGCTCCCGGAGCACCTGCACGATCGGCCGCTGGCCGATCCCCTGGCGCTGCTTTCCGACGGCCCCAAGGCAAGCGTGCCGAAGGCGATTCTTGAAAGCTGGCCGCGGGCGAGCGCGGCCCTGCTTCGCGCCGAGACGTCGGCCCTCGCCGCGCTGCCCATCGACCACGACGTGCCAGCCGTCGCGGGTCGCGTGGGCGGTACGACGGCGGGCATGCAGAGCTTCGATCGCTTTCGCAAGGAGGGGCTTGCGACCTACGGCGAACGACGCAACGACATCCTCGACGAAGCCAACACGAGCCGCCTCTCGCCCTATCTCCACTTCGGCCACGTAGGCACCCATCAGGTCTTCGACGCCCTGCTCGAGGGCCTCGACTGGTCCCCCGCCGACGTGGCGAAGACGGCGAAGGGCGCCCGCGAGGGATGGTGGAACCTCCCCGCGGGGATCGAGGCCTTCCTCGACCAAGTCGTCACGTGGCGCGAGCTCGGCTTCAACTTCAACCGCTATCGCGACGACGCGGACCGATTCAGCTCCCTGCCCGGCTGGGCCAAAGACAGCCTCGCGCAGCACGCCGAGGACGAGCGCGAGCACGTGTACACGCGGCGCCAGTTCGAGGCGGCGACGACACACGACCCGCTCTGGAACGCCGCGCAGCGCGAGCTCGTCGAGACGGGCTCGATCCACAACTACCTGCGCATGCTCTGGGGCAAGAAGATCCTGCACTGGAGCAAGAGCCCGCAGGACGCGGCGAAGACGATGATCTACCTGAATGACCGCTACGGGCTGGACGGTCGCGATCCCAACTCGTACTCGGGCATCTTCTGGGTGCTCGGCCGCTACGACCGCGCCTGGGGACCCGAGCGACCGATCTTCGGCAAGATCCGCTACATGACCTCCGACAGCACGCGCCGCAAGATGAACGTGAAGCCCTATCTCGAGCGCTATGGCAAGGGCACGGAGCCGAGCGCCACGCTCTTCTGATCGGCCTGTCCCCACCACCCTCCTGCCGGATACAACGAGCAGGGAGGTGCCGATGCCCCACGCGAGATGGATGACCGGCTGCGCGCTGCTGGCGCTGGCCGCCCTGGCGCTGTTCGTGGCGTTCGACCACGCCGGTGCAGAGGAGGGCTTCAAGAGCCAGATCACGTGGCACGCCGACCTCGCGAAGGCGCGCGAGCTCGCCTCGACGTCGGGCAAGCCGCTCTACGTGACCTTCCGCTGCATCCCATGAAAGGACTGCGCGCGCTTCGACGAACAGGTTGTTCGTTCCACCCCGGATCTCGACGCCGCCCTGTCGAGCTACGTCTGCGTCCGCGTCACGGACATGCGCGGCATCGACCTCGAGACCTTCCGCTTCGACTACGACCTCACCTTCTGCTCGCTCCTCATGCACGCGGACGGGACCACCTACCACGTGTACGGCGGCCGCGACTGGCGCGATGCCCAGTCGCATCTCTCGCTTCGCTCGCTGATCCGGGTGCTCGGGGACACGCTCGTCGAGCACGCCACCTACGCGAAGCAGTCGAAGCGGAGACGACCGCCGAAGCCGCGCTACATCGACGACTCCCCGGCCCTGAAGAAGCGGCTCGCTGAAGGCAAGCGGCCGGAGTGCATCCACTGCCACAGCGTGCACGACTTCGAACGCGAGGACGCACGCGCCGCCAAGCGCTGGCGACGTTCCGAGATCTGGATCTTCCCCGACCTGGAGCAGGTGGGCTTCACGGTCGAGCGGGACGATCAGGCCGTGGTCGCACGCGTACTCCCGGACTCGCCGGCTGCTGCCATGGGGCTCGCACCCGGCGACCGGCTCCACTCGTTCGGTCCGAAGTACGCGCGCACGTATGGCGACCTGCAGATGGTGCTTCACGACGCGAAGGCCTCTGCCACGCGCGTGAGGGTCGAATGGACGCGCGGCACGGAGCGCATGAGCGGGACGCTGGCGCTGAAGAAGGGGTGGAAGGAGCGCACGCCGGAGGTGTTCGCCTGGCGGCCCTCCAAGTGGCCGCTCTCGCCCAAGCCGGGCTTCGGCGGTCCGCCGCTCTCGCGCACCCAGAAGGAGAAGCGCGGCCTCGATCCGGACGCCTTCGCGTTCCGGGTGCAGTACATCGTCACGTGGGGGCCGTCGAAGCACACCGGACGGAACGCGGCGAAGGCCGGCATCCGTAAGGGCGACATCGTCTACAGCGTGTGCGGCAAGACGGACTTCCGCGACATGAACCACTTCCACGCATGGTTCCGGCTGACGCGCGAGGTCGGAACAACCTGCGAGATCAAGCTGCTCCGGGGCGACGCCCACAAGACCGTGACGCTGCCGGTCATCGAGTAGCCGCCGCCGCGCCTCAGCGGTTCCTCTTCTTCGGAGGTTGGATGCGGATGCGTTCGCCCGCCTTGACCGTCACGTGGCCGAGCCGTGCCTGGGCCCACCGCTCGGATCGGAACGCCCACACTTCGTACTTCCCTGGGGGGATGCGCGCCTCGAACCACCCGGCCGCGTTCGGACGCACGGAAGGCGGCCTCTTCATCTTGTTCTTCTTGCGGCGCCGGTAGTAGGACTGCACCGAGCCTTCGAAGAACATGACCTTGAAGGCGCCCTGACCCTGGTGCGGCCCGAGGTACCCCTCGACCACCCCCATGACGGGGCCGAGGTCGAGGTGATTGCGCTTGCCGGCCAGCGCGGCCTGCACGGAGAACGCCTGCGGATCGTGCCACTCGCTGTCGACCGCGACGCTGGTCGGACCGGAGGGCAGTCCCGCGAGCTCGGCCTCTCCACGGGCGTCCGCGCGCCAGATGTAGGGGAGACGAGGGTCCGCCGGACGGATCCGCGCCCCCGCAACGGGGCCGCCCTTCGCCGCGTGCACGGTGACCAGCACCTTGCGCGCGTCCTCGAGCCAGACGCGCGTGAGCTGCTGGTCTGCCTGGCGGTAAGAGGTGTACTGCACGAACGACGGCGCGAAATCCTTCGCGCGGAACACGATCACACCCTTGGGCTCGGGCAGACCGGGCAGCGTGAACGCGCCGTCCTCGCCGAGCTTGAACCAGAACGTCTTGCTGTAGCGCTTCGTGTACACGTCCACGCGGACGCGCGGGATGACCCGGCGCCCGAACACGGTGCCTTCGTACGACGGCTTGCCCCTGAGCTCGGCGATGAAGCGCTTCTGTCCGGCATGGACGCGGCCCACGTCCTGTCGGTCGTAGCGGCTCTGCGCGTCGAACGTCGGCGGGGGAATCACGTGCAGCTCGAGCGACCGTCCGACCACGCCGCGCATGAAGAACGCCCCGCGACGATCGGCTGTGACCTCGATCCGCGGATGGCGGTCGCTGCTGGGAACCCACACCACCTTGGCGCCCGGTACGAGCTCGCCCTGGGGGCCACGCACCGTGCCGGAGAGCGTGTCCCCCGCCACGGAGTGGATCGTGAGCTCCGTCGTCTTCTTCTTGTTGATCGTCACCCCGGTGGCGTGGCGCGGCCCATCGGGTACCGACGCAATGAGCTGGTACGTCCCAACGGGAATGTCGGCGAAGGTCGCGCTGCCCCGCTGCCCGTAGGTGGGATCCGTCAGGGCGAAGTCGGCGTACGGCCCCTGCAGCTCGAAGTGCGCGCGCTGCATCGCGCCTCCGTTCTCGTCGATGAAGAAGACGCGCAGCGCGCCGCGGGCGCGAACCTCGAGGTCGACCTCCGCCTCCGGCTGCTTCGTCGTGAGAAGCACGGCGTCACTGCGCACCTGTTCCCGTGCGCTGGCGCGCGCCACGACCTGCACCGGCATATCCAGCGGGACGCCCTTGATCTCGTAGCGCCCCTCCTCATCGAGCAGCGTGCGGAAGACGGTCCACGCCTCCGCGTCGAGCTCCTGCTTGGTATGCGGCGCGCGACCCGCCCATGGATCGTGCGGACGCCGGTCCTCCGGCAGTCGCCGTCCCGGCGGCGAGAGGAACACGGCGATGGTCGCCTCGGCCCCCGTCGACAGCCCTTTGACGCGGCCGTGGATCCTTCCCGCGCCGCCCACCAACACCTCGATCGACTGGTCCTCCTCGTGCACGGTGTGCGTGGAGCGCACGGGCACGAGGCCCTCTGTCTTCACGAGCAGCGTGAACGGGTGACTCAGGCGCACGCCGAGGAGCTCGAAGCGCCCGTTCTCGTCACTCGTGAGAGTGCTGGTCACGAAGCGTCGCGCGTCGTCGTCCCAAGTTCGGATCTGGGCGTCTACGACCGGCGCGCGCGTCTCGCGATCCAACACCACGCCACGCACGGGAACGCCGGGCGTCATGTAGACGACGGTCTCGGCCCCACCGCGCGCGGAGCCCGCGCTGAGGAGGTAGCCGCGCATCGTGGCCTCGAAGTCGAAGCGCTCCAGACGACGGGTGACCTCGAGCTCGCCCCGGTCGTTGGACGTGCCCACGTACCCCGTCTCGGGGTCGTCGATGCGCACGCCCTCGAGCAGACGCTCATCGCCGGTGTGCCGGACCACGAACCGGAAGGTCTGCTCTGGGATCTCGGGCTCGTCGCTCGGCGCATCGTCCGCGGCGCCCTTCAGGGCCACCTCGGTATCCATCGTGTCGCCGACGACGGGCGTCGGGTCCGACTCGGCGGCGTAGGGGTCGTCCTCCGCGTCGCCGGCCATGCCGCCCCAGGAGAGCAGCAGCCAGATCCCCAATCCGGCGGCAAGCAGGCAGGCGGTTGCGCGAAGCGGCGTCACGGGCTCGGGGCTTCCCTCCTCTGGAGTTGGACGCACGCCGGCGGCCGATCTTGCCGGCGGAACCTGTCCCCCACGCCACCCATCATGCCGGAAAGGAGGGCAGCGAGCAGATGGACGCCCTGATCCAGTGGTTCGAGGCGCTGGAGCCCTGGGGCAAGGCCGGGGTCTCGCTGGCTGCGGCCCTCGTCGCCTACTTCATCCTCACGCGCGTCATCACGATCTTCACGCGCTCGAGCGAGACGCACCTCGACGACCAGATCATCGCGGCGGTGAGCACGCCGATCGTCGCGTCGCTGGTGCTCGTCGCGATCGGCTACCTCCTCAAGGCGTACGTGCTCGAGGCGCCGGCGCCCGTGGACGAGGACGGCACGCCCCCACGCCTCGCGTGGCAGCTGCGCATCCTGCTCACGATCGGCATCCTGTTCTGGATGCGCGGCCTCATGCGCGCGAGCGACGCCGTGCTCGACGCGATGGCTCGCCGCGTCGACGACTTCCAGTGGATTCAGCCGCGCTCGCTCCCGCTGTTCGAGATCCTCGCCAAGCTCGGCGTCGTGGGCGGCGCGATCTACGCGATCATGCTGACCTGGCGCATCGACGTGACCGCGTGGCTGGCCTCGGCCGGCATCCTCGGCCTCGCGATCGGCTTCGCGGCGAAGGACACGTTGGCGAACCTCTTCGCGGGGATCTTCATCCTCACGGACGCGCCGTACAAGCTCGGCGACTTCATCGTCACGGAGGCCGGCGAGCGGGGCCAGGTCACCGACATCGGCATCCGCAGCACGCGCATCCTCACGCGCGACGACATCCAGATCACGATCCCCAACGCCGTCATGGCGAACTCGAAGATCGTGAACGAGTCGTCCGGCCGCCATATCAAGCGCCGCATCCGCTGCGCCGTCGGCATCGCCTACGGCGCGGACGTCGAGGCCGCCGAGCGGGTCCTGCTCGATGCCGCCAAGAGCGTCGAGTACCTCGTGTCCGATCCCGCGCCGCGCGTCCGCTTCCGGCGCTTCGGCGACAGCGCACTGGAACTCGAGCTGATGGGCTGGATCGACGAGCCGGTGCTGCGCGGCAGGGCCCTGCACCAGCTCAACATCGCGGTCTACAAGGGCCTCGAGGCCGCCGGGATCGGGATCCCCTTCCCGCAGCGGGACGTGCACCTGCACCAGGCCTGAGCCGCGGTGTGCCGCTCGCGTACCTTGGGTAGCGGCTCCGGTCCGCCGGAAACACCATGAGCGCCAAGATCCGCATCGTCACGTGGAACATCCACAAGGGCATCGGCACCGATCGCCGATACGCCCTCGATCGCACCATCGGTGTGCTGCAGGATCTGAACGCCGACGTCGTCTGCCTGCAGGAGGTCGATCACGGCGTCAGTCGCTCGGACTTCGAGAACCAGAAGAAGCGGCTGAAGCGCGAGCTGGGCTACGAGTACGGCGCCCTCGGACTGAACGTCAAGGTCCAGAAGGGCGCGTACGGCAACCTCACCATGTCGCGGCTCCCGATTCGCTCGAGCCGCAACGTGGACCTCACGATCCCGCCGAAGAAGCGGCGCAGCGGCCTGGTCACGCGCATCGAGGTCGCGCCCGGCAGCACGTGGCTCCTCGCGAACGTCCACCTGGGCTTGATGCACCTGGAGCGCAAGGTGCAGGTCCGGCGCCTGCTCTCCCACCTCTTCGAGGAAGCGGACGAGCGCGAGCCGCTCGTCATCGCCGGCGACTGGAACGAATGGGCCAGCCGCCTCACGCGCTCGGTGACGAAGGAGTGGGGCTTCCACCTCGCCCGCTCGGACCACCAGCCGCGCGGCGCACGCACGTGGCCCAGCCGCCGCCCCTTCGTGTCGCTCGACAAGATCCTCTACCGCGACCCCGTACGCTGCCACCACGTCGTCTGTGTCCTGGACGAGGTGACGCGCGTGGCGAGCGATCACCTACCCCTCATGGTCGAGCTCGAGGCGCCGCTGCGGCGCCGCTGAGAGCAACCGGATGGCGCCTGGGAACCGGCGCCCCCGCAGCGTGTCTGATCCGGACGACAACGGAGGTCCGCATGCGACGTGTCCTGCCCCTCGCCCTGCTCTGCCTGCTCGCCGTTCCCGCCAACGCGCGCGAAAAGCAGCTCCCGCCGCGCCACGCCAACGCGATGGCGACCTCGGTCAACGCCTTCGCGGTCGACCTCTTCAAGGCGATGAAGGGCGACGGCAACCTCTTCTTCTCGCCCTACTCGATCTCGGCCGCGCTCGGCATGACCCGGGCCGGAGCGCGCGGGGAGACGGCCGCCGAGATGGACGCCGTCCTGCACTATCCCGAGTCGCTGGCGATACACCAGCGCGCGCTCGTCGATGCGCTGAAGCCGCGCCAGATTCGCGAGTACGACGACGAGGGGAAGCCCAAGCTGGTGCCCGCGTACGAGCTGAACGTCGCGAACGCGCTCTGGGGGCAGAAGGGGTTCGCGTTCCTGCCGGACTTCCTCGAGACCATGAAGACGGACTACCGAGCGCCGCTCTTCCGCATCGACTTCCAGCAGCAGGAGCTGGCGCGCAAGACCATCAACGAGTGGGTCGAGAAGCAGACGAAGGACAAGATCCAGAACATCGTTCCGCCGGGCAGTCCGCCGCGGAACGCGTTCCTCGTCCTGGCCAACGCCATCTACTTCAAGGGCGGATGGATCGAGCCCTTCTCCGAGAGCCGCACGAAGCACCGCCCGTGGCACCGCCTTGACGGGAGCCAGGAGAAGTCGGCGCTCATGCGGCGCGTCGATCACTTCCGCTACACGGAAGACGACGACGTCCAGGTGGCCGAGCTCGCCTATCGCGGCAACGACACGTCGATGGTGGTGATCCTGCCCAAGAAGAAGGACGGTCTGATCGCGGTCGAGAAGGCGCTCACCGCGGAGCGTTTGGCAACGTGGATGGGCGGCCTACGCAGGCAGCGCCTCGACCTCAGCCTGCCCAAGTGGAAGTTCACCTACACACGCGAGCTGAGCCGCGTCCTCAAGAAGATGGGCATGAAGCACGCGCTCGGAGAAGGCATGCCCGACTTCTCCGGCATCACCGACCAGGCCCAGCTGGGCATCGGGATGATCCTGCACAAGGCGTACATCGGCGTCGACGAGGAAGGCACCGAGGCGGCCGCCGCGACGGTGATCATCATGCCGACCGGGGCCGTCGAGCGACCGTCCACGCCCAAGCCCTTCGTGGCGGACCACCCCTTCCTCTACGTCATCCGCCACCGCAAGACCGGCGCGATCCTCTTCATGGGTCGGCTGCTCGATCCCAAGGTGAAGGAGGGGTAGCGCCGCGCGCGATCAGCGGCGCGTGCCGTTGCGCACCATCGGCACGAAGGCCACCGGGAGCACCGCGGCTTCGCTCACCTCGCCGTCCGCCGACTTCGTGATGCGCACGAGCTGCTGGCCGGTGCGCATCCTTCCGATCGGCGCGACCATGATCCCCGGCGCGGCCAGCTGCTCCACCAAGGCCTCAGGCACCGCGGGCGCAGCCGCCGTGACGACGATCGCGTCGTAGGGCGCGGCCTCGGGCCATCCGTCGTAGCCGTCGCCACGCTGGACGTGGACGTTGTCGTAGCCGAGGTCGTGCAGCCGATCCGCGGCGGACGTCGCGAGGTGCGAGACGGTCTCGAGGGTGTGGACCTCCGCCACGAGCAGCGACATGACGGCCGCGGCGTAGCCGCACCCCGTCCCGACCTCGAGCACGCGCGCCTCGGGCGTGGGATCCACCAGGTCCGCCATGAGCGCGACGATGAAGGGCTGCGAGATCGTCTGCCCGTGGCCGATCGGCAGCGGGCGGTTCTCGTAGGCGTACGCACGGTCCTGCAGCTGGACGAACTGCTCGCGCGGCACGCGACGCATCGCGGTGAGCACATCCGAATGCGGCTTCGCACGTCCGGTGTAGCCGGCCGTCTCGCGGAACGACGCGAGGATGCGCTCCAGCATGTCCGCGCGGGTAGCCGTGCCGTGGGTCACGCCGACGTGCTACGCAACGGTCGTTCCCGATGCTCGTCTGCGGCCTCGCCCCCGATCGGGCCCACAAACCTGCGCACTGGCACGCAGCGCGTGCGGCTGAGGCCCTAATCCCGACCAGGTCGGTCGGCGCTCAGGCCTCGACCGTCACGAGGTCCGGATGGGCTTCGAGCATGTCGATGGCAAAGCCGAGCTCGGCGTCGGTCCCGGCGTGCACCCGCAAGACGGGCTGGCCCTCCGTGACGCGATCGTCCGCCGCCACGAGGACGTCCACCCCCGCGCCGCGCACGAAGGGCGCGCCCGCAGCCCGCGCCAGGCGTGCGATGAGGAAGTTGTCGAGCGGCGCCAGCCGGCCCGCCCCCGGCGCGCAGACCTCGTGGGTGAGCCGCCCGAGCTCGGGCATGGGGCGCGGTCCCTGGGCTTGCACGATGCCCTGCATGACGTCGAGCGCGCGTTGCGACTCCAGGATCTCGCGCGCGAGGGCGTAGCCCTGCCCGAAGGGCACGTCCGGGTCGAACTCGATCACGCGGCCCGCCAGCTCGAGCGACTTCTGGAGCAGGTCGCGCGGGGCGTGCTCCTCAGAGCGCAGCACCTGCATGACGTCGCGTGCCTCGAGGGCGGGACCGACGCCCCGGCCGATCGGGTGGCGCGCGGCCGTCGTCGCGACCTCGAGCGTCAGCCCGAGCTGCCCGGCCACGTACCGGAACAGCTTGGCGAGGCGCCGCGCGCGCTCCATCGAGCGGACCTTGGCCGTCGCGCCAACCGGGATGTCGAGCAGCACGTGGGTCGAGCCCGCCGCGACCTTCTTGGAGATGATCGAGGCCACCATCTGGGTCTCGGCGTCCAGTGAGAGCGGCCGCTCGACCGAGATCAGGATGTCGTCGGCCGGGGAGAGCGCCATGGCGCCGCCCCAGCAGATGCAGGCGCCCTGCGTCTCCACGACCGCCCGCATCTCCGCGAGCGTGAGATCGACCCGCGCGAGGCACTCCATCGTGTCGGCCGTGCCGGCCGGCGAGGTGATCGCCCGCGAGGACGTCTTGGGCATCAGCAGCCCGTGGGCCGCGACGATCGGCACCACGACCATGGACGTGCGGTTGCCGGGGATGCCGCCGATGCAGTGCTTGTCGACGACGAGCGGTCGGGGCCACGTCAGCTGCCGCCCGGCGTCGGCCATCGCGCGCGTGAGGTGCACGACCTCGTCGCGTTCGAGCCCGTCCATCGCGCACGCAACGACGAACGCCGTGAGCTCCGTCTTGGAGTACTGCCCCGAGACGATGTCCTCGACGACGGCGCGGTAGTCGGCCTCCCCCAGGACCTCGCCGCCGATCTTGCGCCGGATGGCCGAGAGGCTCGGGATGCGCGGGGGCGGGTGGATCGCCACGCGGTCGCCCTCGCTCGCCCCGAGCTGGGTGAGGCACTGCGCCGAGAGGCCGACCTCGTCGGGGTCGACGAGCGCAGCGTCGTCGGCGATGACCAGCACGGCGATCAGGCTCTGCTCGCCGCAGCGCACCTCGAGGCGAGCAAGCGCTTGGAAGCGCTCGACGTGGAAGAGCGCGCAGCGGCGGTTGAGGACGGCGACGCGTTCCCCGTGCGTATCGAGCGCGATCCGGCGCAGCTTCAGCGTGCGCTCGTTGTCAGCATCGGGCGTCGGCGTCGAGGTCAAGGCCACCACCGTAGCCGCGCACGGCCCGTGCCAGCGAGCCTCGGGACGCGGCCCCGGCCCGGAACTTGCGGGTTGGAAGGCCCGCCACGACTGGAGGTCCCCATGGCAACCGCGACCCATGCACCCCGGCGATTCCCCTGGCAGCGCGTGCTCCAGGGCCTGCTCCTCGTCTGGGCGGCCTTCTGGATCTGGTTCGTGGTCGCCGGGCACTGGAGCGAGATCGGGACCGGCTGGCCGTACATCGCCGGCGGCCTCGCGACGATCGCCGTGGTCACCTTCCTGGCCCTGCGCTGGCCGCTGGTCGGCGGTGCGCTGCTGGCCCTGGCCGGCATCGGCGCCGCGGTGTTCTTCGACCACACGTTCGCGCGGCTCGCGCTCGCGCTCCCGATGGTCGCGCTGGGCATGGGCATCTCGATGTGCCCGACGGGACCAGGCCACCGCACGTAGCATCGACCCCATGGCGACCCCGCGCTTCGAGGAGCGGCAGCGATTCACCCAGCCGTGGCTGTGGATCATCCTCGCCGTCATGATCGCCCTCATGACCTGGGGGTTCGTGCAGCAGATCGTGCTGGGCGAGCCGTGGGGCTCGAAGCCGGCCCCGGACCTCGCGCTCTGGATCCTGTGCCCGCTCATGGGGATCGGCATCCCGCTGTTCTTCGGGGCACTGCGGCTCGACACGATCGTCACGGAAGACGAGCTGCACGTCCGCCTGCGGCCCTTCCGATGGCGACGGATTCCGATTCGCAAGATCACGAGCTGCGAAGCGCGCACGTACCGCCCGATCCGCGAGTACGGCGGCTGGGGCATCCGCTACGGCGGCAAGCGCGGCTGGGCCTACAACGTCCGCGGCAACCAGGGCGTCCAGCTGGAGATCGAGGACGCCCGACCGCTGTTGATCGGCTCCCAGAAGAGCGAGGCCCTCGCCGCCGCGATCAACGCACCGCGCGCGCTCTGAGCCGAGCGTGAGAGCCCCCGCGCGATCGCGGGAACAGGATCCGTACATGTCTCTCGAGCGGCCCGCCTGGGCCGGCCGACAGGAGACATGAGATGAGCATCGCCGTCCGCCTCGCCCGCCGCACCGTCGCTTGGGTCCCGGCCTTCGGCGGCATCGGCTTCGCCGCCACGCAGCTCGTCGAGTCCGTCAACGGCACGGTCGCCCCGGGCCTGGGGACGCCTCTGGCCGGCTTCGCCGCCGCCCTGATGGTGGTCGGCGCGGCGTTCTTGAGTCTCGCGGACTGAGCGGTCGCTCGGGGCTACGTAGCGCCCATCATGCTCTGTTCGAGCTCACCCAGGTCGTCGACGTACCACTGGGCCGTGACCGTGTAGCTCTCGACCTCGGAGGCCCCGAAGGTCTGCCGCCAACCGTCGACGCCGCCCGTCCAGACGGTGTACGAGCCGTCGGCACCGCGCTCGACGCCGATGTCCGGATCACCCACGATGCCCCAGTAGGGCTGCGGATCGCCGACGATGACCAGCTCCCAGCGGGACAGCTTGCGCATTGTGATCGTGGCCGACTTGCCGAGGGGGCCGCCGGCACGGATCGTCACGCGCGCCGTGTTGTCGTCGATCATCTCCTGGTTCGTGACGGTCGCCGTCTGGAGCAGCGACTCGGCCAGGCGCACCTTCGGGTCCTGGCGCATCGTCTCGATCACGGCCTCGAAGTCCGCGACGTCCACGTTGCGGCCGGCGCGCTGGCTCAGGCGGCGCTTGAAGGCGGGGCTCAGGATGTCCCACTCGCCGGCGCGATCGCCCTGCTTGTGCAGGACCTTGAACATCTCAACCGTGCCTTCCGGCGTCTCCCGCGTAGCGGGGACCGAGCCGCAGGCCGGGACGATCAGCAAGAGACAGAGCGCGATGACTAGGGTTCTCACCGTGGTTCCTCCGAGGCTGGCGCCTTCCGCCGACTCCCTATGCCGAGAGCGTACGACGGAATCTGTTCGTTGGACGATCCCAGGGGCGCGATTCGCACGCGATCCCCGGACGCGGGCCGGTCGCCGGCCGGGGTCTCGGTCACGGAACGGTAAGCCCGCACCCGTGGCGCTCAGGAGCCGCCCTTCTCGAAGAGATCGGCGTAGAGGCCGAAGACCTTTCGCGCGGCGTCCTCGGCCATCGTGCGCGGCATCGCATTCTGCAGATCCTCGACGCTTTCCGCACCCACCGACCCCTGGGCGTAGATGCGGAGATGGACCGCGTTGGAGCCGTCGTCGTAGCGCACGTTGAACCCGTGCGTGGAGCTCCGCGACTTGCGCCCGCCTTCGAGCACCTGCACCTTGTGCCCGCGCTGGTAGTGCATGAAGCCCGTGTAGCCCGGGGCGAGCTCGAACCGGCCCACCTCGAACACGGGACTCTCGTAGCCCTGCTTCGTGAGCCCTTCCATGGCCTGCTTCGCCCACTGCTTGTTCATCGCGTGGTCCGGATCCATCGAGAAGCAGGCGCCGATGTCGCACGGCTGGAGCGTGGCGTGCACGGCGATCTTGTTCCCGCCGGGCGTCTTCTCATCCATGACGTAGACCATCCCGAACCGCTTCGCGTTCAGCGTGCTGACCGAGCCGGTGAACCCGGGCAGGGTGCGCGTCGAGATCCGCGTGAAGTCGCCCTCGGTCAGCGCGGGGCGCTTCGCGGGCTTCTCGGCGGGCGGCTTCCCGCCCGCTCCCCCCGGCTTCGCACCGGCCGCGTTCCCGACCGTGCCACCGCCCTTGTCCTGACCCCCGTTCTCGTCGTCGCTGCCACAGGCGGACAGGGTGAGTACGAGCAGGATCGTCATTCCACGTCGAAGCATCGGGCATCCTCCGTGCCCTTCATGCCCTGACGGGCCAGTACGCGTCAAGCGGTGGTCTTACGTGAGGCCGGGCCATTCGTCGGCATGCGCGTCGAAGCGCGCTTCGATCCGCTTCACGTGCTCTTCAGGAAGCGGTCCCGCGTTGACGGCCTGGATGTTCGCGAGCAGGTGCTCGAGCGATCCGGATCCGCTGAGCATCGCGCTGACGCCATCGGCGTAGGCAGAGAACCGCGCGGCCGCCTCCAACCACGGCACCCCGCCCACGTCCTCCGGCTCGAGGCCGATGGCGCTCCACCGCGGCCAGTAGGCCGCGGCGTACGGACTCGGCGGCGGCTCGCTGCGGCCCGGCACCGCGTTGGCCAACGGGCGCTTCAAGAGCACGCCGACGCCCTCGCGCTCGGCGCGGCGCAGCGTCTCGCGGTTCACCTGGTCGAGCAGGCTGTACGACGCCTCGACGACGTCGAACACGCCCAGGTCGAGCGCGTACGTGAGCGCGTCGTTGTCCCCCGAGTAGCCGATGAAGCGCGTCTTCCCAGCGGCCTTCGCCTCCTGGACGGCCTCGACGACCTCGCCCTGCTCGAGCAGCGACTGCTCGCAGGTGTGCAGGAGCACCACGTCGACGACCTCGGTCTGGAGCCGCTCGAGCGAGCGGTCGATCGTCTGGCGGATCTCCGGCTTCGACCACGCGGGTGCGTAGTTCTCGACCGCGCCCGTCTTGGTCACGAGCACGAGCTCGTCGCGGCGCGAGTGCAGCGCGCGGCCAATCACCGACTCCGCCCGACCGTAAGCCGCCGCGGTGTCGATCAGGTTCACGCCGGCCGCCAGGATGCCGTCCAGGAGCTCGGCGGCGTCCTCGTAGGGGTAGCCGGGCTGCCCGATCGGCACGGAGCCATAGCCGAGAACGCTGACGTCGAGCCCCGTGCGGCCGAGGGGACGACGCGGAACCTCGAGGCGGACGCTCACGAGACCCTCCCGATTCGCCCTAGCGACAGGTGCAGCAGGGGACGCGGATGCAGAAGGGCCCGACGCGCACGCGTCGCCAGCCACGCACGGGCGCCCGGCGCGAGCTGGGGCTCCCCACGGTCGCCTTCTTCGGCGGCCCCTCGAGGTGCTCCATCTTCGTCGCGCGCCAGACGGTATAGCCCTTCTTGCGCAGCAGGTTCAGGATGCCCATGTCGCCGCCGTAGTGCGCGGCGCCAACGGCAACGAAGTGCGTCTTGTCGGGGTTGAGCTTCAGCTTCTCGATCATCCGGTCGGCCATGAGCACGTTGCGGTCGTCGAGGACGCGCTTCATGAGCTTGCGCGTGAACGGATCGCTGTTGTCCACCTGCGAGAGCATCGCCTCCATCATCGTGTCGATGTCGCCCTTCAGGTAGATGTCGATCAGCCCCTGGATCGGCGCCTCGGCACCGGACTCCTTCGCCTGCTCGAGCGCATCGAGCGTCGAGACGATCAGCTGCGTCTGCTCTTCCAGCGTCAAGCTGTCGAAGATGTCGAGCTGCTCCTCGATCGTCTCGAGCCCGCCCACGACCTTGTCCTCCTTCTTCGCGTCCCCGAACAACGCCATGTCGAGCGCGGGGTTCTCCATCTGCTCGGGCTCGAGCCCCGCGAGCTGCAGCCGGAAGTAGATGACGAAGGGCTTCATCTTGTTCATGAGCATCAGCGGCGTGCCGAGCTCGCGCATCTTCTTGTCGAGACGCTTCCACAGCTCCTCGCCGAGGACGGTCGTGAGCGTCTCGTCACCCGGCAGCGTCAGCTTCGGCATCAGCTTCATCGGGTCCATCTCGTCCATGTTGACCTCGGTGTAGAGCGCACCGCTCTCGTCGAGCGCCTTCTGCACCACGGGCGGATGGTCGAGCACGCGCGGGTCGCCGATGTGGATCGTGCCGAAGAGGTAGATGCGCGGCTCGCTGTCCACGACCCACAGAAGCGGCTTGCGTGGCGCGGCGGGCTTCTTCGCCTCCTCGGGCGTCTTCGCCTCCTTGGCCTTCTTCGGCGCATCGGCCTTCTTCTCGGCGGCCGGGGCCTGCGTGTCGTCCGCGATCGCCGTGGGCGCGACCACGAGGCCGAGGCCGACGGCGGCGAGGAGCAGCCAGTACAGGGAACGCATGCGGAGTCGGCTCAAGACGGCCTCCCGATTTCGGCCCGTCGGAACGAGGGGCACTCCGACGTTCTACAGGCAGAGCAAGGCCATCGCGCGGTTCTCGCGCCTACCGCGTGACGACCTTGGCCTTCGGGTCCTTCAAGGACGGGATCGCCTTGGGCGGCGTCCGGTCGAGGGCCAGGATCAACGCGTGGATGGCCGTCACGTAGACGCGTCCGCCCTGCACCCAGCCCCCGCCGGCGCCTGCGGGCATGCCGGGGATCGCCTTCGTGTCGTTCGTCACGCCGGGCGACTCGTTGCACACGCAGTCGCAGCTGCCGTCCTCGTTCTGCTTCGCGAGGATCTTCGCGAAGAAGGTCTTTCGGAACGTGGCCCATGCCTCGCCGCCGCGAACCGCGGCCAGCACGGCGCTGTATTGCAGGGCCATGGCCGCGCTGCCGTGCCCGTCGCCGAGCTGATCGGGGCTCGCATCGATCGCTCTCAGCGCCTTCTGGATCGCGGCATCGCTCGGCTCCACGCCCGCGAGCAGGAGCGAGAGCACCGCGCCGGACGTGCGCGCCACCTCGATGCCGCCCGCCATGCCCATGCCGCCGCCGCTCGCGGGCATGGTGTGCTTCTGCGACGGGTCGTAGGGGAACGTCCCGTTGGTGTTCTGCGACTTCAGCAAGTACGCCTTGCCGGCCTCCAGCACGGGGCCGACCGACTTGCTCTTGGTCTGCAAGGACGCGGCGCCGAGACCGGAGAGCGCACAGCTCGTGGCGGCGAGCAGGGTCGCGGGATAGGTCAGCGAGCCGCCGCCGGGCTTGGGGATCTGGATCGGCGGCAGGCCCATGCCGTCCCGCTCCGCGTCGTCGTGACCCCAGCCGCCGTTCTCCTGCTGGGCCGCGCCCAGCACGACGAACACCTTCTTGAGCGCCTTCTTCGACGCGCTCTTCGACTTGCCTCGCGCGATGCTCTCGGCGTGGAAGTGCGCCACCTGCCCGAGGGGCCAGACGTACTGCGCCGTCTGCATGCCCATCATCCGCTCGAAGCCGGGCGGGCCCTTCGGCGGCTTGTCGCGCTTCTTCTTCTTCGCGTCGCGCTTGTCCGCCTGCTCGTACCCACGCGCCACGCGCTCGGCGTACGAGTCGAGGTACCCGCGGATCCGATCGAGCTGCTTCTTCCGCGAAGGCAGCTTCTTGCCGTCCTTGACCTTCTCGATGCAGAGCAGGTACGCCCAACCGGCCACGGCCGCCGCATAGGGCTTGCGCGTGGAGCCGTGCTCGCCGAGCTTCCAGAGGTTCTCGTCGAGGTACGTGAACATCCGCTTGAGCGCGGCGTCGCGCATCGCGGGGGTGACCTCGCCACCTGTAGCCGGCGCGTCCTCTGCGGAGGCGACGGGGCCCATCCCCAGGAGCAGGGCCAGCGCCAGTCCGATCGCGATCCGCCTGCCTCTCATGACCTGGATCCTACCCCTCTCGAGCGATGTCCATGTCCGACGGGACCTACGCGGGCCCCCGCCCCTATGTTGGAAACGTCAAAGAGCGGAGGTTGCCATGCCCCTTGTCGCCCATCGCGTCCCCGTGAACGCCCCGGCCGAACGCCTGTGGGCCATGATGCTCGAGAAGGTCGAGCATCCCGAGCGCTACGTCCCGGGCGTGGTCTCCAGCGAGATCCTGGATCGGCCCGAGCCGGGCGTCGTGCTGCGCTCCATGAACCTCGAGACGCCCCAGGGCACCAAGACGATCCGCGAGCTGATCTCGTGGTCGGAGGCCACGCGCACGACCTTCTTCCAGCTGCGCGGCGATCCCGTGTACCGCGGCTTCGTGGTGAACACGATCTTCGAGACAGACGACGGCTGCGTGCTCGACTACACGATGCACTGGACGCCGCTCGAAGGCGTGACGCCGGAGGCGATCGACCCCGACTGGCAGACGCGGATCACCGCCGCCGTCGAGCACGCCAAGACCCAGGCCGAGGGCGCCGCTACGAGCTAGGGCCGCCCCCGAAGAACTGCGTCTCCATCCGGCCGAAGCTGTCGAAGTACCACTTCGTGAACTCGCGGTACCGGACGACCTCGCTCGCCGCGAAGGTCTCCGAGTACTCGACCTCGCCCTTGTCGTTCTGACTCTTGATCGTGTACGAGCCGTCCTTGTTCCTCGTCGCGGACAGCAGACGGCTGTCCTTGTAGCCCCAGTAGGGCTGGGACTCGCCCTTCACGTCGAGACGCCACAGATGGTGGTTGACCAGGCGCACGCGGATCGACCGACCGAAGAAGAGCGGCCCGCCGAAGGTGATCGTCGCGCTCGCGTACCCCTTGCCGTCGTAGCGCACGCGTCCCATGCGCGCGGTCCGCATGAAGCGCTCGACCTGGCGCACCTGCGGATCGCGCCGCTGCTCGCGGCGGAACATCTCGTAGTCGGAGGGATCGATCGTGCGCCCCGCGCGCTTGTTCATGCGCTGCTTGAACCCGAAGCTGACCGTGGCCCACTCCCCGGCGTAGTTGCGCTGGGCGACGGCGCGCTTGAGCCGGCCGAGCGCGGCCTGCGGGGTGTCGCGGCGATCGACCGTGACCGTCGTGTTGGCCTCCACGTCGACTCCGGAGAGCACGAAGGTGGCGGCCAGGAGGAGGGGCAGGGCGATATGGCGCATGAAGACCTCGGACGGGGAGTCGTAAGGCAGACCGTAGCCGCGACTCCAGGGCCCGCCGGGAATCCCTGAGGGGTCGAGACGGCTGTCCAGACGTCCTCGGAGGGTAGGCCCGGGGACCCACTCTCCGGGCCCGCGGCGCCGTGGGCGGAATTGGCGAGATCGGCTGTCTGCCCGAGGCGGGCACAGGGATTCAGGGTCTGGATGTGCCCTGGAGTCCCCATGACCACGCTTCGCCTCCCCCTCCTGATCCTCCTGATCGCGCTGCTGACCGGCCCGGCCGTGGCCGATGACACGCCGGCATCCGATCGCTTCCGCTCTCACGACCTGAGGGGGTACGCCTTCGAGGCCGACCTGCCCACGTCGTGGCGCCTCATCGGCGCTGACAGCATGGGCGTCACGCTCGCGTCGAGCCCGCGGAGGTCCAAGGGCCACCGGTTCGAGGTGGCGCTCTACACGAAGAAGCTCACGGCAAAGACGCTCGAGCACTACGAGTACGACCCCGAGACGATGTCGCTCGAGGAGCTCGACCAGAAGATCAGCGCCAACAACGCGTGGTACAGCGACCAGAAGACGTTCCACGAGGGACGACGGACGATCGGCGGCCTCTCGATGTACGAGCGACACATCGGGCCCGCGACCTACAAGAACGCCGAGGGCACCACGATCGAGGCAAAGGCCGGCGTGGCGCGCCTCTACTCGGTGATCACGTCCGACCTGGTGCGGATCAACCTGCGGGTGAACGCCTACCGCGACCAGCGCAACGCGGAAATGCCGCTGCTCAGCTACAAGGCGTATGACCACGAGGTGCTGCTGCGCAGCCTGACGATCCGCAAGACGAGCGAGCTGACGCCGAAGCAGAAGCAGGCACTGCCGACGGTGCTCGAGACCGATTGGGTGCGGATCTCGCAGCGTCGCGACTACACGATGGATCTCGACGCGACGATCTTCGTTCCCGCGGGCTTCAAGGCCGCCATCGTGGTGGACGACCAAGCCAACAAGAACCGCGAGCGGGGCACCTTCGCCGTGCAGATCACGCCGCCGACGCCCGAGGGCCGCAAGCAGCCCCTCGGCATCGCCACCCTGATCCTCGAAGGCCTTCCGGTACAGCCCCAGGTGAAAGCCAACTACCTCGCCACGCTGGACGCGCGCGTCAAGGGTGTCATGCCGAACGGCAAGCTGATCTCGACGACCGAGATGCGCCACTTCGGGCTCTGGCAACTCGAGTCGCGTGCCACGCGCCGCGGGAGCAGCACGGGCGCAACGGTTGTGCGCACCTACGTGGAGAAGCGCGAAGGTGGACAGTCGATCGTACTGAAGGCCTGGACCGCGGGCGGCATGACCGGCGCCGCCCACATGATCCTCATGGGCGATAGCAAGGACTTCGACGCGCTCGAGTCCGCCTTCGCCCCCGTCATCGAACTGTTGGTCGTCTTGATCGGCTAGCCCGCACTGACCTGCAACGCCCCGGAGCCGCTCCCATGCGCCACCTCGTGCTCTCCACCCTGATCGTCCTCGCCCTCGTCCTGGCGACGGGCACCGGCACCGCCCGCGCCGACGAGCGCCCGAACGCCAAGGCCGTCGTCGCCCTGCTGAAGGAGCTCCGCGCCGAGCTCGAGGCACCGGGCCTCACCGTGGCCGATGCCGCGGCGAATCTCGACAGCGCCAAGGCCGCCATCGACTTCGTTCGCGACGAGGTGACGTACATGCCCTACGGCGGCGCGTACCACGGCGCGGCAGGCACGCTGCGCACGCGTGTCGCCAACAGCGTCGACAAGGCCACGCTCCTGCACGCGCTCCTGACGGCGATGAAGGTCGAGGCCCGTCTCGTGCGCGCCGACTTCCCGAAGGGCGCGAAGCCCCACCACGCCAAGGGCCGCACGAAGCGCCCCGCAGCGCTCGCGAAGCTCCAGAAGCTGCTGCAGGTGAAGGCGCGCGAGGCCGACACGAAAGGCTCGCAGGCTCTGCTGAAGACCCTGCGCAATGAGGTGGGTTCCTCGCTCTCGTCCTTGCGCGCCGTGCTCGCCGGGCTCGGCGAGGCCGCCCGGCTCGAGGGCGCTGCCGCCGGCTCCGAGGGCGCGCAGGCGCCCAAGGACTGGGTCTGGGTGCAGGCCAAGCTCGACGGCACTACGTGGACGGACATCGACCCCGTCTTCCCGACGCGGGCGCGTCCCCAGACGGCCACGGCCTACGCACCGACATCTGTCCAGGTGACGATCGAGCTGCTCGCCGACGACACGCCGGTCCTCACGTGGACGGACGACGCCGCGGCGCTCTTCGGCCACGACGCCGAGATCCAGCTCCTGCCGGGCACTGGGAAGGTGAAGGACGCGGAGACGCCGGCCAAGGTGAAGACCTGGGTCGCCCTCCTGCGTATCGGGTCGAGCTCCACGCTCGGCAAGCCCTTCGCGCCCGGCGGCGAGACGATCGCCCCCACCCCGGCCACGCGCGGCCTGTTCGGCAACACGCCGGCAAAGCCGGGCCAGATCGGCGCCAAGACGCTCCGGCTTCAGGTCCGCTTCGTGGATGAGCGACGCGGCGCCGCGGGCACCCGCACCTACGGCCGCACCATCCAGCGCTTCGACGCCGGCTTCGATCCGCAGCAGCTCGTCGCCAACTACCGCATGACTTTCGGTGTCGCCGACGTGCCCTTCCATGTCGAGACCGCCCGACTCATCGACGAGATGCTCGACACGCGCCGGCTCGTCGTGCCGCTGAAGAAGGGCGAGGCCGCGCCGACGTCCGCGCAGAGCGAGCGCGGCCTCTCGAGCCGCAGCGCGCGGGTGCTCAACGCGCTCTTCTTCCTGCAGCCCGCCCTCGTGAGCAAGGGCGTCGAGCTCGAGTGGACCGGTCCCGCCGTCGTGGTCGAGTCCGTCTCGCTCAAGCAGGTGGGCGACAAGCTCAAGACCGTCGCGCGCATCGACATCTGGCACCAGGCGTTCACGCCCAAGGCCGGAAGCGCGCGCGCCCGTCGGGCCGAGTGGGGCCTTGCGACGCTGGCCGTCGAGGGCCATCTGCTCGACACCGTGAGCGTGAACAACCAGCTGCTCAGCGCCCACGGACCGGTCGTGCGCGTCGCAGACGGCGCGAAGCGCCTCGCCGGCGACGAGATCGCACGCGGCATCCAGAACCAGGGCGGCATCGTCCTCTCCAGCACAACGACGCGCGACGTCACTTGGTCGCTGCGCCCGAACGGGGAGCTGCTGGGCACCCTGTCCACGCATGGCACCGCAGCGAAGGGCGGCGAGCGCATGAACGACGCGATCGCCGCCGGTGTCGGCGGCGTGGCCGGGGGCATGGTGGGCGCAACCGGCAACCCGGCAGGCATGCTCGTCGGCGGCATCGCGGCCTACCTCAACGAGCTGCGCAAGGTCTGGGGCGACGTGACGAGCGTGCTCGACGCCGTCGGCAAGACGATCGAGACGGGCGACCAGCGCTACGTGCTCGAGGCCATCGGCGCCTACGACGGCGACATGGCCCGCCGCCTCGGCCGCGCCTTCGCCGAGGGCGCCGTGCGCGGCTACGCCGAGAGCGTCATCGGCGCCGGCGCCCGCCCGCTCCTGGGCGGCAGCGGCAACCCCTACGGCCCCACCGTCGGCGACCGCATCGTCGACGGCGCCCTCGCGGGCGGCCTCTCCGCCCCCCAGGACCTGCCGATCGTCTCGGACGTCGTCTCGGCCGCGGGCGACGTGGTCTTCGGTCGCTAGTCGAGGACCAGCTTCACCAACCCGCGCACGGGCTCGCGTAAGTCGAGCTCGTGCGCGCGTGCCTGC
This sequence comes from Planctomycetota bacterium, assembly GCA_030066775.1. Lineage (GTDB taxonomy): Bacteria > Planctomycetota > PLA2 > PLA2 > JAEUHO01 > JASJAY01. The sequence goes on from JASJAY010000064.1 coordinate 34,151, forward strand.
TCGGCGTCTTCGTAAGGCCCGCGGATCATCACCTTCACGCGCACAGCCGGGAGTCCACGCAGGTCCACGCGACCGTTGGCGTCCGTCTCGACTTCTTGCTCGTCGGCATTGCCATACTGGTCGTGGAACTCCACCTGCTCGCCGGTGGGCCAGCGCGCGAACACGGCCGCGTACTGGATCGGCGTGCCGCTGCGATCGACGATCTGCAGCGGCAGCAAGCGGGCGCGGTGCAGCCGGACCTCGAGCGGCTCCTTCAACGTGGTGAGATCCACGCGCCGCCGTGCTGGTGCTGCGTACCCAAGATGACGTACACGAATGCGCGCTTTCTGGGGCGCCAGACCGCTGAGCACGAACCGACCGTCCGCATCGCACAAGGTCTCGGCGTAGGTCTCCTCGCCGTGCTTGGGATCGGTCCACGCCGAAACGGCAGCACCGCGAAGCGGTGCACCGGTCGCCGCATCCAAAACGCGACCGTTCAGAGAGACGAGCCCATCGAGCCCAGAGCCGAGCACCAGGCGCAGGGTCTCACCTGCACGCAGTACTCCTCGCGCCGGGGGAAGTGTCGTGTCCGTGGGCGTGGCGATGGCCAGGTACGGCGCCGACCCGATGTCGCGAAAGCGCGCGCGGCCGTCGCTCACGATCATGCGGTGCACATCGAGGGACCTCGGCGCAAACCCCTCCCTCGGTGGCGTACCGTCGAGGGTCTGGAACAGCTGCCACGACGGGCGGAGTCGCACCTCCGAAGCCACGGGGCGCCCCTTGGCATCGACGACCTCGACCCGCCCCTCCTGCGCGGGTTCGAGCCGAACCTCGATGAGCTCAGGCGCCGTGCGCGCATCGAGCGGGCCGACGCCGGTGATCGCAAGTCCACCAACGCGCAGAGCGACGTGGATCGGCTTGGGACGCAGACGATCGAGCTCCAGCTGGGTGCCGCCACCCTTTGCGAGTACCGCGTACCAGCCGCCCCCGCGCTCGTACACCTGCCGCGAAGGTGACGTCGTGCCGCCGTCCGGAAGTCGGCCCACGATGCGCACGATGCGGGTTCGGTCCGGCTCGGGCTCGAGGTCCACCGTCACCTCGTCGGCACCCCGGGGCACGTCGACCGATCGCGGGCGCATGCGCGGCGCCGAGACGACGACACGCCACTTCCCGGGCGGCAGGTGGGGCACGATGAACAGACCCTTCGACTTCCGCGAAGCGCGCAGGAACGTGCTCTGGGACTCGTATCGCACGCCAGGTGAGGCTTGCGGCTCCCCGACGAGCGGCTTGTCGGTCACGACCGACACATGCACGCCCGCTCCCGGGTCATCGAAGCCGGTGAGGTGCACCGTGAAGCTCGGTCCCTCCAGCGGATACAGGAGGCGAAGGACGACGTCGGCGACTCGCCGACTCGCGGAGACGTTCACCTCCGCGTGCATCGGGACCGCGTGCGCACTCTCGTCGAGCAGTTCGACCTGGTGATGGCCGGCCAACACGAGGAACTCGAAGGTGCCGTCCTCGCCAGTCGCCACCTGCTGCTCATCTGTGCCCAGACGGTGGAGGAAGGGGGCGACGGCCAGCGCACGGCGGCTGGTGCGCACTACGGGCTCGCCCCCGCGGGGAGCACCGTTCTGATCGAGCACGCGACCCCGGATGAGACAAGTGGTCGGCAACTGCACCACGACCTCATGCGGTGCATCGGGGGCCGCGATGAACGGCCCCGAGTGGTACGTATGCGGCACCTCGGTTCTCGGGCTGGGGATCGAAACGCTGTCGATCTCCCACGCCGCGTTCGCGCTCGTCCGGAACCGACCGGCGTCGTCCGTGGCGCCACTCTCGGAACCGTCCTGACCGAACGCCTTCCACCAGTCGACCGCGATCGGATGGTTCGGAAGCGGCTGCCCTGCGTGATCGACGAGCTTCACGTGCACGCGCCCGTCCGGGTTCCCCGCCACCTCGGCCTCGCCCACGGGCCACGAGGGGATCTCGATCGACGACTGCTCGGCGGAGGCCTCATCCCGCGCCGTCGCGTCGGCTCCGCCGGACGCAACCAGAGCCGGATCGCCGTCCTCGGCCAGGCGGCTCGCGTGGCGCGTGCGACCTGCCTCCGGCCCCTCGCTCCCTTTCCACACGAGGATCAGGGCCACGACGGCCAGGCCGACGAGCATCATCAGCAGGCGGGCGGGGGTCGAACGTCTCACCGAGGCTCCCACAGGTCGTAGACCCTACGAACGACGGGACGGTCGGTCTGCACCCGTCCTTCCCCTAGGCCCCCTTGATCGCCCCGGCCCAACCTGTTGCACTGGCCTCCGAGGAGGCCCCATGAGCATTGCCCCGATTCCCTCCGGCTATCCGCGCGTGATGCCGTACCTGGTCGTGGACGACCCCGAGCGGCTCCTGGACTTCACGGTCCAAGCATTCGAGGCGGAGGTCATCGAGCGCATGGAGGCGCCCGACGGCAGCGTGATGCACGCCGAGATCCGCATCGACGACTCGGTGGTCATGATGGGCCCGGCGCGGCCCGAGTTCGGTGCAATGCCCACGATGCTCTACGTGTACGTCGAGGACTGCGACGAGGACTACGCACGCGCCCTCGACGCCGGCGCCGAGTCACACCAGGAGCCGGCCGACATGCCGTACGGCGACCGCACCGCCGCGGTGAAGGGCCCGTGCGGCAACTACTGGTACCTGGCCACGCGCAAGGAGAAGCTCACGCCCGAGGAGATCGCGGAGCGCATGGGCACGTCGTCCGAGAACGCTTGAGGGGAAGACCATGTCACTGAACGAGCTGATCCAACAGGGCTGGGGTGCCCACGCCGACAAGACCGCCGAGGTGGCCGACAAGCTGGAAGCAGGCATCGACCTGGTCGAGGACGCCCAGGGTGCCGCCGGCTTCATGAACCTCGTGAACCACACGATCGGCGATCACCTCGGCGATCGGGCGCGCGCGCTGCGCATCAACGAAGCCGCCGCCGCCCGCGTGGGCGAGACCGACGCCACGCCGCACTGGCTCCAGCTCGCCGTCTCGCGCCACCTGGCCGACGACGCGAACGGCGCCAAGGAGGTCGAGGCGAAGCTCGGCGACGACGCCTCCGTCGCGATCCGCGTCGGCATGCTCGTCGCGCAAGGGCGGATGCACGCCGGCGACTGGGACGCGGCAGCCACGCTCTACGGTCAGAACCTCGCCGCCGCCGAGGCCCTGCCCGAAGGCAACGGCGCCGAGCGCGCCGTGGCGGTCGTCTCGAACAACATGGCCAGCGAGGTGCTCGCCATGGACACGTTCAACGAGGCGCAGGGTGCCCTCATGGCGAAGGCCGCGGACGCGGCGCGCACCTTCTGGCTGCGCGTGGGCAACTGGGTCAACGACGAGCGTTCCGACTACCTGCTCTCCGGCGTCAACCACAAGCTGGGCAAGCACGAGGACGCGCGCGTGCACGCCGAGCGTGCGCTCCAGACCATCGCCGACAACGGCGAGGAGAAGGTCGACGAGGCGTTCCTGCATCTGGCTCGCGCCGCCGCATGCCGCGGCCTGGGCGACGAGGAGGCCTACGCTGCGTCGATCGACACGGCGAAGACGCTGGCCGCCGGCTTCGACAACGCCGGGCTCACGAGCTGGTTCGAGGAGGAGCTCGCCAAGGTCGTGTGACCCTGACGATCACGGCCGCTTGAACGCGCGCCGCTCCTTCTCTACCTCGGCCCTGACGTGACAGCCTTCCAGGTGATCGTTCACGAGGCCCATGGCCTGCATGAACGCGTACACCGTGGTCGGCCCGACGTAGGTCCAGCCGCGGCGCTTCAGGTCCTTGCTGAG
>JASJAY010000065.1 GCA_030066775.1 Planctomycetota bacterium
GCGTCGTTGATGGTCCCGGTGATCTCGATGTTGTCGAAGAGCGCGCGTCCCTTGATGGCGTAGAAGCCGATGAAGTACTTCTTGAGCTTCTTGCCGCGGTCCTTGCCCTTGAGCTCGAACTCCTTCGTGGTCATCAGAAGCTTGCCCTTCTGGATGCCGAAGGTCATGTCCTTCGTCTCGCCCGCGCTGGGGACGACCTTTGGCGGGCGGCGGGCGATGTAGCGGAACCCGATGTAGTCGTCGCTCGAGCCCTTCTCGCGCCACTGGTTGCCGAACTTGATGATGCTGTCCTGGCCGCCCGTCTTCTTGTTCCAGTTGTGGAAGAAGAACTCGCGGAAGGTGAAGGTGGCGTAGTCGTTGGCGCCGTTGATCGGCGACATCCACGCGCCGATGTCCTTGTCGTGGTCGAAGTGCACGCGCACCTTGACCATGACGTTGCCCTTCCACTCGGCGATGTGGCGTGCCCCGCTGTTGCCGACGACCTCGAGCTTCTCGTCGAACCACTTGACGCGCTGGTCCTTGCGCTTCGTGATGGGCCACGGGACGCTGTCCGTGAAGTCCTTGGCCTGGTCCTTCTTGCGGAAGTCGTAGCGGATGGTGACCTGCTTGCCTTCGAGCGCCACGATCTGGCCGTTGAAGAACTCGTCGAGGGTCTTCTTGTCCCGGGCCTCGGCCTCGTCGGCCACGGGTCCGGCCGCGAGGGCCAGCAGGCTGCCCAGGACGACGAAGGTCACGATGCGGCGGGCGGCGCGCCGGCGGGAGGCGACGAACACGGGCTTCTCCTCTGGGGCGGCGGCGCGCGGATCGCACCCCTCGCCCAGCACCTCGGTACATTGAACCCTATTGACCGGAAGGAGTTGCGTGCGTGAGCGGACGAAGGCCGAAGGCCCCGAAAGCCTGGTTTCCACCGCCCGAGCGCGCGCCCCGTCTCCTCCTGGTGCGGCTCTCTGCCTTAGGTGACGTCCTTCACGCGCTTCCGGTTCTGTCCGGACTTCGACAGGAATTCCCGGACGCACGGATCGACTGGGCGGTCGAGGACCGCCACGCGGGGCTGCTGGCGGCCCGGACCGACCTGGACCGGGTGATTGTGTATCCCCGGCGAGACCTATCCGGCGCCCTGCGCGGCATTCCACACCCCGTTCGGGCGGCCGGCATCGTGCGGGGCTTCCTGACCGAGCTGCGAAGCACGACCTACGACGTGGTCCTCGACCTGCAGGGCAACCTGAAGTCGGGCGTGGTCACCCGCGCGGCCCGGGCCGGCCTGCGGATGGGGTTCGATCGCCGCGCGGCGCGCGAGGCGAACCACCTCTTCACCAGCCGACGCTGGCTGCCGCCGGCGGACCTCGCCCACCGGGTCGAGCGCGGCCTCGGACTGGCCGGCGCGCTCCTCGGCCGGCCGCTCCCCTACGTCGCCCCGGGATACCCCGTGGCGCCCGAGGACGAGGCGGCAGCCCGCGACGCGCGCGCCCGGGCCGGCGACGCGGCGGCGCCCTACGTCGTGCTGCATCCGGGCACGAGCGGTTTCGGCGCCTTCAAGCGCTGGCCTGCGGACCGGTTTGCGGCCGTCGCGCGCCGCCTCTTGGCGGCCGGCCGACGGGTGCTGGTCACGTACGGCCCTGGGGAGGCGGCCCTGGCCGAGGCCGTCGTGAAGGGGGCGGGCCCCGGCCCCATCGCGGCGGTCGCGCCGGCCAGCCTGGGTGCCCTCGCCGCGCTGATCCGCGACGCCGACGGCTTCCTCAGCGGCGACACGGGTCCGCTGCACCTGGCGGGGCTCCTCGGCACGCCCCTGCTCGGCCTCTTCGGCCCGAAGGACCCCGCCACCTACGGCCCCTACGGCCTGCGTGGAAACGGCGAGGCTGGGCTCCTCGCGACGCTGACCCAGCCGGACGTCGCCTGCCGCCCGTGCACCCTGCGTCGCTGCGCCGACCCGCTGTGCATGACGACGATGGAGCCGGAGCGCGTCGCGCAGGCCTTCGCCGACGTGATCGCCGGCTGACGCGCCTGTCAGTCGGGCAGGGGGAGCGAGCCGGGCTCGAGGTGCAGGATGACGCCCTTGGGGCCGAGCTGGATGGCGTGCTCGCGGGTCTCGCAGTCCTTGAGCACGATGCGGTCGACGCGGTTGCCGTCGACGTAGGTGCCGTTGGACGAGAGGTTCTCGATGTCGACCATGTCGGGCGCCAGGAACGCGATGCGCACGTGCTGGCGACTCACGGAGCGGAACTCGACGCTCTGCTTGATCTGCTCGCGCTCGCCGTCGTCGGCCATGAGGTATTTCGGCGTGCGCTTGAGCGACCAGTCGCAGTGGCGGCTGCGACCGCACACCACGGTCTCGCCGAGGGAGAGCTTGAGATTCTCGCCGTCCCCCAGGGATCCGGTCCCCCGGAGCTTCAGGTACTTGCGGTCGTTGTAGCCGCGGGTCTCGGGCTTGAGCTCGATCATCAGGTCAGTTGCCTCTCACTCCAGCCCCGTGTTCTGACGACCGAAGCAGATCCCGCACTCCGGTATAGCCATCTCGGGGGGTCGTCGCACAGGTCTCCTTCGTCCTCGGTCCGGGTTCCCCAACCCAGCCCGACGGAACCGTCGATCACTTCGCCTTCTCGGCGTCCTTCTTCGCTTCGTTCTCGGCCTTGCGGCGCTCGGTCTTCCAGGCCTCGCGTACGAGGCCCGTGAGCTCCAGGTTGTCGATCCGCACCGTGGACCAGCTGAGGATCGAGAGCTTTCCGCTGCCGCGCCGCAGCTCGCCGGGCGCCACCTCGGAGTCGGTTCCCGTGCTGCGCCAGACGGACTCGCGCCGCGTCCAGACCTCCTCGAAGGCCTTCTCGCCCAGGGCCCGGAAGCTGCGCAGGTCGGCGACCATCAGCGTGAGCCGGTCGCGTGCCCGCACCAGCTTCACGCGGTAGCGGTGCCCCGGCTTGAAGGCGAACTGCCGCCCCTTGCCTTCTTCGAGCTTGGTCCAACCCGCGTGGTTGCGGCCCCGTTGCGCGCCCTGCCAGTTCCACTTGCTCGGCTTCGGCTGGGTGCGGGCGACCTCGCCGAACCCCAGGCCGTCGCGCCAGGCGATGCCCCGCCCGCGCCCGTAGAAGTCCACGGCGTCCTCGTCCTCGGCGAGCACCGCGTCGGGCAGCGTCCATCCGGGGAACCAGCGCGGATCGGCCGACAGGATCCCGATCTGCGCCCCATCGATGTCGAGCGCGAGGAAGAACGCCCCCTGCCGCGTATCGAGGTCGAAGGCCATCTCGATCGTGTCGGCGGCGTCGAACATGCACGGCAGGCTGAGCGGGCGTGAAGGCAGCAGCCCCTCGACGCCGGAGAGCAGCTCGAGCGCATAGCGATCGGCGGTCGCCCCGCCCGGCGTGACGACGCTGCCCTCCTCGCTCACGAGCCGGCCGTAGCCGTGGAGGAAGCTGTCGAGGCAGACCGGGATGTCGAAGCCGCAGCGCAGGCGCGTGCGCCCGTTCGCGAGCTCCTCTGCGCGGAAGCCCTTGAGCCAGGTCTCGATCTCGCGCTTGGCCGCCTCCGCCTCGCACTCGAGCACGGCGGCGCGGACGGCATCGGCCCACTTGTCGAAGTCGTCGGTGGCCCGCCACGGCGCCCCGGGCGCGAGGTACTCGCGGTACTTGTCGAGGGCCGGGACGTAGTCGCCTTCGTTCTTCCAGCGGTTCGCGGTGCGGCGCAGGTTGGCGGACTCGGTTTCCCGATCGTCCTGTTCTTCCCCGACCGCCTCCTCAGCCCCGTCGACGAACTGCTGCCACGTCTCGAGGCCGGGGATGCGCTCCAGCTCGGCGAGTACCTGCTGCAGTGCGGTGCGCACGGGCCGCAGATCCGGGACGCGCAGCCAGCTCGACTCGGTCACGTCGAAGAGCCGCACGAGCGCCGCGTGCATCGGGTCGACCGTCTTGCCGCCCATCTCGGCCCACGTGAGGTGCTGGCCGAAGGGGAACCGACGTACGTCGAATGTGCGCTCGACGTAACGGTCCCCGACGAAGACGCGCGCCGTGATGCGGCGCAGCCCCTTGTCGACGCGGCCGAGGCGCCACTTCTCGAACGGCTCGTTCGTCAGCTGCCAGGCATCGTCGTAGACGCGTAGCGGCTCGTCGAACCGCGCGTTCTCGCCGGCCGCGGCCAGTGCGTCGAGCGATGCCGCCCAGACGGCCTCCACCGCTTCGAGGCCGTGTTCGAGCGAGCCGAGCGCCGTGCGCACCTCCTGGTCCTCGGCGGCCTTCTCGGCCAGCGCCTGGTCGATCGCACGCCGGGCGCGCGCCACCTCGCCGCGCTTGAGCCGCTCCGCGACGCGCTGGGCAGTCTCCTGCAGCAGCCCGAGGCGACGCGCGTCCATCTCAGCCTCGCGCACCTCGATCTCGGTCGCGAGTGCGGTGCCCCGCGCACGCAGCCCCTCGAATCCCTTGCCCCCGAGCGATTTCAGCAGTCCGTTGACCGCCTCGAGCGCCGGCCCGTAGTCCTCGGCCTTCACCAGCCGGTTCGCCCCCCGCAGGATCTCTTCGCCCCACACGTTCACCTGGTCGTCGAAGTCGCGGGCAACCGACTCGAGCTGGTTCTCGACCAGCTGGAAGATCGGCTCGCGGCGGAAGCCGCCCGTCCACGTCTCGGCGCGCAGGCTCGTCTCCAGCACGAGCTTCACGCGGGCTACATCCGTCTCGAGCTGCCGACGCATCACGACGACGGGCGTAGCCGAGCGGATCGCCTCGTTCACGGCCTTGCCGGCATAGGTCCCGCGCAGGTCGTCGACAGCGCCGCGCACCGTCTCGAGCTGGCCCGACAGCGTCTTCAGCGCGCGTCGTGCCCGCTCGAGCGGCGAGCTGCCGCCCGGCGCACGCGGCCGCTCGACGAAGTCGCCCCGCGCCAGCTGGTCGCTGAGTGCACGGAACCGCGCGGCGTACTCCCCCACGTTGCCGGCAGCGATGTCCTTCGCCTGCGCGACGACCTGGTCGACCGCAAGTGCCGAGGCCCTGAGAACCTCCGTGATGCGCGACCCCGCCTGACGGCGCAGGGCCGGGTAGTCGGTGCAGGTGTCGCGGAACGCCAACAGCTGGGTGTGCGCCGTGCCGAAGCGCCGTTGCTTGACGAGCCGGTCCACCTCGACGAGGAGGACGTCGTAGTTCTTCCAGCGCTTCTCGTAGCGCTCGAGGCGCTCGATGCGCCGGTCGGCTTCGTCGGTTCGGTCACTGAGCCCGCCGGCCTCGCGCTGCTCACGCAGCTTCTGCTTGAGCTCGGTCAGACGCCCGAGCTTCCGCTCGAGGTCGTTGCGCGTCATGAACTCGTTGTCCGCGCCCTCCGTGAGGATCTGGTCGATCGTGGCCTCGGCGCGGTCGCGCGCCGCCATGCGCTGCGTGTAGTCGAAGCCGACGTACCCGCCGATCGCGATCGCGAGGAGCGCCACGGCGGCGATGCGCAGACGCCGGCGCCGCTTCGCGAGACGCGCCTTGAGGAGGTAGCCCTCCCAGTTCCCCTGGAAGCCGTCGGGGATGATGCTCTGGCCGCCGAGCACGCGATCCATGTGCTCGACCACGTCGACCGGCACCTGGTAGCGCAGCGACGGGTCCTTCAGCATCATGCGCTCGACGAGGTAGCTCACCTCGGGGCTCACGTGCTTGCTCACCGCCCGGATGGGAATCGGCTGCTCGTTGAGCACCTTGTTGAGGATCTCGGCCATCGAGGCGCCGGTGAACGGCGGCCGTCCCGTGAGCATGGCGTACATCGTCGCGCCGAGCCCGTAGATGTCACTGCGGCAGTCGACGGCCCCGGCCTCCTCGACCTGCTCCGGCGCCATGAACTGCGGCGTGCCGACGGTGGCGCCGTGCTGCGTGAGCTCCATGTCGACGGGGCCCTTGGCGAGCCCGAGGTCCATCAGCTTCGCCACGCCGCGGGAGGAGATCAGGATGTTGCCGGGCTTCACGTCGCGGTGCACGACGCCCATGCGGCGCGCCTTCTCGAGCGCGTCCGCGATGCCGCGGCCGATGCGCAGCGCTTCGTCTTCCTCGAGGGCCCCCAGCCGCGCGATGCGGTCCTTGAGCGTCTCGCCCTCGACGTACTCCATCACGACGTAGGGGAAGCCGTTGGACTCGCCGGCGTCGAGCGCGCGGACGATGTGCGGGTGCTCGAGCTCGGCGAGCATGCGCGCTTCGTTCTTCAGGCGCTCGGTGTGGACCTTCTCGCCCAAGAGCTCACGGCGCAGGACCTTGACCGCGACGACGCGGTGCAGGCCCAGGTGGATCGCCTTGTACACGGTGCCCATGGAGCCGCGGCCCACGCGTTCGACGAGCTTGTAGCCCTCGATCTGGACGCGCTTGCCTTCGGGCTCGAGGAGCGCGTAGACGCGACGCGCCTGGTCCTCGGCCATCCAGCCGCGCTTGACCAGGATCACGGCGAGGCGCTCGTCGATCTTGAGCTCCTCGGCCATGCGCTTCTGGAGCAGGAACGCTTCCTCGACCTGGTCCTCGGTCACGTAGCCCTTGTTCTGGGCCTCCTGGGCGAAGAGGAAGTCTTCGTTGCGCGGACTCATCGGTCGATGCTCCGCGGATCGTCGGCCGGCAGGCTCGGCAGGTCGCGCGCGCCGCGCCGCCACTGGAACTCCAGCCGCGAGAAGTAGGGATACGCCTCGAGGTAGGACCGCAGGAAGAGCAGCGGCGTGTTCGACTTCTCCGGCGAGTCGCCGGAGGTGGGCTGCACGTTGTGGGCGCCGAAGAGGCGCAACGTGAGCTTGTTGACGCGGTGCACGCACACGTCGATCAGGTCACGCGAGAGCAGCGCATGCGGGCAGGTGAACGCCTGCTCGAGGCGGCGCACGCTCTCTTCCTCGGGACGGTGGTGCGCGTCCTTCGTGATGCGCTCCGCGTGCGCTTCGAGCCAGCGCTCGAGCTCGGCGCGGAAGGGCGCCTCCTTGTGCATCGAGCGGAGGCCACCGCGCAGTGCGTCCAACGCCTGGGTGCGCAGCGTGGGCTCCTTGATGGCGCCCGACGCGAACGCGCGCGCCAGGCCGACGGCCGCGTGGAAGCGCACGTCCCAGCTGCGCGTGCCCTTGGGCCGACGGCCGGGATGCTCGAGGTAGCGCGCGGCGGCGCCGACGCCGGCGGCGTTGCCCTCCGTCGCGGCCAGCAGCAGGAAACCGGCGAGGACCGGCTCCGACAGCGTGCGCCCGCTCTCACCGCGCGCCCAGGTCATCAGGCTGCGCTTGAACCAGTCCTGCTGGCAGAAGAGCAGCGCCTGCACCGCGGCGACGGCGATCTCGCTGTCCATGCGCGGCGAGATGGCGATCTGCCAGAGCTTCTCCCACTCGTCGTTCAGCTGGCGCTGCCAGGTGAGCACGCCGCGCGCGAACACGAGCTCCGGTCCGTCGAACGGGTTGAGCTCGCCACGGGTCAGCGCCTCGAGGGTCTTCGCAGGACGCTTCACCCAGTCGAGCTCGCCCGCCCCCTCCTGCAGTGCGCCCACGCTGACGGCGAGTCCGGCGGCGCGCTTGAGGCCGCGCTTGTCGGTTGCGAGCGCGGCCAGGTACGGCGCGCCCGTGCGTTCGCGCAGGAAGGCCTGCGCGAGGAGTGCCGCCCAGGCGACCTCCGGCGACGCGCCTTCCAGCCGCTCGATGGCATCCATCGTGGCGCGGCCCGCATGGCTGCCGCCGCGCTTCGCAAGCGCGAGCAGCGCGGCCGTGCGGACATACGGATTGAAGTCGCCGACGGCGTCGCCGAGGCGCCGAAGCGTCGTGTCCATCTGCCGCTTCATGCGCTTGGTGCGCGCCGCCTCGTGCGCCTCGCCGCCCTTGGGGGTCTCCGGCGTGACCTGCCGCTCGGCCTCGGTCCAGTGCCAGCTGCCGAGCGCCAGCGCGCCGAACGTGCGCTCGAAGATCTCGCTCGACGCGCCGAGCAGTCGGTTGAGCGGCTCGAGCGCGGGCCAGAGATGGCGCGCCGGACCGAGCCGATCGCGCATGGCGCCGAGGGTCAGGACGGTGTTCCAGAGCACGGGCTGGTTCGTGCTGCGGCCCGCCACGGCGCCCCGGACCTCGTCCACGAGCTGCGGCACCGCCAAGAGCTTGTACCGACGCACGAACTGGTCGCGTGCGAGCGGCGCCTTGCTGCGATCCGCGAAGGACTTGGCGAGGAGGTCCGCCACCTCGGCCGCGGTCTGGGCATCGGGCTGCCAGAAGAACGTCCGGGGCGGGAGGGGCTCGCGGTCCGGATCATCGGCGCGAACGGCGCCAAGGGGCCCGAGCGCCACGAGCAGCAGGCTGCATCCGAGGACCCGGCCCAGGCGCCCAGGCAGGGCGCGTCGCGAGCGGCGGTTGGATGCGGGGGCCGGCCTCACTGCTCTTACGAACGTCTCCGGATCAGGGCTGCTTGAACCCATTCTGGACGAACTCGCGCCAGCGGGAATCGAGCTTGCGGTAATCGAGGCCGTAGGCTTCTCGAAGGGCCTCTTCCTCGTTCTTGGGATCGCCGGTGCTCCCGCGTTCCTTCGTGGCGTCGATGAACGCCTTGAACTTCCCCCGGTCCCACTGGATGAGCATGTCGACCACGCTCCAGGACTTCACCAGCTCGACGTAGCTGAACTGGTCGTGGGTCATGCGCGCGATGCGCTTCATCGGGGGGTCGCGCCCCTCCGCGACGAGCTTCTTGAGCTCGCCCTTCCACTTCTTGCTGTCCAGCCAGACGGGCCCCTTCGCGCCGCCCCCCGAGCCGCCCTTGCCCAGCGTGAACGACTGCGTGTAGCCCTGGGTGGTGAGCTCGAGGTAGTAGGCGAAGCCCTCCTGCAGCCACACGGACGGGTAGAGGAAGTTGATGCGGTAGCGCGTGATCAGCACGAGCCCGATGTTGTGGATCACGTTGCTGACAAACGTCTTGTCCGTATTGGGGAACTGGTACACGGCGACGAGCTTGCGCGGATGCGTCCACCAGAAGCTGTGCTGGCGCTGTACGGAGCGGACCCAGCCGGGCACGAGCTCTTCGCACTTCTCCTGCTCGTTGAACCACTTGGCGAAGCGCACGTACTGCGGCGCCTTCTTGAACAGCACGAGCTGGATGCGCTCGTCGAGGTTCTCGGGGTAGTCGTCGTCCGTGGGCTTGAGCACGCGACGCATCTCGGCGAACGCCTTCTCGGCGCCCTCCTTGACGCGCTCCGTCGTCTTGGGCTTGACCTCGCTGATGATGTCGAAGTGGGGTGACCAGGTGTAGGCCACCTTGAGGCGCGTGTCCGTGATCACCTTCTGCGCGTACGCGGCGCCTTCGTCCTCGCCGACGCGCACCCACTCGCCGTCGATGAGCTGCTCACCGCGGCGCTTGTGGTACTCCTCCTTGGTGACCCAGTCGTCGCCGTCCTTGATGAGTCCCTTCTCGCGCGCGTCGCGCTCTTCGGGGGTGACCCACTCGCCCTTGTATTCGACGAGCCCCTTCGCACGCATCTCGTCGGCGTGCTTCTTCGCGAGGTAGGCCTCCTTCTCCTCCGGCGACATCCACTCGCCGTCGACCTTCTCGTGGCCGAGCAGCTTGCGCGCCCGCTTGTTCTTCGGCTGCAGCTCGATGACGCGCTGGAGCACGATCACGAGCTCGCTCTTGAAGCCCTTCTTCTTGGCCCACTTGTAGAGGTCCCAGAGCGCCTTGACGTCGTCCTTGGCGAGGTCGCCGCGGTACTGCAGCTGCTCGCGCAGGGGCGGGACGCTCGTGTCGACGCGCGCCACCTCGGTCTTGCTGATCGTCTTCTTGCCGTCGAAGGTCGTCTCGATCACGACCTCGGCCTTGGTGTCCTCGAGCACCTTCCCTTCGATGACGGTGCCGTCGTGCAGGTGCACCTCGTGGGCGAGGGCGGACGGGACGCCGAGGAGCAGCGCCAGGAGCAGACCGAGGGGGACGAACCGCATGCGTGGGTTTCCGTGAGCCGAGTCAGCCCAAGTATAGGTGCCCTCGACGCTTGCGCCCCGGTGCACACCGCCGGCCCGTTCGGATCGCAGGCCGGCGTCAATCGCCCCGGAAGAAGACGCGAAAGGCCCCCCTGCCGTACGTGGGGATCCGCGCGACCTCGACGAACCCGGGCGCCTCAGCCAACCAGGCGAGCAGGCGCCGCTGGATCCCGGCGTCCGCCAGGTGCGGGAAGTCCTCGCTGTTGCCGATCTCGCTGGCGACGACGAGGTCGCTCTGTTCGAGGAGGGGCTCGAACCATGCCCAGTCGTTCACGAGCGGCGTCTCGATCACCTCGATGACCGGCTTGCGCTCGCGGCGCTGCCAGTACTGCACGAGGTCGCCGTTCGCGAGCCCGATCGTGCCGAAGAGGAGACGGGACGTTGGTCGGCGGTGGGCTTCGATTGCGTCGTAAACGCCCCGGAGCGCCGTGCGGCGCGGCTCGAACGCGTCGGGCAGCGCGCGCGGCATCGGGTACGTGAACAGGAGCACGGACACCACGGCGAACGTGCCGACGACGGCACGAGCTGCGTGGCGCGAGAGGCGGCTCGACTGCGCCTCCCCCACCACGCCGCGGAGCAGCAGGACACAGCCGAGGAGGACGAGGGCAAAGAAGGGCGCGCCGAGGAACTGCGTCTTGACGTGGTTGAGCGTGATCACCGCGTACACGATCGCGACCACGAGCCCGTAGGCGGCGACGGCGAGCGCCGCGCGGCGCCGGCCGCGGACGACGAGCCACAGGGTGCACACGACCGGCAAGGCCGCGAGGAGCGGCACATGGCGGTTGAGCATGTGCACGCCGCCGTCGCCGTCGATGTAGTAGCGCAGCGTGTCCGCGAGCGGCAGGTAGACCTCGCCGAGCACGCGCGCCGGGCCCCAGATGCCCGACCAGATGTATCGCGCCACGGCTTCGCCGTGCACGAGGGCGTGCGGCAGGGCGACGACGAGCGCGGTGCCGGCGACCCATCCGAAGGCGCGGACGAACGTGCGCACCCGTGAGACGACCGTACCTGGTACCGAATGTCGCAGGCTGGCGACGCCGCAGGCGAGGCCGAGGATGCCGAGCGTCATGGGCGTGACCGAGGGCTTCATGAGCAGCGCCGCACCGAAGCACACACCGACGCCGACGAGCTGTCGGCGCGGTCGATCGGGGAGCGACCGGCGGAGCAGGAGCGCGGCCCCGAAGGCGGCGAGGAGGCCGCACGCGATGTCGGGGCGGAACTCGGTGACGAGCATCCCGGTGAACCGGAGGCTCAGGACGAAGGCCGCAGCGAGCAGGCGCGCCACAGGCCAGGCGCCGCGCATGAGGTGGTCTACGCCGAGCAGCAGCAAGAACACGAGCAACGCGTTCATCGCGTAGGGCGCCACGTCCGTCCGCCCGAAGAGTGCGAAGCCGCCGAGGGCCAGTGCGGACGAGACCGGCGCGTGCGGCCGGTCCGCGACGTAGTCACGCCCGAGCGCGGCCGGCCCGTTCGCCTCGATGGCGTCCAGGCGCGCGAGCCCGTCCAGCATGTAGACGCTGTCGTCGAAGTCGGGGGGCAGCGCCAGCCGCCCGAGATCGGCGGACCACGCGAGCTGCAGCCAGGTGAAGCCCACGGCGACAGCCGCCCACAGGAGGAGCCAGGCCCAGGCCGCGAAGGGCGAGCGCGGGGGCGCCGGGGACGTCACCGCCCGGCGCTCAGGCGGCCTCGGGCCGAGGGCCCCGCCCGCGTAGCGCGCAGAACGCCTCGTAGAGCACGAGCGCCTCGAGCACGAGGAACAGGCTGCCGAAGAGCACGACGGGCGTGTTCAGCGTCTCCTTCGAGAGCTCGTTCGTGAGGTTCATGACGCCGGCGATCGTGGTCATCACGAGCAGGAAGACCATCGGCAGCGCGATCGGCAGCTGCGGCTTCTTCGCCCGCCGCAGGTACACGAAGAGCACGGTCAGGGTGATGCCCCCGATGAGCTGGTTCGTCGTACCGAAGAGCGGCCAGAGGATGAACCCGCCGCTGCCGGGGCCCCGGCCGCCGTCGGTGAAGATCGCGAGCAGGCCCGCGGGGATCACGGCGACCGCGGCGCCGACGTAGCGGCTGTCGAAGGCCTTGGTGCCGACGCCGCGCCCGAGCTCCTTGAGGCAGAAGCGCTGGATGCGCGCGGCCGTGTCGAGCGTCGTGGCGGCGAACGAGATCACGATCACGGCCACGATCGTCTCGGCCAGCTTGTGGTCGCCGGCCCACGAGACGAGCGGCTCGAGGAACGTCGCGCCGCCCTTGACGAAGTTCCCGATGCCCGTGTTGCCGACCGTTTGCCAGGACGAGTAGCTGTGCGCCCAGAGCTCCGAGGGCGTCGGCGACGAGCCCGGGTTGGCTTGGACGAACGCCTCGCGCACGCTCTCGGAGAGTCCGAGCCCCGCCGAGACGGCGAGCACCGCGATCATGGCGAGGACGCCCTCCCCCACCATGCCGCCGTAGCCGACCGTGCGCGCGTCGCGCATCTTGTTCAGCTGCTTCGAGGTCGTGCCGCTGGCCACGAGGCTGTGGAAGCCGCTGATCGCGCCGCACGCGATGGTGATGAAGAGGAGCGGCAGGATCGGCGGCGCGCCGGCCTCGGCCGCGCCGGGGTTGAGCGCGGGCGCCGAGAGCTCCGGCTGCACGATCAGGATGCCGAGGATCAAGCCGCCCAGCCCGACGAAGAGCTGGTGGCTGTTGATGTAGTCACGCGGCTGCAGCAGCACGCGCACGGGCAGCACGGACGCGACGAAGGAGTAGATGAGCAGGAACACGATCCACGCGACGATCGAGTCCGAGCCCTCGAGGCCGAGGCCGGCGAGGCTGCCCCATTCCGGGTTCTTGGCGCAGATGAACACGACGACGTAGAGCGCGATCACCGCGAGGATGCTGGCGATGAGCAGGCTGCCGCCGCGGTGGTAGATCCACCAGCCGATGATCACCGCGACGAGGATCTCGAAGTTCACCGGCCAGACGGACGCCGGGAACGCCGTGAAGAGGAAGGCGATCACGTAGCCGAACGCGGCGATCACGACCCACGTGAGCAGCACGATGATCGAGAGGAACCAGATGCGCGCGCGCGGTCCCAGGATGTCGCCCGCCAGGTCGCCCATCGTGCGTCCTTCGCGCTTGGCGGAGAGCGCCAGCGCGCCGAAGTCGTGCACGGCGCCGATGAAGATCGTCCCCACGACGATCCAGATGAGCGCGGGCAGCCAGCCCCAGATGACGGCGATCGCCGGCCCCACGATCGGTGCGGCGCCGGCCACCGAGCAGAAGTGGTGGCCGAAGAGCACGTGCTTGCCGCACGGGACGAAGTCGACGCCGTCGGCACACGTGTGCGCGGGCGTCGGGTCGTCGTTGTCCATGTCGTAGACGCGCCGCTCGATCCACCGTGCGTAGAACCGCGTGGCGAGGAAGAAGGCGCCAAGCGAGAGGACGGCCAGGAACGCGGCGTTCATGCGCCGCGTTATACCCGCCGCGTACCGCGCTTACATGTCGTACTTGTCGAGCTTGCGCTGCAGCGTGAAGCGGCTGATGCCGAGCAGGTCGGCGGCGCGGGTCTTGTTGCCCTTCGCCGAACCGAGCGCCTTCGCGATCTCGTGGCGCTCGACCTGTTCGACGAGCTCGAGCAGGTTGCGCACAGGACCGTCGTCGGGATCGAACCCACCGCGGGCGCCGCGCTTGACCACGTCGGAGAGCACGCCGAGCTCGATCACGTCGTCGGAGAGCGCCACCATGCGCTTCACCTCGTTCTCGAGCTCGCGGATGTTGCCGGGCCAGTCGTACGCGGCCAGCACCTCCATCACGTCGGACCCGAGGTCCTTCGGATGCCCACCCAGCGCGTGGAGGTTCAAGAAGTGCTCGATCAGGAGCGGCACGTCGCCCTTGCGCTCGCGCAGCGGCGGCAGGTCGATCGTGAGCACGCGCAGGCGGTAGTAGAGGTCCTCGCGGAACTCACCCGCGCGCACCAGCGTCTCGAGCTTCTTGTTGCTCGCGCTGACGATGCGCACGTCGACCTTCTTGACGCCCTTGCCGCCGACCGGCCGGATCTCGCCCTCCTGCAGGGTGCGCAGGAGCTTCTTCTGCATGTCCGGGCTCATGTCCGCGACTTCGTCGAGGAAGAGCGTGCCGGAGTCGGCGAGCTCGAAGAGGCCCTTCTTGTCGCGATCGGCACCGGTGAAGGCGCCGCGCACGTGGCCGAAGAGCTCGCTCTCGAGCAGCGTGTCGGTCAGCGCCGCGCAGTTCTCGGAGAGGAAGGGCTTGCGCGCGCGCGGGCCCTTCGCGTGGATCGCCTTCGCGATCAGCTCCTTGCCCGTGCCCGACTCGCCCGTGATGAGCACCGGCTCCTCGGTCTGGACGATCTTGTCGAGCAGCCGCAGGACGTCGCGCATGGCCGTCGACTGGCCGACGATCTGCGGATACACGCCCTCGGGCGCGCCGGCCGAGCGCAGGCGGTCGCGCACCTCGGTCAGCTCGCGCGACTGGTTCTCGACGCGCAGCTCGAGGCGGCGGTTGAGGTCTTCCAGCTCCTTGGCCTGGGTCGAGACCTTCTCGTAGAGCCGTGCGTTCTCGATCGCCGCGGCGGCGAGATCGGCCAGCGTAGTGAGCGTCTCCAGCTCGGAGTCCGCGAAGGCGCCCTTCTGCAGGCGGTTGTCCACGTACACCGCGCCGATCGTGTTGCCCTTCAGCTTGAAGGGCAGGCACATGACCGAGCGCACGCGGATGGCGTTCACGGAGAGCGTGTCCGAGAAGCGGTCGTCCTCGACGGCGTTCGCGGTCACGACCGGATCGCCGGTCTGCATCACCTTGTTGACGATCGTCTGGGAGAAGGCCACCTCGGGGTCGGCGACGTCCTCCTGCTCGAAGTTGCGGGCGACCTTGGCGGCCGGCTGTCCGTCCCCCTGGTTGATCACGAGGAAGCCGCGCTCGGCCTGGGTGATCTCGACCAGGTGGTCGATGATGATCTTCAGCATCGACTCGACGCGCAGCTCGCTGTTGAGCGCCTTGACGATGCGGATGAGGCGCAGGAGCCGATCCTGGTCGGCGCCGCCGGCCAGCTCCTTGAGGCTGCCGACCATCGTGTCACGCGTGTCGACGGCCTCGGGCGGCGGGGCCTTCTCGAACCAGATGCGGGCGTTGCCGACACCGATCTCGTCCCCGACCTTCAGGGCCGAGCGGTCAACCAGGTGGCCGTTGAGGCGCGTGCCGTTCTGGCTCCCGAGGTCGACGACGAGGTACTGGGCGCCATGGCGCTCCATCCGGCAGTGGAGCCGGGAGGCACGCAGGTCCATCACCGAGATGTCGTTCTCGGCCGAGCGCCCGACAAGGATCTTCTCCTTGTCGATCTCGAAGACGGTGCGCTGGTCTTTCTCGTCGACGATGAACCGAGGCACGGATCCTTCCGATGTCTGTAGTACCGCCCCCACGGGGGCGACCCGCCCCGCGCGGCTCGTATGGTACGGGATCGCGGCCGCCCGGGGGGAGTCGGTCCCAGGCGGCCCCCGGCTCGGATCGGCGCGGATCCGGGCTTTCCGGGTTCCCGCTCGCGGAACGAGGCGTGGGGGTGCTCGCGAGTAGAGTCCGCGCCGGGCGGGATCCCGCCCTTCGAGTTCCTGCCGAGGGACAGATGGCGAAGACGTTCACCATTGACGAGCTGGCCGACCTGGCCGGGGCCCCCGTGAGCCGTATCCACGAGTGGGAAGGGCGCGGATTCCTGCGTCCGCTGCCCGGCAAGGCGGATCCGGACACGGGCCCGCGCTACGCCTTCGAGATGGCCGAGCGGGTCATCGAGCTCGGCGGACGCGGCATCACGCGCCGCATCTGCGTCGTGAACCAGAAGGGCGGCGTGGGCAAGACGACCACCGCCTTCACCCTCGCAGCCGCCCTCACGGACCTGGGCCGCCGGGTCCTGTGCATCGATCTGGATGCGCAGGCGAACCTGACAACGAGCTTCGGCTTCGATCCGGACATGCTCGACCTGACGAGCTCGGACCTGATGACGGACGAGAACGTCCAGCCCGAGGACGTCATCCTCGAGACGAACATCGAGGGCATCCACGCGATCCCCGCCGACATCAAGCTGTGCGCCGTCGAGACGCGCATCCAGGACGTGCTCATGCGCGAGCGCATCCTGCACACCAAGCTCGAGCCGCTCTACGAGCGCTACCACTACATCATCTTCGACTGCCCGCCGAACCTCTCGCGCATCACGATCAATGCGCTGGTGGCCAGTCAGGAGGTGGTCGTCCCGATCGAGACGCAGTCGTACTCGATCAAGGCCATCTCGGACCTCACGAACACCTTCGCGCTGCTGAAGCAGAAGATGGGCCACGACCTGCACGTGTGGCTCCTGCCCACGAAGGTCGACCGCCGCATGCGCCTGGCGCGCGACATCCTCGACGCGCTCGACGAGGCCTTCCGCGGCCGGATGCTCGATCCGATCCACGTGGACAGCAACCTGATCCGCGCGCCGATCCTGTGCGAGCCGGTCACGCGCGCCTATCCGAACACGCGCGCCTCCATCGAGTACGCGCGCCTCGCCCGCTTCTTCACGCTGCCGGACGAGGACCGCGAGCGCTGGATGAACCTGACTCTCGCCCAGCGCCAGGCCGTCCTCGACCGCAAGAAGCCCAAGGGCGGTACGCAGGCCAGGGCGTAGCCGCAGGCCCGGCGCTCTGCGCAGCCACACCGAGGTCGTGGGGCCCCGTGCGCACTGCGTGAAATGGCCCAGCCTCTACGCTCGCAGCCTGCGGCCCTGTGGCTCTCAATCGGATCGGCGCGGGCTTTGCGCAAGACCCGGTGGAGGTCCTGCCATGACGTCCCATCGATCCATCCTCGTTGCCATCGACGCAAGCGACGACGCGCTCCAGGCCGTCGACCACGTCGGCCGCGCCTTCGCCGGCCAGAAGGACGTCGTCATCCGATTGCTGCACGTCGTCGGGCCCATGCCCACGGAGCTGCTGGAGCACGGCGGCGCCAAGACCGCCGAGGAGTCGGCCCGACTGGACGCCGAGCTGCTCGCGGGCCAGGCCAGCTGGTTCGCGGCGGAGCGCGAGCGTGCCCAAGGCGTGTTCCAGCGCGCCGAAGAGCACCTCGTCGGGCTCGGCGTCGATCCCAACTGCATCCAGACGTCCTGCGTCGAGTCGATCCCGGAGGACGACCTCGCGCTCCTGATCGAAGCGGAAGCCGAGAAGGCCGGCTGCGACACGGTCGTGGTCGGTCGCCACTCGTACTCCTGGTTCGGCGAGCTCTTCCACCGCCACATCGGCGACGCCCTCGAGCGACACGCCACCGCTGTCGAAGTCGAGGTCGTCTAGCCCGCGGCCGCGTCGAGCATGTCGCGCGCGTGGCGGAACACGCGCGCGACGCCGATCTTCGCCAGGCACGGATGCCCCACCACCGGGCAGAGACGGAGGAAGCAGGGGCTGCACGGCTCCGGGTCATAGAGCACGCGCGCGGGGCCGGGCCCGCTGGGCGCGCTCACGACGGGGTCCGACGCGCCGAACAGGGCGAGCGTCGGGCGGCCGAGCGCGGCCGCGACGTGCATCGGGCCGGTGTCGTTGGAGACGACGAGATCCGCGAGCGAGAGCACGCCCATCAGCGCCGTGAGGTCCGGCGTGCGCCCGGCCAGGTGGATCAAGGGCCGCCCGGCGAAGGACGCGATCACCTCCTCGATCGGGCGCGTGCCCGCGAGGCCGACGGTGGCCACGTCCGCGCCCATCTCGAGCAGACGCGCCGCGAGGCGCCCGAAGGACTCGGCCGGCCAGCACTTGGCCGCGCCATAGCTCGCCCCGGGCTCGAAGACGACCAGCGGCTTGCTCGTGTCGCGCCCGTGCGCCAGCAGGAGTCGCTCGGCCGCCTGACGCGTCGTGTCGTCGACGCCGAAGCCCCAGGGCAGCTCGATCTCGGCATCGAAGGCCTTCGCCAGCAAACCGAACCACGACGTGCGGTGGGCGCTCCGGAACGCGCGCGCCTTGGTGACGCCATGGGTGAACGCGCGGGAGCCGCCATAGCCCACGCGGACCGGGATGCCGGCGCGGCGCGGCGCGATCGCGGCACGTTCCGAGCGCGGAAAGACGACCGCCGCATCGAACTGCTTCTCGCGTAGCTCGCGGCCGCGCTGTCGGAGCTGCCAGAGGGAGCGATCGTTGCCGACGGGCAGCACGCCCTGGATCCCGTCGATCTGCGCGGCCAACGGCATGAAGGGCGCCTTGACCTGCGCCGTTAGATGCGCATCGGGACGGGCGCGGTGGATGGCGGCCACGGCCGGCGCAGCCATGACGACGTCACCCAGCCAATTGGGCAGGCGCACGAGGATGCGCGCGAGGCCGTCCGGCGCAGTGGGAACGACGGGGGCCGTGGGCTCGGCGACGTCAGCCGCGGCCATCGGCGCGCGCTACTTGAACTGCGCGCTGCTGGGCTGCTCGCCCGTGAAGTACATCACGATGTACACCACGAAGAAGATGAGCAGTCCGGTCACGGCGAGCGTGAGCCAGGGAGGTACGCGGTTTTCCGCTTCCTCGATCCCGCTGGTCCCGATGGGTTCTTCGTCGTGCTCGCTCATGGGTCCTACCGCTCCCGGCCGCTCTCGACTCCGTGGGCGCCAAGGGTAACCGAGGCGTCCCCGGATCCATCCTCCGCGTCACCCTGTCCCCGCTGCTGCTGCGGATCCGGCAGCGCCTCCTCGTTCCCGTCGAGGTCCAGCATGTCCCGGGCGGTCTGCTCGGTGTTCTTGAACTGGCCGTTGCGCACGGCCCAGATGAAGACGCACCAGGCCCCAAACGCGATGCAGACGCAGAGCCCGAACATGTACCAGGTCTCGGAGATCGCGATGAACATGACCGAATTCTAGCCCTCGGCCGCGACCGTGGCCTCGGATGCCGCGGCGTGCGTGGAGGTCGCCGGCGGTCCGCCGGGGCCCCCCGGGCTGTCCCACTGGAGCATCACGCCCAGCGCCGCCCGCAGGCGCACCGAGTTGCCGATGACGAAGAGGCTCGAGAGGACCATGGCCAGCGCGCCGAGCACCGGGGGCAGGCCCAGCAGGGCGGCCCAGGCGATCGCGATGACGTTGTAGGCGAAGGCCCAGAACAGGTTCCAGCGCACGGCGCGGCGCGTGACCTCGGCCGCCTGGAAGAGGCGCGGGATGCGCGTCAGGTCCGCCCCCAGCAGACTGACCATGGCGCTCTCCTTGGCCAGGTCGCTGCCCGAGCCGACGGCGATGCCCAGGTCCGCGGCGGCGAGGGCGGGCGCGTCGTTGATGCCGTCCCCGACGAAGGCCGTGACGCCCTTCGCGGCCATGTCGCGGATGGCCTCGACCTTCTCATGCGGCAGGAGCGCGCCGTGTGCGTGCGCTGCCGGCACGCCCACGTCCGCCGCCACGGCCGTGACGCGCGAGGCCGCGTCGCCTGAGAGGATGTGGACCTCGCGCCCCGAGGCCGTGAGCGCCGCCACGACCTCGTGGGCTTCATCGCGCGGCTCGTCGTGGAACGCGAACCAGCCAGCCGTCTCCCCGTCGACCTCCACGACGACGGCGTCGGCGGGCGCGCTCGCATCCAGCCACCGCGCGCTGCCGACGCGGACGTCGCGCGTGCCGATGTGGGGCAGCGCGAGCGTGCCGGCGATGCCGAGGCCGGGCTCGACCCGCGTCTCCGGTGCCGGGACGAGCTCGATGCCGCGCGCCGCCGCCGCATCGAGGATGGCGCGCCCCCACGCCGACTCGCTGCCCTGCTCGATCGCGGCGGCCACCTCCACCACGCCGTCGTCCGTCCAGCCGGGCCGGACGGTGATCGACTGCACGCGCGGGCGACCCGCGGTGAGCGTGCCCGTCTTGTCGAAGGCGACGATCTCCACGTCACCGAGATCGGAGAGCGCACCGCCGCTGCGCACAAGCACGCCCTTGCCGGCCAGGCGTCCGAGCGCGGCCGTGACGGCGAGCGGTGTCGCGATGCCGAGCGCGCACGGACACGCCACGACCAGCACCGACAGCGCGTGCAGCATCGCCTGCATGCCGGTGTCCCCCGCGACGATGTCGAGCGCGAAGACCACGCCGGCGAGGACGATGACGAGCGGCACGAACACGCCCGACACGCGATCGGCGAGCTGCTCGAGCGGCGCGCGGTCCGCGCGCGCCTGGGCGAGCACCCGGCCGACCTCGGCGAGCAGGGTGTCCTCCCCCACCGCGTCGATGCGCACGACGAGCGCACCGTCGGTCGGGATGGCCGGCGCGCGCACGGCGTCGCCCGGTGCGATGGGACGCGGCAGCGGCTCGCCGGTGAGCGCCGCCTCGTCGACCATGGCGCGGCCCTCGAGGACGGTCCCGTCGGCGGGGATCTGCTCCCCCGGCAGGACGCGCACACGATCACCGGCCTCGAGCTTGTCCGCCGAGACCTCCTCCTCCCCGGTCTCGAGCAGGCGCCTGGCCGGGCGCCCCTCCTCGGACAGGAACGCGCGCAGGCCCTGGGTCGCGCGCTCCTTGGCGGACGCCTCGAGCCAGCGCCCGACCGTCACCAGCGTCGCGAGCGCGCAGGCCGTGTCGAAGAACAGCGGATCGGCTTCGCCGTGCGACATCGTCACGACCGAGGCGACGTAGCCCGCCATCACGCCGAGGCCGATCAGCAGGTCCGCGCCCAGGCGACCGGCGCGCAGCTGGCCGGCGGCGCTCCACAGGTACGGCACGCCGAGCACGAGCATGACGGGCGTCGCCGCGATCAGCTGGGCGAGCGGCGCGAAGGCCTCGTAGTCGTCGGTGGCGGCGGACGCCGGATCGAAGTAGCGCACCCACTGGATCAGCATCACGATCATCGTCAGCACGAAGCCGAGGCAGATGCGCACGAGGTACGCTGATGACTCGCTGCCGCCCTCGCGGCCGCCCGGACCCACGATGCGCCAGGCGATCGAGCAGCCCAGGCAGCAGAACGACACACGCTCGCCCTCGTGCTCGCGCGACGTCCCCGCCGCCCCGACGGGCAGGCCACAGTGGTCGCAGAAGACGGCGTCGCGGACGGAGGCCATGCGCGTCACGGTACCGGGGGCCCGATGGCCGTCGCGGATTCGCCGAGCGCCGCGGCCGCCTCCCGTACGCTTGTCCGGACTCCGTGTCCGGGCGCGCCTGCGACAGGCACGGCGTCTTCGGAGCCCGACCATGCATGCCGCCGCTTCCGCGCGCACGACACGCCTCCCCGTCCGGCTGCTGGTCCTCGCCGTCCTCGCCTGCGCGAGCTGCGCAGTCCCGCTCGGGGAACGCGTTGACCTCCGGACCGACGCGCCCGCGGCGATCCAGCCGCCGCGCGACGTGGTCATCCTGGGCCGCAGCCAGGGGCGCATGAACCAGGTGCGCCGCCTGCTGGGCGGGCTCGAGAACGTGCGCCTCCTCTCCACCTTCAACGAGGCCGAGGCGCTGCGCACCATCGACACCGCCGAGAACCTGGCGGTCGTGCTCTTGGGCGGCGCCACGTCGGGCGCAACGCGGCGGCGCATCCGCGCCCACCTGGCAGCGCATCATCCCGGCGTGATGACCAGCGAGCCAGGGCGCCAGTACCGGTACTCGGACGCGAACATCCTCAACGACGTGCGGACGAAGATCGAACGTCGCGCCCGGTGACGCTGCGCCCGGCCCTGCGCGTTCCGGAACCGACGTCGACTGCGACGTCGCAGAATCACCGGGACAGGACGCGGGCGGCGCGTCGCACGCGCCGCCCGCGGGAAGACCGGGGAACCGGCTCGCCTAGAGGCCGAGGCCGGCGTTCAGATCGAAAGGCACCTCGATGTCGTGCAGGTCGCTCCAGACCTCGGCCGCGATCCGGATCGTGTCCGGCTTGGCCTCGAGGAACAGCACCTCGGTTGACATGCGCGACCCGGAGCTGCCGAACCGGCCGCTGAATCCGCCGCTGTGCTCGATGGCCTTGCCGTCCGCACCGAGGATCCGCAGCGACTTGATTGCGTCGAAGCCCTGCTTCGAGGCGAGCGTGATCGCGATCGCCTCGCGGCCCTTCTGCGGCGTGACGTGCTGGATCGTGTACGTGCGCCCGGCGAGCTCGAACGTCGTACCGGCCTTGACGGCGATCGAGGCCGTCTCGACCTTGCTCGACTTGGTCGCGCGCTTGAACACGAGGCGGCCCTTCGCGTGCACCGCCTTCGAGCCGCGCGCGGGACGCAGCTTGCCCTTCAGCCGCACCAGCATGTAGCGGCCGTCGGACGTCGCCTGCATCCGGCCCACGGGGCGATCGTGGCGCTGCCGCGAACCCACGAGGTCCGTCCCGCGGTCGTCGGTGAGGGCATCGAGGCTGCTGCTCTGCTGGAGCTGGAACAGCCCGCCGGTGGGATTGACGACGAGCAGGGTGAGCTCGGTGCCGTGCTTCCCCCCGTTCCACGACAGGCGCTCGCCCTTCAGCTTCGGGAGCGGGCCGCGAATCGCGATGCGCGCCAGGCGCACGCTGGGCTTCATGGCCGGGCTGCCGGCCGTCTCGTCGCCGTACGCGAGGCCGGAGACGCCGAGCAGCGCCAGGATCAGCGCGAGACGGGTTGCGAGGGACTTCATGGGAGGACTCCTGGGGGTTGGTCGATGAACGGTCGAAGCCGGGGATCCGGCGACCGACCGTTTCGAGAAACCCCGGGCTCGGGGTTCCCCGTCGTCCCGGAGGTGCCCAAGGCACCCACCCTGTAGACACCCCCCTGCCCCCATCGCCCTGCCGCCGCCCCGGCGGGGAGCGAGGATCCCTCGCCGCGCGCCCCCTAGTGGTGGCCGTGGTGCTCGTGGCCGCCGTGCAGCAGCTCGGGGAAGAGGCCGCGCAGGACGGTGATGACGCCCAGCACGAGCACGACCGCGCCGGCGACCTTGATGATGCGGGCGCGGGTCTGGGGCCGGACCATCGAGCCCGTCCAGACGACGAGCAGCAGCGCCGGCATCGAGGTGAGGCCCAGGATGGACATCACCCCCATGCTGCCGAGCAGCGACCCGGTGTAGAGGCCCGCGGCCAGGAACGCGTAGACGAGCGGGCACGGCAGGAAGCCCGTGAGCGCGCCCGTCACGAAGGGCGCCATGGGGCTCTTCAGGTTCATGGCGGCCTGGAACGTGCGGCCGTAGAGCGACTGCGGCCCGAACCACGAGCCGACCGGCCACTCCTTCAACAGGCCCATGATCTGGATCCCGGCCAGGATCATGAGCGTGCCCGCCAGCACGGAGAGCACGGCCTGGGCCGAGGCCAGCCAGCCCGAGTGCAAGAGGGCCGCCCCGCCGATGCCGATCAGGCCGCCCAGCGTCACGTACGTGGCGGTCTTGCCGAGGTGGAAGAGCGCCTGCACCCCCACCCGCCGCCAGCGGCCGCGGTCGGGACGATCGATGCCGAGCACGAACCCGCCGCACATGCCGACGCAGTGCAGCGAGCCGAAGAGCCCGGTGGTGACCAGCTCCCAGATCACGTAGGACGGGTCCGTGCGGGGGTCGTGGGGTGACCTGGCTCCGGCGCTACTTGCGCTGCGCCGGCCAGTCCTCCCAGGTCTTGCCCGCGAGGTGCATGACGTAGACCACCACGGCCCACTCGTCGCCGACCTTCCAGCGTCCGCCGCGGCCTTCCTTGCTCGCGCGGAACTGCGGGACGGTCTCGACGCGCCGGCCGCTGTCGTCGGTGCTGACGACCACGTGCCCGGCCTCCACGAGCGCCTCGTCCCACAGGGGCGGGTTGAGGATCTTCGCGGCGGTCTTCGTGGCGGCTTCGATCTCGGCGGCGGAGGCGCCGCCCTTCTTCAGGGCCTCGAGCTTCTCGCCGTTCTCGATCAGCTGCGGCAGCGCGGGCGCCGGCATGCCGACGCCGTCGAGGCCGTTGAAGATCACGCGGTAGAGGTCCTGGGGCTCGATGCCGCCGCGGAAGCGCAGGTCTGTGATGTCCCGGTCGTCGCGCGGCTGGAAGTTGCGCGGGCGGATCATGCCGCCGTTGTCGCGCCCCGTGTCGTTCCACCCGGGCCCGTCGCCGTAGCCCTCGGTGCCGTGACAGCTGTTGCAGCCGATGGCCGTGTAGACGGCCTTGCCGCGCACCACGGTCTCGTCCCACTGCTCGGCCGTCATCTTCGGCAGCGCCGGCATCGGCGTGACCTTGGAGACGTCGTCCCACGGCTTGCCGGGGTTCCAGTCGTCGCCGGTGGACTCACGGAAGTGCTTCACGTAGTCCACGAGCAGCCAGAGCTGCTCGCTGGGCAGCTCGCGCCACGGCGGCATGGAGCTGCCGGGCAGGCCGCGGTACAGCGAGCGGAACAGGTCGCCGTCGAGCGGCATGGAGCCGACCGGCGTGCTGCGGTAGCGGTACTTGGCCTTCGAGAGGTCGCGCGGGCGGGTGAGCATGAACTGCGCGCCCATGCCGTTGCCGCGGCCCTCGTCGCCGTGGCAGGCGGCGCAGTGCTGGTCGTAGAGGATCTTGCCGCGATCGAGGCGCTCGTCCCAGTCCGGGTTGGCCTTGCGCCAGGCGCCCATCAGCGCGTCGTACGCGTTCTGGAGGCCCTTGGCGCGCTTGTTGCCGTTGTCGAGCTCCTGGCGCTTGTCGGCGTCCATGCCCGGGTACCCGTCCTTCAGGTAGCCGTAGCGACGCGCGTCGGCGTGGCGCTGGGGCATCTCGCCGTCGGGCACGGAGATCTCCATGTCCGCCCAGGCACCCGCGTCCTCGTCCCAGCCCTTGTACGAGACCGTCACGCCCTTCATGGGCGGGCGGTAGCCGCGCGTGGGCGTGCCGAAGACGATGGGCTTGCGCCACTTGCCGATGGCGATGCCGAGGCGCTGCAGGTACTTGACGAGCTGCGTGGCCTCCTTCGTCTCCTCCGGGGCGCAGTCGTAGTCGGTCACGATGCCGTCGCCGCGGAGCTCGAACTCCCACTTGGCGTGGGCGTCGTACGGCCGCACGCCGTTCTCGTCGGGCTTCAGGTCGGAGCCGTCGGCCACCTGCTTGTACGTCGGCTGCATCACGCCGCGGCGATCGATGTGGTCCTTGTTCGAGAGCAGCGCCTCGATGTTCTTGCGCAGGTCCGAGCCCTCGGGCGGCCACATGCTCGTGTCGTCGAACTTCTTCGAGATGATGCCGTCGCCGTCGGAGTCGAGCGTGGCCAGGAGGCCCTTGATCTTGTCGGCGTTCTCGCGCTCCTGGAACAGCCAGGTGAACGAGGGCATGACGCTGTCGCGCACCGTGGTGCGCGGATCCCACAGGTGGGCGATGTGCCAGTCGTCGATGCGGCGCCAGCCCTCGCGCGCGAGGTCGGGGCCGATGCGGCGCGTGCTGTAGAGGTGCGGCACGTCGAGCACGCTCTCACCCGGCTGCGAGACCGGGCCCCAGCGCACGTCCTCCTCGTTGACCGGGCGGACGAACTGGCTGTGGCAGTGCCAACAGACCTGCTGGATGTAGATCTCGCGCCCGGCCGCCTCGTCGTCCGAGTACGCCGGCACCTCCACCTGGTCGCCGTTGATGTCGGTCACGAACGGGTCGTTCGCGTTCGTGAGCGCGGCGGGCCCGACGATCAGGATCAGGAAGGCGAGGAAGTAGCAGAAGACGCCCGCGAGGCCGGCGACGCCGCCGAAACGTTCGAGGATCTTCATGGGGTTACTCCTTCACCGAGGCTTCGGTCGCCTCGGCCTTGGCACCCTCCGAGCGGACGAGCTCGGCATCGGCGCCGGTCGGGCCCTCCTCGGCGGGCTTGCCGCAGATGAAGGACATGACGATGTTGAACACGAAGAAGGCGAGCCCGACGTCCATCATGGTTCCGCCGAGCGTGCGCGTGACCCAGAAGTCCTTGATGCCGTTCATGCTCTCGACCCACGAGACGTCGTTGGTCAGGAGCTGGGTGCCTTGCTGGAAGCCGGCGATGGTCAGCGCGCCGAACATGATCGCGAAGCCGATGATCTCGAGCCAGTAGTGCCAGGCCGCGAGCTTCGCGGACCAGATCTGGCGGCCGAAGACCTTCGGGACGATGAAGTAGACGCAGGCCATGGCCCAGATGCTGAAGGCACCGAAGACGGCGCTGTGGGCGTGGCCGACGTTGAACTCACCGAAGTGCGTCAGGCGCTGCATGCCGCGCAGGGCCTCGAACGGGCCCTGGAAGCACGTGATCAGGTACCAGACGCCGCCCAGGATCAGGAACTTGAGCGTGTAGTTGCTCCCGCTCGTGAACTTGGCCCACTGGCCCTGCATCGTGCCCCAGACGTTCACGCTGAACGCCCAGACCGGGACGATCAGCATCATCGACGCGGCGATGGCGATCGTCTGGGCCCAGTCGGCGATCGGGCTGTAGATGTAGTGGTGCACGCCGTTGAGCGGATAGAAGAGCGCAAGCGCCCAGAACCCGAGCAGCGACAGCTTGTGGCTGTAGATCGGTGCGCGGGTCACCACCGGCAGCATGTAGTAGACGGCGCCCAGGCCCATCGGCGTGATCCACAGGCCGACGACGTTGTGCAGGTAGAAGCCGTGCAGGGCCGCCGAGGTGGAGCCGCCCGGACCGTAGGGCAGGACGTAGTTGCCGAGGACGAAGTTGATCGCCGTCCACAGCATGCCCGCCGTCCAGTACCACAGCGCGACGTACATCCGGTTGACGCGGCGCGCGACGATCGTCTGCAGGAAGGGCACGATCGCGGTGACGAAGCCGATCGTCAGCAGGATGTCGATGATCAGGCCGTACTCGCCGGCCTCGACCGCCGACACGTAGCCGCCGAGCAGGGTGACCTCACCGAGCAGCACGCTGCCGTTGATGAGGATCATGCCGCCCCAGGCCGCGCGGATGTTGGCCAGCGGCCGGCCGCAGAGCTTCGGCACGGCGTACGTCATCATCGCGAAGATGGCCGTCGAGAAGAGGCCGAAGATGACGCCGTTCACGTGCGCGATGCGCAGGCGGCCGAACTGCAGCCACTCGATGTCCGCCAGGTAGTACGGATCATCGAGCTTGGCCGATGCCACGAGGCCGAGCACCGGCCCCACGATCGTCCAGAAGAGCGTGAAGCACAGCCACGCCTTGATCAGGTTCTTGTCGACCAGCGGCTGGCCGTTCGGCGTCGGGGTACTCGACGGCGCCGCTAGGGCTTGTTCGACGGTCATGTCGCAATGCTCCCTGGGACGGATCCCTCCGCTCCCGTGTGCCCGGCGCGCCCTCCACGCCCCGTGCACCCTCCCTGATATCTGGAACTGCTGCTACTGGCCCGACTTCGGCGGGGCCTCGAGCGAGAAGTTGGCCTCCACGACCTTCCCGGCCTCGACCGTCACCTCCTGGGTCTTCTCCACGGGAGGCCCGTAGTCGTAGCCCGAGATGCCGCCCGAACCGAGCTGGGGGACCTCCTTCATGCCCTCGTG
Source organism: Planctomycetota bacterium (assembly GCA_030066775.1). Classification (GTDB taxonomy): domain Bacteria; phylum Planctomycetota; class PLA2; order PLA2; family JAEUHO01; genus JASJAY01. Next base: position 27,202 of record JASJAY010000065.1, read on the forward strand.
CCAGCAGAGCAGAACGTACTTTCCGGGCGGGACGTTCGTGAGCTCGAACATCCCGTCCGTCTTCGTGACGGCGAAGTACGGGTTCGGCAGAACCAGCACATAGCCGCTCATCCAGGCGTGCACGTCGCACTTCATGATGTACGTGCCCAGCTTCTCCAGGTAGGCCGCGCCGATCTCGGGCCAGAAGGAGAGGGCTCCCGTCATCTGGTTGAACTGGGTCGTCTTGAAGTCCCGGTAGTAGGCGTGCACGTTGTGCTCGGCCGGATCCGAGTTCTTGATCTGGAGCTGGGTCATCGGGCGGATGACCTGGACGTGCGGCACGTAGCGGCACTCGATCTGGTCGAGGAGGGCGACGCGCTCGTCCTCACCCTTGGCGAACTCGCCTTCCCAGGCCTTGCCCTTGGTGATGTCGGCCAGGTAGACGACGCAGTTCGCCACGCCCAGCGTTGCCTCGTCGAAGATCACGCGCTCGGTCGCGAAGGACTCGTGCTTGCACTGCTCCTGGTCCTTGTTGTATTCGACCGTCCAGATCTCGGGCCGGCTCGTGAAGGTGACCTTGCCCTTGATCGTGCCGCCGTTCGCGACCTCGACGACGGTGTACTTGCCGGCCTTCTTGACCGACTTCTTGGGCGTCTTGCGCGTCGTCTTCTTGGGGGTCGTCTTCTTGGGCTGCTTCTTCGCGGCCGTCGGGTCGGCCTGGCCGATCTCGACGCCCTCGGCCTTCTCACCCCAGTCGACGCTGTCTTCGCTGGGCGCGCCGTAGCGCAGGACGCCTTCGCTGTCCTTCTTGGGCTCCCGATCGCCGCCGCAGCCGGCCGTGACTGCAAGGGCGATCACGGCGAGGAATGCCAGCAGGGGACTCCGGTACCTCAGACTCTGCATCTCGTTCACTCCTGTCACTTGGGATTGGGCACGGTGAAGTCACGCGTGGCGGTCTTGCCCGCCTCCACCGTGATCGAGACGGACGTCTCGAAGTCGGGCCCGTAGTCGTAGCCCGCAATGCCACCATCGCCGCCGAGCAGCGGCTTCTCCTGCATGCCCTCGTGCCAGCACACGAGGGTGTACGTGCCGGGCGGCACGTCCTTGATCTCGAAGCGGCCGTCCTTGCCGGTGACCGCGTAGTACGGGTGCGCAAACGCGTGCACGTAGCCGCTCATCCACGAGTGGATGTCGCACTTCACGATGTACTTGCCGGCCTTCTCGATGTACGCATCGGCCGCCTCGGGCACCAGGATGTTGGCCGCCGTCATGAGGTTCAGCTGCGTCGTCTTGAAGTCGCGGAAGTAGGCGTGGACGTTGTGCTCGGCCGGATCCGAGTTCTTGAGCGCGAGCTGCGTCTCGGTGCGCACGACCAGGATGTGCGGCACGTAGATGCACTTCACCTGGTCGAGGAGCGCCGTACGCTCATCGGGGCCCTTGGCGAAGTCCCCCGTCCAGGCCTTGCCCTTGGAGATGTCGGCCAGCCAGAGCACGGTGTTGGCCAGCGTGCGCCCGTCGTCGCCGACGATCATCCGCTCCGTCAGCGAGGAGCCCTCGCCGCACGCGTGCTTGTCCTTGCCACGCTCGACCTGCCACGGCGTCGCCGCCGCCGCCAGGCGCACCACGCCCTGGATCGTGCCGCCGTTCTCGACGGCCTCCACCGTGTACCCCTTCGATGCCGTCGGCTTCGGGGTCGGCTTCTTGACCGGCGCCTCGACCTCGGCCGCCCCTGCATCGCCCGTGACGATGTCGGTCGCCGGCGTGGGGCCGAGCATGCGCTCGGCCTCGTCGGCGGCAGGTGCGGCGGGCGGCTTCGCCACGACCGCGATCACCATCGCGGCCACGAAGACCGCGAGCATCGCGAGGGTGCGCTGGTAACGGGCGAGCAGCGCCTTCACTAGCGTCCCCCGGCCGGCGCGCCGGGCTGCTTCTTCGGCGGCTCGTAGTGGTACATCACGTAGTCCGTGACCGCGTCCATCTGGACCTCGGACAGCTGCGTCAGGGCCTCGTTCCTCTTGGCCTTGTCGTCCGAGTTGAACAGCGCCTGCCAGGCCGGATCGTTCCGGAGGTGGAACTGGAAGGCCTGCAGGTCGAGGCCGCAGTCCCGGCCGAACTTGCGCTTGGCGGGCCAGACGCTCGGCATCTTCGTGCCGTTGATCAGGTGCTCCGGGTCGTAGAGCAGGGCGCGCACCCACTGATGGCGCAGGCGCTCGCGCGTGTGCTCGAACGACGGCGCGACGCCCCCGTCCTTCGGGTCCGCGCCGGGCGCGCCCTTGGGCAGGTGGCACTTGTTGCAGTTGATCGTCTCGAAGAGCAGCCGTGCCTCGTCCACCGCGTTGTAGATGGGTCCGATGTCGTGGCCGTCCTTCTTGCACGTGAGCGTGATCGGCGTGCCGTCGGCGTTGTAGCCGCCCTCGAGGTACTTGCCCTCGAGCAGCTTGCTGCCCGGGTTGTACGCCCCCATGTTCCGGTCCCGACCGGTGATGCGCTTGAAGTAGCGCACGAGCGCGTTCGTCTCGGCATCGCTCATGCCGAAGTTCGGCATGTGGATCTGCACGATCGGCCGCAGGTACACGGGGTTCTGCAGGAAGCGCCCAAGCCACTCGTCACGCACGCGCCAGCCCTGGCTGAACAGGTTCGGCGGCAGCACGCCGGGCTCCTTGCCGAGCGTCTCGGAGAGGTAGCCCCAGAGGTAGCCGGTCTTGCCCTCGATGGTGTGGCAGTTGGCGCAGCCGTAACGCTTGATCACGCGCCGGCCGTCGATGATGTCCTGCTGGTACGAGTCGGGCGTGAAGATCGCGCCCGGCTTGATCGGCTCGTCGACGAGGCCGAGGATCATGGCCGTGACGGCCGCCCGCGTGCTCTGGATCGACCAGAACCTCTCGTCGGTCGGATCGTCCGGATCCTCGCCGTTCTCGCGCGCTTCCTCCCACGCCGACAGCGGCACGTTCGGGCGCGGCTGCGGCAGATCGTCGTCCATGCGGAAGTTGAAGCGCGGCATGCGCAGCTTGTCCGTCCAGCGCAGCTGCTTCGTCGTGTCGTAGATCCGCGGATACATGATCTTGTTGCGGAAGAACTCGTGCCGCTGGCGCGGGACGACGTCGAGCTTGATCTTGGTCGTGTCCTCTTCGAGCACGACCTCGCCCTCGTCGTTCACGAGGGGCTGCCCGTCGTCGTCGAGCTCCGGCAGGTTGCGCTCGACCTTCACGTACTTCGGCACGCGGCCGAAGTCGAGCTGGTGGATGTCCTTCACGCCGTGCTTCGAGAGCTCGGTGCCGATCGGCATCTCGTTCTCGTAGCCCGCGACGTTGTGGCAGCCGAAGCAGCCGTTGCGCGACAGGAGCCGCTCGCCCACCATCGCCAGCACGGTGGCCAGGCGGTTGGCGTTCGAGAGGTCGCCGACCTCGCCGGCCGCGACGTCCGGGTCCTTCAGACGCCCGGCGGCGTCCTTGCTGAAGAACTCCTCGTACATGTCGCGCAGCAGCTTCTCGTACTGCTTCTTGAAGACCGGCACCTCCATCGCGTCGAACGCCTCGTCCTTGAAGGAGAGGAGGTAGTCGATGATGTCGGCACGGCGCTGCACGCCCGAGCGCAGGACCTTCTGGTCCTGGATGTCCGGGTCGTAGACGCTCAGGTCGTCGATCCGCATGTTGGGCATCTGCGTGGTCGACGTGTAGTGCCGCGGGTTCTTCAGCCAGGCGTTGAGCCACTCGCGGCTCTTGATCTTGCTGCCGAGCGACGTGAGCCGCGGGCCCTGCATGAGCAGCGGGTCGTAGTTGAACCGCTCGGGGCCGTCGGGCACCCACGAGCCGTCCGGCGACTCGACCTCGGGCAGGATGTGGCACGCCGCGCAGCCGAGCGCGTTGACGTCGGCGCGGCCCTTGGCGGGATCGCCCTTGGGCAGCTCCTCGGCGTAGTCCGGGTTGAACGTGGTCGGATCGCCTGCGTCCTTGCGCGTCCAGAGCTTGCCCGTGGCGGGGTTGCGCTGGTTCTTCAGGTACTCCGACATCGCCAGGATCGAGAGGTTGGCGATGGCCACGTCTTCCGACTTCGCGAGCGGGCCGACGGTGTTCTGGTAGTTCGTGTCCGGATCATCGGACGGGTCGGTCATGTGCGAGTCGACGACCATGACCGGCGGCAACCGCTTGCCATCCTTGTCCTTGTCGAACTCCCAGTACGCGTCCTTGCGCATGAACCAGAAGAACGAGGGCATCTTCGTGTCGACGCGGTACGCGTCGGGGTGCTTGATCCAGAGCAAGAGCCACTTCGGATCCACCTTGTCCATCAGGTAGGTGAGGTCCGGACCGACCTTGGGCGGGTTCTCGTAGCCCACCTGGTGGCCGAAGTCGGCGATCTTGTGGCAGCCCTGGCAGCCGTAGGCGACGGTCGCGTCGTAGCCCTTCCAGTACTGCTCGGAGCGCCAGTCGCGCGTGGGCGCGCGCTCGTCGTGGTAGGTGCCGGCGGCCTCCATGTGCTCCTGGAGCCACTCCTGCGTCGCCTGGGCGACCTGCTCCTTGGAGCCGGTGATGGGCGCCGGGGCCTTGGGCAGCTTGAACGCGCCGAAGGCCTGGCCCGCGGGCAGGATCACGTTGGCGGGCGAGTCGAAGAGCGGGTCCGCGGGATCGTCCGTGAGCTTGCGCTGCGCGAGGAGGCCGCGATCGGGGTCGTCGGTCACGTAGCCGTGGTCGAGGCTCTCGTCGTAGTGGACGGGCTCGAACATGCCCGCCTTGTGGCACTTGATGCACTGCCCCTCGACGTACTCGAGCGGGATCATCGGGTAGTCGATGTACTTGGCCTTGTACCAGCCGTGGGCCTTCACCCAGCCGCGGCGCTTCTGCTCGTCCGTGGTCTGGTGCGACACGCGGGCGAAGTCGACCGCCCAGCCCACGCCGTGGTGGCACGTGGTGCAGCCGAAGCTCTCCATCGGGTGCGGGCTCTTCGCGCCGACCATGACGTCGATCTGCGGGTGCGCCTGCATGTAGGGCGGGATGTCGTGCTCTTCGACGATCTCGGGATCGCCCATGTCCGGGATGTTGATGCCCGTGTGGCAGGTCATGCAGCGATCGACCTTGCGGTTCGTCGCGAAGTTCCAGTTGTCGTGGATGTCGTCGAGGACGACCTGCTTGATCTTGATCGTGGGCGAGATGAAGTCGACGAACGGGGCGTTACGCCACTTGTTCTTGCCGAAACGCTGGTTGATGCCGTCGAACTTCTGCTGCTGCTTCGTGACCGTCTCGAGCGCGCGGTCGAGCTCCTTCTGGGCGAGCCGCAGCGGCTCCTGGATGCGGGCGATCTCGCCCTTGACCGACTGGTGCTCGACGACGAGCGTCTCGTAGACGCGCTTGTCCTTCCACCACTTCTCGGCCAGGGTGTTCAGCCACTCCTGCTTGTCGGCCATCGTCTTCTTGGCCGCGTCGATGTCGCCCGTGGAGGCCTTGGCGTCCTCGAGGTCGACGAGCGCGTTGCGCGCCATCTCGAACTGGTACTTCGCGACGGCGTGCATGCCCTTCGTCGACTTGAACGTGCGGTCGGCCTGCTGGACATCGCGGTCGATGTCGTAGGCGCGCTGACGCAGCTCGGCCAGCTCGGTGTCACGCTTGGCCAGGTCGGCGCGCGCAGCGTCGCGCGCGGCCTTGAGCGGCTCGACCGTGGTCTTGTCCACGGTCATGGCCTTGGCCTTGGCGGCGGCTTCCTCGACCTCGATCAGCTTGGCGTAGAAGTCGGCCTGGTAGGTCTTCCACGGCCGGGCGTAGTCCTTCCAGATCATCAGCACCCAGCCGATGACGAGGATGACGCTGGTGGCCGCGAACCACTTGGAGAGCTGTCCAGGCTTGTACAGCGACTCCTGGTCCCGGTTCTTCTTGGCCGTGGGCGGGGTCTTCTTCGAAGGGGCGAGCATTGCTATGCGCTCCAGTCGATCGATGCGGGTCGGCGCATCAGATGTTGAGGTTGATCTCCGGGATATCGAGGTTCACCACGTACTTCAGGTTGAAGAGCCAGCGGGCAACCATCTTGAGGGGCACCGCGGCCATGATGAGGGCCAGGTTGACGACGATGCCGAAGCGGATCGCGCCCAGCTCCCGGAACATCTTCTTGCCCACCGTGCGTGCGATCACGAGCGGCAGGACGGTCATGTAGATGATGACGAGGGCAATCCCCGGCAGCTCGCGGACCCAGACGCTGTCCGGCTCGTAGCCACCGAGGATGTTCACGTAGAAGATCTCGCTGATGTCGATGTTCTCGAGCGGCTCGATCTTGTTGTGGTCCCAGTACTCGTAGACCCCGAAGAAGTTCCATCCGGGGCCGCGCAGGAAGGTGCCGAGGAAGACCTGCAGCACCCACAGGATCAGGAAGCCGAAGAGGAAGACGAAGATCGCCATCTTCCGCTCGCGCAGCGTGTAGTAGCCGTTGCCCTTCGGGTTGCGGTCCACGTAGGGGATCGCGATCAAGCCGACCATGATCAGGCCGGGCAGCACGACGCCCGCGAGCCACGGATCGAAGTAGACGAGCAGCTCCTGCAGGCCGAGGAAGTACCACGGCGCCTTCGAGGGGTTCGGCGTGCGGGCGATGTTGGCCGGTTCCTCGATCGGCGCCGGCACCGCCACCGACCACAGGATCAGGATCGCCGTACACACGACCATCGCGATCAGCTCGGTGTAGACCAGGTCGGGCCACACCAGCACCTTGCGGCTCTTCTCGGACGCCTCGAGGGGCGGCTTGCCCTGGGCGATGCGCGCGTCGTTGAGCGACGCCTTGCGCAGCGAGATCCAGTACGTGATGTACAGGAGCGTGAGGATGATGATGATCGGCAGGTTGTCGGCCTTGGTGATGCTCTCGCGGAACTGGGAGTGGTCCACGCCGGGCCAGTCCATGCAGCTGTAGGCCACGAGCGCCGCCAGGAACACGCCGATGCCGATCGCGATCGGCGGCCGGGTCCACACGTGTGCGTACCTGAGGCTCAAGATCAGCAACACGATCGAGATGGGGAACAGCCACGTCGGATTCGTGAGCGTGTTGGCCCAGTAGTCGATGGTCTCGAAGATAGTGCTTCCGATGAGGTGCACGCCGGGTCTCCTCGTTCAGCGGCGGTTTAGAGCGGACCGCTGATGCCGCCGTCCTTGCGGACGCGCCAGAAGTGGACGGCCATGAGCACCATGGCCATCACCGGCACGGCAATGCAGTGGAGCACGTAGAAACGAAGCAGCGTCGCCTCGCCGACGAATCGACCGGCAAGGAGCGCGTATCTGATGTCGTTGCCCGATGTGACGAAGTCGACGTCCTCGAATTTGAGGATGCCCTCCAGCGGGCCCTCGTGACCGATCACGGGGTGGGCGCGCGCCATGTTCGTACCGACCGTCACGGCCCAGATCGCCAGCTGGTCCCAGGGCAGCAGGTAGCCCGTGAACGAGAGCAGCAGCGTGAGCACGAGGAGCACCACGCCGATGCCCCAGTTGAACTCGCGCGGGGGCTTGTACGAACCGGTCATGAAGACGCGGAACATGTGCAGCCACACCGTGATGACCATCAGGTGGGCGCCCCAACGATGGATCTCACGCATGATGCCCAGCGGGACATCTTCGCGCAGCGCCATGATGTCGGTGTACGCGCTCGCTGCGACGGGGCGGTAGTAGAACATCAACAGGATGCCCGTCACCGCCTCGACGAGGAACAGGAAGAACGTCAGCCCGCCCATGCACCAGGTGAACGAGAGGCGGATACCCGACGAGCGGGCCCGCACGGGGTGCAGGTGCAGGAAGACGTTCGCAAGCATGACCATCGCACGGTTGCGTGCGGTGGTCGGCGGGCCGTGGCGGAAGATGCTCTTCCACACCTGCGTCCCGCGTAGGTAGTCACTGACCTTCTTGAGCATGGCTCCCTCGGTATTGCCTATGCCGTGCTAATGGTTCTATGCCGTCGGCAGGAAGTAGTCAGGGCCCTCACACGTCCCCTGCTCCGGTTGGCACTTCACGTTCTTGTCGACCACGACGTTGCCCGTGATCGGGTCCTCGTACACCCGGAACCGCTCCAGCGGACGCGGGGTCGGGCCCTCGAAGTTCACGCCGTTGATGTAGTAGCCCGAGCCGTGGCACGGGCACTTGAACTTCTTCTCGCCGGTGAGCCAGTTGGGCGTGCAGCCCAGGTGCGTGCAGACGGTCGAGATGGCGAGCAGCTTGCCCTCCGTGTTGACCATCCAGACGCCGTGGCTCTCCTTCCAGCTCTCGTCCACCGCCTCGGCGCCGAAGGTGGTCTTGGGCGCGGTCTGGAACTCCTGCGGCGGCTCGAAGTTCACGTTGGGGAAGAGGAAGCGCACGGTGCCGAGCGTCCCCAGGCCGCCGGCGGTGGCGAAGGCGCCCCAGCCGACGATCGTCGAGGCGAAGACCGCGCGGCGCGTGACGGGCAGCGGCGGCGCCGGGTCCTTCACCGCGAGGCGGTCGACCTTGTCCTTGGCCTCGGTGGCGGCGCCCGCCACGGGGAAGTCGTAGGGCCAGGGGCTGGGCCACTGCTGAACCGGACGAACCTTGCCGGCCATGCCTAATCCTCCTTGGGCGCCGTCGTGGCACCCCAACGCTTCAGCGCCTCACGCGCGACCTGGCGAACGCTCTCGTCGCCTTCGAGGTCGCTCTTCGTGAGCCGCTCGACCTTCTGCTTGAGCTCGGCGTCGCCGAGCACCGCCGCCGCGCGCGAGGCGTTGCGCAGCGCGCCGGGCTGGAACCGCTCGCCGATGCCGAGCTCGGCCAGCCCCTCGCGGGTGAGCGCTTGGCCGACGATCTGCGCGACGCGGTCGACCTCGCCGCCGTCGACGGTCTGCTTCATGCGCAGGCCGCGCACGCCGAGGCCGCACGCGCTCTGCACCTTCACGCCGGGATGCCGGGCCTCGAGCCCGCGGCGCAGGGCGCGCACCACGGCCGGGTCTTCCTCACCGGGCGCACGCGCCAGCTTGACCAGACCGGTCACGGCGACGGCGCGGATCTCGTCGTCGCGCTCCTCGAGCACGACGCGCGCGAGCGCAGACTGCGCGGCGCGGCCCTCGAAGTACACGAGCCCGAGCGCGGCGCCGAAGCGCACGTCGTCGTCGTAGTTGCGCCGGCCTTCCGGGTAGAGCGCGCGCAACAGGCTGTCGATGCCGTCTTCGGCCTGGGTCAGACCGATCATGATCGCGAGCAGCTCCTGGCGCTTGACCGAGGCGTTCTCGTTGAGCGACTTGTCCATCGCCTCGACGAGGCCCTCGCGGAAGCCGAGCTGTGCGTAGAAGGGCGGCTCGCGCTTGGGGTTGGCCTTCTGCTTGTCGTACTCGTCGCGCACGAGCAACGCGAGCTGGTGCGCGGCCTGCGCCTGCTGGTTGCTGCCGCCGGAGCGCACGCGCTCGAGCAGCTCCTGCGGCGTGTCGGTGTCCTTGGCGAACGCCCCGAAGAGCAGGAACACGCCCAGCGCCGCCACGACGATCAAGAGCGGGAAGAGGAAGAACTGCCAGACGAGGACCGTGCTCTTCGACGTCTTCGGCTTCGGCTCTTCGCGCTGGAAGAGGTCCGATCCGGCGGGCTTCACGGAGCCCACGTCACCTGCTCCGGATCCTCCGGGATCCGCGCCGGGTGCATCATGGCTGTACGGCTGCTCGGGCAAGGGCTCGGCGTCGCGGCAAGAGTAGGGGTGCAGCCGCGGCGCAGGCTTGCGCGTCTCCCACGTCGCGGTCAGCGAATGGTAGGAAGTGGGCCCCCCTCGGCCCAGACCTTCCTGGAGGGAATCGGGGGCTCGGAGACCCCCAATCCTCGCTTTTCCGGAGGGTCTGGACGGGGTGTCCAGACTGCGCCGTGACGAGCGGTGCGGGGACCGGACAGCGCGTCCTGTACGCGACGGAAAAACCCCCTTGCGGGGCGCGCGCCGTGCGTTAAGCGCTGCCTACGCGTCCGAAGAGGGGATGTCGCTCTTGCGCACGCTGGCCAGGAGGCGCATGTCCTCGCAGAGGTCGCGGAACGCCTCGGGCCGGAGGGCCTGCTCTGCGTCGCTGAGCGCCTCTTCCGGGCGGCGGTGCACCTCGACGATCACGCCGTCCGCGCCCGCGGCGACGGCGGCACGCGCCATGGGCGGCACCAGCTGCGCGTGGCCCGTGCCGTGGCTCGGATCGACGATGACCGGCAGGTGCGTACGCGTACGCAGAACGGCCACGGCGGCCAGATCGAGCAGATTGCGCGTCGAGGGGTCGAATCCGCGCACGCCGCGCTCACAGAGCACGACGTTCGGATTGCCCTGCGCGAGCACGTACTCGGCTGCCATCAGCCAGTCCGTGATCGTGGCCGAGCGGCCGCGCTTGAGCAGGACGGGGTGGCCCGACTGCCCGAGCTCGATCAGCAGATCGAAGTTGTTCATGTTGCGCGTGCCGACCTGGACCATGTCCACGTTCGTCACGCAGGCCTCGACGTGGCGCGGGTCCATGACCTCGCTCACCGTCGGCAGCCCCGTCTCGAGGCTGGCGTCACGCAGCAGGCGCAGGCCGTCGATGCCCAGACCGCGGAAGGAGTACGGGCTCGTACGCGGCTTGTAGGCGCCGCCGCGGAGCAGATCCGCCCCCGCCGCCTTGACGGCACGGGCCGTCTCCAGCAGCTGGTCCGCCGACTCCACGGCGCAGGGCCCGCCGATGAGGGTCAGCCCCCCACCGCCGATGCGCACCCGGCCCACCTTGACGACCGTGGGCTCCTGCTGGTGCTCGAGGCTCGAGAGCGTGTAGGTCGAGGACAGCGCCACGACCTTGCGCACGCCGGGGACCAGCCTGAGCGGCTGGCGCTTGAGGACATCGAGATCGCCCTCGACGATCAGGAGCTCGCCGTACGCCGAGGGCGTGGCCTGGGCCTGGCAGCCGGCGGCCTGGACGCGGTCCAGGAGCTGGGCGCGCTGCTCGGGGGTGATGGCGGGATCGAGGACGATCAGCATGCGGCGGAATCCTAGCGGCGCTGGACGGCACTTGCGCACTCTGACCAACGCTCGTGTCCGGGCCGGAGGCGGTCTGCGGGGGCGTGACCTCCGGGAAGCGCGTGGGTACGCTCCGCTCATGACGACGCCCGAACGACGCCCTCTGGTGGCAGGCAACTGGAAGATGAACGGCGGTCGCGCCGACGCCCGGGGCTGGGCCGAGGCCGCCCGCGTGGTGGCCGACCAGACCTCGAACGAGGTGGCCCTGTTCCCCCCCTACCCCTGGCTGGGCCTGGTCCTCGAGGCCGTGGGCGGCGCCGGGGCCAAGGTCGTGGTGGGCGGCCAGGCCTGCCATCCGGAGCCCTCCGGGGCCTTCACGGGCGCCGTTTCGGCCGGGATGCTGGCCGATCTGGGCTGCAAGTCGGTGCTCTGCGGCCACAGCGAGCGCCGCCACGTCTTCGGCGAGAGCGACGACTTCGTGGCCAAGAGCATGGCGGCGGCCCTGGAGGCGGGGCTCGTCCCGGTGCTCTGCGTCGGCGAGACCGCCGAGGAGCGCGAGGCCGGCCAGACGGAGGCCGTCGTGGCGCGCCAGCTCGACGCCGGCCTGGCCGTGCTCCGCTCGGGCGACGACCCCCTGATCGTGGCCTACGAGCCGGTCTGGGCGATCGGGACGGGCAACCCGGCCACGCCCAAGGAGGCCGCCGAGGCCCACGCCTTCATCCGCCAGCGGATCGCCGAGCGCGATCCCGAGCGGGCCGCGACGGTCCGAATCCTCTACGGCGGCAGCGTCAAGCCGAGCAACATTGACGGCTTCCTCGCGGTACCGGACGTCGACGGCGCGCTCGTGGGTGGCGCCTCGCTGGACCCGGAGACCTTCGCGCCGATCGCGTGCGCGAAGGCCGGGACGGCCGACGGCTAGTCCGCGAGCCTGGGCGAGGCCGTATGCTCGCCCGTTCGACCCGCTGGGAGGCCCCCGTGCCGCTCGACACGCTCGCATTGCCCGTTGCCGCGCTCTCGGACGTGCTCACGACGCTCGTCATGGTGCTCTTCCTGCTGTCGGCGTTCCTGCTGACCGTCGTCGTCCTGCTCCAGGAGGGCAAGGGCGGCGGGCTCTCCGGTGCCTTCGGCGGTGCCGGCGCCGAGGCGTTCGGCGTGAAGGCCGGCACGGTCAACAAGTTCACCGCCTGGCTCGGCGCGGCCTTCCTCGGCCTCGCCCTGCTGCATGCCGGTCTCGTCTCCGCCTACAGCACGTTCAGCGTCGAGGGGGACACGCGTCCCGCCGTCGGCGACATCCTGCCCGGCGACGAGGATGCCGGCGACGCCAACACGGAGAACACCGAGGGGAACGGCGACGAGCAGCCCGCTCCCGGCGGTGGCAACGGCGACGAGCAGCCTGCTCCGGGCGGCGGCAACGGCGACAGCGACGAGGGCGACGGCAACGGGAACCCGGCGCCCGGCGACGACAGCGACGGGTAGGTCCGCGTGAGCACCCCGGAGCCCGTTCGCTCCATGACCGGTGCCGGCTCCCACATCGTGGAGTCGGAGGCCGGCCGCTTCGAGGTCGAGGCGCGTTCGGTCAACAACCGCTTCCTCAAGACCTCGGTCCGCGCCTACGGCCCGCTGCCGAATCCCGAGGCCACCGTCGAAGCCCGCGTCCGCGAGCGCATCCGCCGCGGCCACGTCTCGATCACGGTCCGCTACCGGCCGCCGGCCGACGCGGCCATCGCCCAGCGCATCGACGAGGCGGCCTTCCTCGCCGTCGCGAAGCGCCTCAAGGCGCTGGCCGAAGAGGGGGGCGTCAAGAAGCCCACCACGGGCGACGTGCTGGCCGCTGCCCAGGGCATGGGCGATCCCGGCCGCGCCTGGGACGAGACGACGCACGTGCCCGTGTTGATCGAGGCGGTGGACGGCGCGCTCGACAACCTGATCGTCGCGCGCGAGGCCGAGGGCACGCGCATGGCGGACGAGCTCGTGCGGGTGCTGAAGGACATCGGCATCCACACCGAGGCCGTCCGGGTCCAGGCCGACGAGATCCCCAGTGCGGCCCGCACGCGCCTCGAGGCGCGCCTCGAGAAGCTGCTCGAGGGCACCGGGGCGCCGATCGAGCCCCAGTGGCTCGCCCGCGAGGTCGCGCTCCTGGCCGACAAGGCCGACGTGACCGAGGAGCTGGCCCGGCTCGCGGCCCACGTCGAGGAGTTCGAAGATCTCCTGGCCGAGGGCGGCGTCGTCGGCCGGCGGCTCGACTTCCTGGTCCAGGAGCTCCACCGGGAAGCCAACACAGTGGGCAGCAAGGCCAACCAGCTCGAGCTCACGCGGGTCGTCATGGACCTCAAGTCCGACGTCGAGCGCCTGCGCGAGCAGGTCCAGAACCTGGAGTAGGCGAGAGGTGGCCGCCGACGCGACGCCCCGGCTCATCGTGATGTCGGGCCTCTCCGGGGCCGGCAAGACGACCATCGCGGAGCGGCTCCTCCGGGACGCGCGCTTCGCCCGGGCGCTGACCGCGACGACGCGGGGGCCCCGCGGCGCCGAGCAGGACGGGGTCGACTACCACTTCCTGACGAAGGTCGCCTTCCAGGCGGGTATCGAGCGCGGGGACTTCCTGGAGCACGCCGTCGTCTACGACCGGCTCTACGGCACGCCCCGGGCAAACGTGCAGAAGATCCTCGATTCCGGGCGACACTGCGTGCTTGTCGTCGACGTCCAGGGGGCCGCAAGCCTTAGGGCCCTCGGGATCGAGGCGACCTACGTATTCGTCAAGGCGCCTAGCCTCGAACAGCTCGAGGCGCGGCTTCGCGGCCGGGCCCAAGACGACGACGACGAGATCCAGGCCCGGCTCGAGGCGGTGAAGCGCGAGCTGGCGGAGGAACCCCACTTCGACGTGGTGCTGGTGAACGAGACGGTCGAGGTGGCTGCGCGCGAGCTCGCGCGTCACCTCGGGATCGACCTCGCCGACGGGTAGGCGGCGGAGGACGGAGGCGACGATGGAAGACAAGATCCGAGTGCTGGACGAGCTGGAGCGCAAGGTGGGCGGCCGGTTCAAGCTGACCGCGCTGCTGCAGAAGCGCATCCGCGAGCTCGTCGCCGGCGCCCCGCGCCTGGTCGAGATCAAGTCCGAGAACCCGATCGACATCGCGATCGAGGAGATCCGCGCCGACAAGATCGAGCTGGTCGCCGAGGACGCCGAGTAGCGACCGCCGATGGCACGCGTCCTCGTCGGCGTCGGTGGCTCGATCGCGGCCTACAAGGCCTGCGACCTGGTCTCCAAGCTCGTGCAGGCCGGGCACACGGTCGACGTGGTCATGACCCGCGAGGCCGGCTGGTTCGTCACGCCGCTTGCGTTCAATGCGTTGACGCACCGCGAGACCCTCACGGACGACACCTGGACGTCCACGACCGGCCCCGCGGCGCATCTCGCCGCGACCGAGCAGGCCGACCTGTTCGTGGTCGCCCCCTGCACGGCCAACCTGATCGGCAAGTTCGCCCACGGCATCGCCGACGAGATCGTCTCGACCACCTACCTGGGCTCTTCCGCCCCGGTCCTGGTCGCGCCGGCCATGAACACGCGCATGTGGAAGCACCCCCGCGTGCAGGCCAACGTGAAGGTGCTCGAGGCCGACGGCGTCACCTTCGTGGGGCCCGAGACGGGCTACCTGGCCGAGGCCGAGGAGGGCGAGGGCCGCATGAGCGAGCCCGCCACCATCCTCGCTGCCGTCGAATCCGCGCTGGGGTAGCAACCCGGGCCGGGGATGCGCATCCCCCCCGTACGCGGCGCCCCCGCCGCGCCGGAGCCGTGCGATGCGTCCTTCCCTCCTCGTTCTCGCCCTCTCGCTGTGCCTCGCCGCATGCGGCGGCGGCAGCGGCGGCCCCGAAGTGCCCCCGTCGCCGTACACCCTCCACGTGGACGCGACGCTCGGCAGCGACGGGAACGACGGCTCGGTCGTCGCGCCCTTCCAGACGGTCACGTTCGCCCTGTCCCAGGCCCAGTCCGGCGACTCGGTGAAGGTCATGCCGGGGCTCTACGACTCGGCCCACGGCGAGACCTTCCCGCTGAAGGTCCCGGCGGGGGTCGAGCTGATCGGCGCCCCCGCGAGCCGGGGTTCCGATCCGGCGGCCACGATCCTGTTCGGGTCCGGCCCCGCGACCGACGACTTCGCGCTGAACCCGAACACGAAGGCGACGGTCGAGCTGGGCTCGGGGTCCCGACTCGTGGGCCTGTTCGTCACGAACCCCGACCAGGTGCCGGGTGCCGCCGAGCTGGGGGTCGCCGTCACGCAGACGGACGTGGAGATCGTGAGTTGCACGATCCGCAACACGCCCGGCCTCGGCGTTGCTACGTATCTCGGCGCGGCCAACGTGCTCGTCGCCGACAGCTACTTCTTCAACAACGGCATCGGCCTGCATGTGCGCAACGGGACGACGATCTGCGTCGAGCAGAACTACCTGGCCACGAACCAGGTCGGCATTGCCACCAACTGGGGAATCGACATGGGCGGCGGTGCCATGGGCAGCGTCGGAGGCAACACCATCGCGCTCAACGTGCAAGCAGATCTGCAGGTGCTCAACGGCACGGGCATCACTGTCTCGGCCCAGAACAACGCATGGGACAACGTGCCCCCCTCGGAGCACGTGGGTGCCACCAACCCGCAGGACGGCCGCGACGTCTGGATCTTCAACGCCGCGGACGCGGTCGACACCACGGGCGCCCAGATCGCCGTGCCTCTGCCCTAGACGCTGGACGCACCGGGACGATCGGACCCGAGGCGCCCGTTGGGCCCCTCGGTAGACTCCTCGTGCCCATGCGCCTCACCCCCATCGCCATCTTCCTCAGCGCCATGACCGCGGCCTGGCTGCTCGCCTCGTGCGGCGACGACACGCCCACGACGGGCGAGGTGGCGGCGCGCGTCCAGGCCGGCTTCCACAAGCCCGACCCGGAGCGCATCCCCTCGCGGCTCGCGACCAACCCGGGCACGCCCTGGGGCGACTACCTGGGCTCGAAGGCCTGCAAGAGCTGCCACGAGGAGATGTACGACCAGTGGCGCGGCTCGTTCCACAGCCGCACGCTCTACGACGCCGTGAGCGAGACGGTCTTCGGCGACTTCTCCGGCGAGACCCGCTTCGAGGACCCCGAGTTCCCCGTGGTGGTCGAGCCCTACACCTACACGGACCCGCGCACCGAGCGTCAGCGCTTCTACATGCGCATCCGCTGGCGGCGTCCCGAGGAAGGCGGCCCGACGAACTTCGAGGAAGCCGACACGTACGGGGCCGGTGAGCTGCCCGCGCTGATCCAGGGCACCTACGAGGTCAAGTACGCCTTCGGCAACCGGCGCCACCAGCCGTACGTCGGGCGTTGGCCGGACGGCCGCTACTGGATCCTCCCGATCTTCTGGAACGACGTCGAGAAGCAGTGGCGCTTCAACGGCTTCCGGCCGTACGTGCGGGCGTGCGCCCACTGCCACGTGACCGGCATCAAGACCTCGCTCGAGGACAACGGCGAGAGCCTGATGCCGATGACCCATCCGGACCACCCGCGCTGGAACCCCAAGCCGGCGGACGAGGGCTGGGCCGACGGCGCCGTGGGCTGCGAGAACTGCCACGGGCCCGGCCGCCAGCACGTCCTCGCCGTGAACGAGATGGGCGAGGCGAAGTACCGCGAGGCCCGCAAGACCGGCGAGAAGGGCCCCTCGATCTGGAACGGCCTCGACGCCAAGGACCCGGCGCACGCCATGGACGCGTGCGGCCGCTGCCACAACTTCTTCACGGAGTCGGCGTGCTCCTGGACGCCGGGCCCCGAGGGCTACCGGCGCGATCCCTTGTTCACCCCGCTGAAGCCCAGCAGCGACCCGGGCGAGAAGGGCTGGCAGTTCTACGACGACGGCTCACACAAGAGCCCGTGCACCGTCGTCGAGGTCTACCGCAGCACGAAGATGCACGCCGCCGGGATTGGATGCGCGGAGTGCCACGATCCCCACGGCACGCCCAACTGGGCCGACCTCACGGACTCGATCGAGGACAACCGGCTGTGCCTGCGCTGCCACGCGGAGGAGTTCCCCGACGAGGCGGCACAGATCGCCCACAGCAAGCACAAGCTCGGTACGCCCGGGAACATGTGCGTCGAGTGCCACATGCCGCGCCACATGGCGTTCACCAACGGCGTGCACATCATGAGCAAGCGCATCTACAGCCACGAGTTCAGCGTGCCGACGGGCAACCGGCCCGACAACGGCCCGCCGCCGTCCTGCAACGTCTGTCACACGGACAAGGACTACGCGTGGACGCGCGAGACGATCAAGCAGCTCTGGCCGAAGGACAAGTAGGCGCCGCGGACACCGCTAGAAGTCCACTCTCCACAAGTACCAAAGCCCATCCACCTTCTTGAGGTGGTACGTGCGCTGCACCCCCCCACCGAAGTTGGCGTGCGCGGCGAAGACGACCGTGTCCTTCGTCTCTTCCTTCACCGTGCCCGTGCCGAGCGTCATGGAGAGAAGCCGCTCCGTCGCGGCGCGCGTGCGGCGCATCGACTGTGTCAGGAACTCGTTCACCCACGCGGCCTTGAACGCTTCGACGGGCTTGGCCTTGTCCCACGACTTCGCCACCTCGGTCTCGTAGGCGTACATGCTCGGCCAGTGGAAGGCCTCTTCGATCAGCGCCTTGCGCGCCATGTGGTAGCCGAAGCCGAACTTCAGGAACGCCTGCTTCCAAGTCGTCGCCGGCTTCTCCTCGTCCGTCTGGATGCGCTCGCCACCCTCACCGCGCGGCACGACGGAGAGACGTCCGCTGCCCCCCTCGGTGCGCCGCAGGGCCTTGGTCGAGGGATCGAGACGCAGCCGCACGGTCTGCTCGCCGCGCTCCGCGTCCACCAGCCAGTCCTTGCCGTCCTTCTCGTGCTTCGAGGGACGCTGGCCGCGCGCAAACAGGTTGACCGCCGTCGGCGGCGCGGGCGCCTTGCCCTCGCCGCGGCGCAAGGCGGGAGCCGTCGTGTGCTCGAAGAGCGGGAACCACGGCAGCGCGTAGGGTCCTTCGTCGCTCGCCTTCTCGCGGTCGACGCCGCGCAGGAAGAGCAGCACGGCCACGCGCCCGTACGTCGCGTCGGCGGGCGCCTCGATCACGAGCTGCTCCGTCTGGCTGGCGCCCGTGGGCGGCTTGACGGTGCGCATCAGCGTGATGCCCTTGTCCTTGCGCGCGAAGAAGACCGAGACCTCGGTGCCGCGGTGCTTGCACGAGGCCGACCCCGAGCGCAGGGCGAGGTCCTTCGAGAGGCTGTACGCCGCCTTGAAGTGGAGCTCCGCCCCGCCGACGTCGATGAACACGTCTTCCGTGGCGTTCCACACCGACTCGCCGCCGAACTTCTTCGCGCGCGCGCCGTACGTGACCTCGCCCGCCCAGAGCGTGTCGATCACGAGGTCGCCCTCGTAGGCGAGGCGCGCTGCGGGCGACGGCGACGGCAGCTGGGCCCGCACCTTCCGCGCGGCGGCGTAGGTGGGATCCTCCACGGGCTCGGCGAAGGCCGCCGTCCCAGCGAACAACAGGGCAACGAGAACGACCGGCAGGCTGCGCATGGCCGGAGTGTACGCCCGGAGCGCGTCCGCATGACGCCGATGCGAACAACGGGGTAGCGCGCGCGGTGAATGTGCTGCGGGATCCCACCGATTCAGGGCACATGGCTCGTACCCGCACTGCGTCCCGATCGAGAGCGTCCCAGGCTGCCCTGACGGAGGAACCCGTCGGCCTCGAGCTGTTGGGGCTCGCCCTCGCACTCGCCGGCGCGCTCGCCGCCGCGTCGCTGCTCACGATCGTCCCGGAAGGCGCGGGCGGTGACCGCAAGAACCTCGTCGGCGCGCTGGGCAACGGCCTCGCCGGCGTGCTCACGCGCGGCTTCGGCCTCGGCGCGTGGATGCTGCCCATCTTCGGCATCACGTGGGGCATCCGCTGCATGCGCGGACGTCCCCCGGCCCACTTCGCGCGCAAGGCCATGCTCCTGCCCGTGCTCGTGGCGCTCATGAGCATCTTCGCCGCGCTCGTGCTCCCCGCACTCGCCCTGCCGGGCATCGAGCGCACGGGTCCCGGCGGCTACTTCGGCCTCGCCTTCGGCACGACGCTGTGGAACCTCACGAACAAGGCGGCGGGCCTGATCGTGCTCGTCGGTCTGCTCGCCGTGCTGCGCCTCATGGTCGAGATCGACCTGCGCCCGATCGGTTCGTTCGTCGCGCAGGCGCTCACGCTCAAGGAGCCCGCGGTCGTCGACGTCGAGGAGGAGGTCGAGGACGACGGCGACGCGTGGGCCGAGGAGGACGTCGAGGACGAGGGCTACGGCGAGGGCGAAGACGACGACGAGTGGGAGTACGAGGACGAGGAAGAGTACGAGTACGAGTACGAAGACGAGGACGACGCCGCGGAAGAGGACGCCGAGGAGGAGCCCGAGGCGCCGAAGCCCGAGACCAAGCAGCAGGCCGCCGCGCGCCGCGCGATGGTCCTGCCCCCCCGCCGCCCGCGGAAGCCGCGCATCGAGCGCCTCGCGGATCGCGGCGAGTACCGCACGCCGGCCCTCGACCTGCTGAACATGGGCGTCGACGCCGACGCCGACGCCATCCGCGAGGAGGTCGCGGCGAACGTCCAGGTGCTCGAGGAGGCGCTCGCCTCCTTCGGCGTCGAGGCGCGCGTCGTTTCGAGCCTGCGCGGCCCCGTGATCACCTTCTGCGAGATCAAGGTGCCCTCGGGCATCCGCCTCAACCGCGTGACGGCGCTGCACGAGGATCTGGCCATCGCGCTCAAGGCCCCCAGCGTGCGCATCGTGGCGCCCATCCCCGGTCGGAGCACGGTCGGCATCGAGGTGCCGAACCTGCAGCGCGACACGGTCTGCCTGCGCGACCTGCTCGAGGAAACGGACAAGACCCTCGACCGCAAGGCCGTGCCGATCATGCTCGGCCGCGACACGGCGGGCCGTCCGATCGTCGAGGACCTCGCGACCATGCCGCACCTGCTGATCGCCGGTGCGACGGGCTCGGGCAAGAGCGTGTGCATCAACAGCGTGCTGCTGTCGGTGCTGTTCACGCGCGCCCCCGACGAGGTGAACCTGATCCTGGTCGACCCGAAGCAGGTCGAGCTCAGCTTCTACGAGGGCATCCCTCATCTCCTGACGCCGGTCGTCACGGACATGAAGCGCGCCTCGAAGATCCTCGAGTGGGCCGTGGAGCGCATGGAGGAGCGGTACAGCTTCCTGCTGCAGGCCGGCGTGCGCAACATCAGCGGCTACAACAACATCGGCGCCGAGAAGATCGGCAAGATCCGCGAGAAGAAGGATCTGACCGAGGAGATGCTCCCCGATCACATGCCCTATCTCGTGATCGTCGTCGACGAGCTCGCCGACCTGATGCTCACGAACGGCAAGGAGGTCGAGCTCGCGATCACGCGCCTGGCGCAGAAGAGCCGTGCGGTGGGCATCCACCTCGTGCTCGCCACGCAGCGTCCGAGCACGAACGTCATCACCGGCCTGATCAAGGCCAACATGCCGACGCGCATCTCGTTCACGGTCTCGAGCAAGATCGACAGCCGCGTCATCCTCGACGCCAACGGCGCCGACAAGCTCCTGGGCAAGGGCGACATGCTCTACATGCACCCGCGCAGCCTGCACCTGCGTCGCGCGCAGGGCACGCTCGTCACGGACGAGGAAGCCCGCGCGGTGCTCGACTTCCTCAAGGAGCAGTACCCCGAGCCGGAGTACGAGGACCTCCTCGCGAAGAAGAACGAGGGGATGGGCGACCCGATGAAGGAGGACGACCTGTACGACGATGCCGTACGCGCCGTCCTCTCCACCAAGCTCGGCAGCGCGAGCATGCTTCAGCGTCGTCTCGGCGTCGGCTACACCCGCGCTTCGCGCCTGATCGACATGATGTGCGACCGCCAGGTCGTCGGCCCCCACGTCGGCAGCAAGGCCCGCGAGGTCTTGATGGACCTCGACGACTGGGAGGCGATGCGCGCCGCCGAGCAGGGCCAGCCCGCCCGTCCCTCCGACGCCTTCGACCCCGACGAGCCCGTCGACGAGTCCTGGGACTAAACGGTGTCAGGACACTTTTCGCGGGGGCGGGGGGGCCCCCCCGGGGGGGGGCGGGGGGGGCG
>JASJAY010000066.1 GCA_030066775.1 Planctomycetota bacterium
GTGACGTGGGCTGGAGTCCCACGCTGTGGGATGCGGTGATCCGCGCGCACGCGGAGAAGAAGCCGATCCTCCTGTGGGCGATGAACGGGCACGCACTCGCGTGCACATGAAACAACGGCGTGCGCGGCCGGCAGGTCTGCTGGTCCGACCCGAAGCTCCAGGAGCTCGCCAAGAAGTTCGTTCCCGCCACCGATGAGGTCTGGCGTCTGCACAACCGCAAGGAGCTGGATTGTCTCTTCTTCCAGGGCTTCTGCGAGGAGGGGCACTACGGCGGCCGATCGAAGCCGACTACCACACGGCAGGGCATCTACTGCTGCACGCCCTCGGGGCAGTTCCTCGCCTCGGTGAACACCGTCGATCCGAGGCGCATGGCGCGCATGCTCGAGCAGGCGTTGGCGAAGTGGGCCGAGGTGCCCGAGTCGGAGCGCTACCTCGACTACGACCCGAAGACGCGCGCGGGCGAGATCCGTCGGCTCGAACAGCGGTATCCGGCGGACGGCCTGCCGCTCCGCGTGTACACGCGCGACATGCCGCGGACCGACCTGCCCGACGACTGGCGCAAGGCGGCGTGGAACGTGGACTCGCTCTGGTACCAAAAGACCGAGGCGCGCTCGCTGTTGCCGAAGAAGCTGAAGAAGGGCGCCACGCATGCCTGGCCGGAGCGCCTCGTGCAGCGCCTGGCCCGGCACAACCTGGTCGACAACGTGCGCGGGCAGACGAACGGCTTCCGTGCAAAGCACGTGAAGGTGGGGGAGATCACAACCACCGTCCTCACCCTCGACGAAGACCGGGTGACGGTCCGCTTCGAAGGACGCTCCGAGACCACGACGACCGGCACCTGGCCCGAGAAGGGGAAGGTCGCAGGTGTGGACGGCTTCGACACCTTCGCGCGGGGCGTGCGCACGACGCTCCGCGGTGAAGCGACGTGGTCGCGCAGCAAGGCCCGGTTCCTGCGCTTCGAGCTTGCGGCCGAGGGGACCCGCTGGGGGCGTACGCGCTACAACTTCCGCCAGGACGATGTCGACGAGGCGCCGATCGGCTTCGCGATCGTGCTCGACGAGAACGACCCCGGCCGGCGCGTCGCGCCCGCCGAGGTTTGGCATTACGGCTGGTAGCCGCGCGCCGTCAGGGCACGTACTGCGCTGCGCCTGTCAGGTCGACGCCGCCCGTGCCATTGATGTGGTACACGTCGACGCCGCCCCCGCCCGATGAGGTCGAGATCGTCGGCGGCGCGTTGTCCCACTTGTTGTAGCGGGCCACGACGGTGATGCCGGGGGCGACCCAGAGATCGGTATGGCTGTTGCCGACTATCACGTTGGCGAAGCTGTCGTTGGCAAAGAAGCCGAGGCTGCCGCCGGGCGCGTCATACTCGACGCCGATCTTGTTGTTCGTGATCGTGGAGCCGATGACCGAACCGTTGATGCCGCCGCCGGCGTAGTGGACGCCGATGCCCTGGGGGTGGTTTTCGATCGTGCAGTTCGTGAGCTGCACGCGCTCGCCGGAGAGCACGGCCACGCCGCCGTGCTGGGATCCGCTCACGATCGTGTGGCCCATGCCGGAGGCATCCCCGGCAATCAGCACGCCGTAATGGAAGCGGGGGCCGCCGCTCATCGGATTGGTGATCTCTACGTGGTGGATCGAGGCGTAGTCGCGAAGCACGACCGCCGCGGTGAGGGTGGCAGAGACGTCGGTGGGTGCATTGCCCCCGCCCACGATCGTCACTGGGGCGAAACCGGGGGCGCGCTGAACCCAGACGCCCTCGGGGACCACCAGGGGGAACGTCTCGGTGGATGCGTCGTAGATGCCGCCTTGGATGAGGACCCAGTCGCCTTCGCCGGTGACCTGTGCCGGCTTGGCGACCGACAGGGCATGCGTGATGGTCTTGAAGGGCTCGGCCTGGGTTCCGGGATTGGTGTCGTTGCCCAGGGCACCATCCACATACCACCCGGTCTTCTCCTCAGGATCACCGTCTCCGCCACCGCCCCCGCAGGCCGGAAGGAGGCAGGTCAGGACGGTTGCGAGCGTCAATGCGAACCAGCGCGGCATGGGAGTCCTCCGGTGTGCTCGCAAGGAGGGATGGCGCCGGCTCGTGGAACTTGTCACTCCCACGAATCTCGACCCCAAGCGCCGGCGCGCTGGATGGGTGCGCGGCCCGTCCCTACGATCTGCGCTCCTTCCTCGGGAGCCCCTCGTGCGAATCGGCCTCGTCCTGCTGCTGATGGTCTTGCTCGGCGGTGGGCGCGTCATCGCAGAGGATGAGAAGCCGCCCGCGCGTCCGCTGACGTTCGACGAGCAGGTCGATCGCGCGGCGGAGCAGGTCCTGGCCGCGGTCGAGGAAGCGGATCCCGCGAGGCTGAAGGCGCGCGCTGCCGAGCTGCGCCTGGATCCTTGGCTCGTGGCGAACGAGCTCTGCTTCCGGGGCAAGTCGGATGCGGCGCTCGCGTACGCGGAGGTTCTCGAAGGCGCGGCGACCGCGAAGCTCGCGGCGTACCTGGAGCGCGTGCGGGAGCGTGAGCCGGAGCGGGAGGCCGCGCGGATCCTCCGGCAGTGGAATGCCGCGGTCGGCGACGACACACGTCGCGCCGCGGCCGAGGCGGCCGCCGCATACGAGGGCCCCAGCGACACCGTGCTCGGTCTGCGGGTCCTGGCGCTCTCCGCGGAGCGCACATTCCGAGGGCCGGCGTGGCGCGAGGCGTTGCCGACGCTCGATCGCGTGACGAAGACGGCGCGGGAGATGGGTTGGTTCGCGCGTGCAGCGCTGCTTCAGCAGCGCATCGCCGGGCGCGCCGAACGCGACGAAGACCTCGCCGTGCAGAAGGCCGCCGAGACGAAGCGTCTCGCGATCCTGACAGAAGCCGAGGACCGTGCGGGCATCGCGAGTGCGCTCCAGAGCCTGGGCCGCATCCACGAGATCATGGCTCAGTTCGAGCAGGCGTTCGACTACCTCGGTCGGGCCGCCGCCATCCAGGCGGAGCTCGGCGACGCGCGCGGCGCGGCGATCACCGAGCAGAACATCGGCGTGATCCATTCCCGGCTCGGGGCCTACGACGTTGCGCTCGAGCACTACACGCGCGCCCGCGAGAGCCTCGAGGCCGCCGGCGACATCGGGAACCTGGCGATCGTGACGAACAGCATCGGCCACACGCACGGGCGGCTGGGGGATCACCGCAAGGCGTTGACCTGGTACGAGCGGGCGTACACCGTCTTGGAAGCGTCCGGGTTCCCGTCGCCGGGACTCGTGCGCCTCGGGTGGCGCACCCTCGAGCGCCAGGCTCGCGCCTACGAGCGGCTGGGTCGCCTCCCGCGGGCGCTGTCGATCTTCGAGCGCATCCTGCGCGAGGCCGAAGCCGGGAAGGACCGGTACTGGATCGCCCGCGCCCTCGACATGGTCGGGGGCGTGCAGCAGGACCTCGGCGCGTTCCCCGAGGCCTTCGCGGCACAGGAACGATCGCTCGAGTTGATGCAGGCGCTCGGCAGCAAGTCGGGTGTCGCGACGGCGTACACGAACCTCGGTACGTCCTATCAGCGGCTGGCCGTGTGGCCGAAGGCGCGGACGTACTACGAGCGCGCGCTGACGCTGTGGGAGGAGCTCGGGCATCTCGACGGAATGGCCACGGTGCTGCTCAATCTCGGCAGCGTGCTTCAGCGCCTCGGGGCGTCGGAGCAGGCGCTCGAGACGGCCGAGCGCGCCCTCGCGCTCAACGTGAAGCTCGGGCGCGATCGGATCGCGGCCGCCTGTCACGCGAGCATCGGCGACATCCACGCGGAGCGCGGCGCGTACGAGAAGGCGCTCGAGCACAAGCAACGCGCGCTCGAGATGCAGCGCGCGATCGGCAACCGGATCGGCATCGCCAGCGCGCTCGGGCAAGTGGGTCTCGCCAAGTGGCGCGTGGGGGACAAGGACGCGGCCGAGACGCTCCTCAGTCAGGCGGTGCGGGAGGCGCGGCGCCTGCGCGCATGGGAGCCGCTCTTGGACCACCTGAGCGTGCTCGGCCATCTGCGTCTCGAACAAGGGCAGCCGGGCCGTGCGCTCATGGCGGCGCAGGAGGGCCTGACCACGATCGAGACCGTCTTCGGCGGTCTGGCCGAGGACGAGAGCGCGGCGTCGCGTTCACGCCACCTCTCGATGTACCGGCTCGGCGTGCGGGCGGCGGCGGCGCTCGAGGAGCCGGCGGAGGTGCTGCGCTTCCTCGAGTCCGGACGCGCCGGGGCGCTCCTGGAGACGCTCGGCGGAAGGCAGGCCTTGGCCTGGGCGGACCTGCCCGAGCCGCTGCGTGAAGCCGAGGCTGCGGCGAAGGCTGCGGCGTCGCGTGCGCGCTGGGCCTACAACCGGGCGCTCGGCACGGGTAAGCGACGCGCGATCCGCGCCGCGGCGCGCGCGCTGGACGCGGCGATGGAAGACGTGCGCGAGGTGGCGAGCCGGATCCAGCGCGAGGCGAAGCGTGCGGCGGGCCTCGTCTATCCGCGCGCCGCGACGCTGGAAGAGCTGCAGGGCTGGCTCGAGAGCGATCAGGCGATGGTGCTCTACGCCCTCGACGACGAAGGCGGGCTCGCGCTGGTCCTGACCGCCGACGCCGAGCGCATCGTGGACCTGGGCGAGCGCAGCGCGCTCGACGAGGTCGTGAAGCAGGCGGCCTCGTTCACGCGCCCGGGGACGGACGCGGATGCCGCGCGCGCGGCGCTCGTGCGCGCGCTGGTCACACCGCTCGGCCTCGGTGAGGAGATCCGCCACGTGCTGCTCTCGCCGGACGGCGCGCTCTGCTACGTGCCCTTCGGGGCGCTGTTCGACGTGCCCGTGGCGGTCGCCGTCTCGGGGACGACCCACGCGCTGCTGATGGAGGAGGAGCGCGAGCGGGGCGAGGGTGTGCTGGCCTTGGGCGATCCCGACTACGGCGGCGTGAGCGACGGGGCGCGCGCCGTGTACGTGCGCGGTGGTCGGCTCGCGCCTTTGCCTGCGACGCGGGTCGAGGTGAAGGCGGTCGGGACCGACGTGCTACTCGGCGCGGAGGCGACCGAGGACGCGCTGCGCAAGGCGCTCGCGAAGCGCACGCGCTGGCGTGCCGTGCATCTGGCCTGCCACGGACTGGTGGATCCGGATCGCCCGACGCTGTCGTCACTGGCGCTCTCGAGCTCGGCGCAGGACGACGGGTTTCTCACGGCGCTCGAGGTCCTGCGCATGCGCGTGCCTGCGGACCTCGCCGTGCTCTCTGCGTGCGAGACGGCCACGGGGCGCCTGGAGCGCGGCGAGGGGATCGTCGGGCTGACCCGGGCGTTCATGTACGCCGGCGCGCCGCGCGTGCTGTGCTCGCTCTGGAAGGTCGACGACGCGGCGACCCAGGCGCTCATGACACGCTTCTACGAGCTGTGGGGATCGGGCGAGGGGCTCAGCGCCGCCGAGGCGCTGCGGCAGGCGCAAGGCTTCGTGCGCGAACAGGCGAAGTGGGCACACCCGTACTACTGGGCGGCGTGGAGCGTGTGGGGCCTGCCCTAGGGCCAGCGCCCTTCGTAGCGTGTTCGCCCCATTGCGAGGGGCCCCGGAATCCGGCGATATCGGCCCTACCCCGGACGTTCGGATCGGTGAAGCGCGCGTACAGTGGCCCGTACTGTCCACGCCGAACGCATCAAGTCGGATGGCGCCCCTCGGGGCAGCCGGGCGTCGGACAGTCGGAGACCGGTTTGCATCGACCCCTGACCGCCACAGCCGAGGCCACCAGCAACATCGCGCTGGTGAAGTATTGGGGTAAGCGCGACCTGGCCCTGAACCTGCCCCGGACCGGCTCGATCTCGGTCACACTCGACTCGCTCACGACGCGCACCACGGTCCGCTTCGACGACGGCCTGGAAGCCGATCGGATCGAGTTCGAGGGCAATCACTCGGCTCGCGGGACGGCGCGCATCGTGCGTTTCCTCGACCTCCTTCGGGCCCAGGCGGAGACCGACCTCCACGCCCACGTCGAGACCCAAAACAACTTCCCGACGGCCGCGGGGCTCGCCTCCTCGGCCTCGGGCTTCGCGGCCCTCGCCGTCGCCTGCGATGCGGCGCTGGGGCTCGGTCTCTCGGACAGCGAGCTCTCGATCCTCGCGCGGCGTGGATCCGGCTCGGCCGCCCGCTCGATCTTCGGCGGCTACGCCGAGATGCGCGCGGGGGAAGAGGCTGACGGCTCGGACGCCTACGCCGTCCCGATCGCGGATCCGGAGCATCTGCCCCTGACCCTGCTGGTGGCGGTGACGGCCCGAGGGGAGAAGTCGATCGGCTCGACGGAGGGCATGCGGCGCACCGAGACGACCTCGCCGTTCTTCGAAGGCTGGACGCGCCAGGTGCCCAAGGACCTGGCCGCGATGCGCCTGGCGATCCGCGACGCCGACCTCGAGCAGGTCGGTGTCCTGGCCGAGACGAACTGCCTGCGCATGCACGCCGTGGCGCTGGGCGCCCACCCGCCCCTGCTGTACTGGAACCCGACCACCGTGGCCGCCATGCAGGCCGTGAAGGAGCTGCGCGGCCAGGGCCGGGGGGTGTGGTTCACGATCGACGCCGGGCCCCAGGTCAAGGCGATCTGTGCACCCGAGGACGCTTCCCACGTGGCGCGCCACCTGCGCGCGGTCCCGGGCGTCATAGAGGTACTCCAGGCCGTGCCCGGACCGGGCGCGCGCGTGGTGTCGGAGATCCCCTCGTGATGCGGGCCACCGCCCCGGGCAAGCTGATGCTGATCGGCGAGTACGCCGTACTCGAGGGCGCGCCCGCCATCGTCGCGGCGGTCGATCGTCGCGTGGAGGTGGTGCTCGGCGAAGGCGGCGACCTGACGCCCTCGCCCGTCGTGACCATCCGCACCGACCTGCCTGGCGAGGCGAGCGTCGAGCTCGACATCAGCGAGCCCTGCACGCCGGACCACTTCCCGCACGGCGTCTGCTTCGTGCGCAGCATCGTCGGGGCCGCCCTCGGCGACGAGCAGGAGGCCGAGCAGCTGGCGCGCCTGGGATCGATCGAGGTCCACAGCGAGGCGCTGCGTTCGGGGCCCGGCGGGGCCAAGCTCGGGCTCGGCTCGAGCGCCGCGGTGGCCGCCGCGCTGACGACGGCGCTCGCGGCCTGGACGACGCCCGAGCACCCCGTCGATCCGGCGGTGCTGCTCGCGCGCGCCCGCGCTGCCCACCGCGAGGCCGTGGGCGGCTCGGGCAGCGGCGTCGACGTCGCGGCGAGCATGCTGGGCGGCGTGCGCGCCTTCCGCATCACGCCGACCGGTCTCGAGCATCACGCCGTGCGTCTGCCCCAGGGCCTCGAGGTCCTGCCCGTGTGGACCGGCGAGGCCGTCGACACCGCGGACTTCCTGGCCGCCGTGCGCGCGTTCGCCCGCGCCGAGCCGGAGGCGTACGCGATCGTGATGGGGGGCCTCCGCGAGGTCGCGCTGCACGCCGTGCGTGCGTGCGGCAACGACGACCTCACGGGCTTCCTCGACGCCGTCGACGTCTATCGGCGCGGCATGCAGGACCTGGGCGACCGCGCCGGCCTGCCGATCGTCTCGGCGCCGCACCAACAGGTCGCCGAGATCGCCGCCGCCCACGGCGCGGTGGCGAAGCCGTCCGGAGCGGGCGGGGGCGACGTGGCCGTCGTCTTCGTTCCCGAGGACGCGGACCGTACCGAGCTCTGCGCGCGTCTCGAGCGGGAGGGATTCCCGCTGGTGAGCGCGTCCATCACGTCGGCAGGCGCCGGCGTGGAAACCCTCACGAGGCTTTCCACATGACGATCACCTCGCGGCTTCCCGGCTTCTACCGCAAGACGGTCGATGAGCGTCTCGCGCTGCTGAAGGAGAAGGGCATCCTCTCGGAGGAGGACTTCGCCACGCTCTCCTCCGGTCGCAACGTGGTGAACGCGGAAGAGGCCGACTGCCTGATCGAGAACGTGGTCGGCACCTTCGGCATGCCGTTCGGTCTCGGCCTCAACTTCCTCGTCAACGACAGGGAGTACGTCGTGCCGATGGTGGTCGAGGAGCCGTCGGTCGTGGCCGCCGTCAGCGCCGCCGCCAAGACGATCCGCGCCGGGGGCGGCTTCCGCTGCCGCAGCATGGACCCGATGATCCTGGGCCAGATCCAGGTCGTGGAAGTCGAGCACGCCGACACGGTCAAGGAGCGCATCGAGGAGCACAAGGAGCAGATCCTCGACCTCGCCAACAGCCTGCACCCGAACATGGTGGCGCGCGGCGGCGGGGCCCGCGACGTGGAGGTGCGCGTGCACCCCGCGTCGAGCACGCGGCCCGAGATGACGATCGTGCACCTCTTGGTCGACACGCGCGACGCCATGGGCGCCAACATCGTCAACAGCATGTGCGAGGGCGTGGCGCCTCTGATCGAGGACATCACGGGCGGGCGTGTCTTCCTGCGCATCCTCAGCAACATCACCGACCGGGCGATGGTCCACGCCGAGTGCGTGATCCCGGTCGAGTACCTGAAGAACAACGGCTACTCAGGCGAAGAGGTGCGCGACGGCATCGTGCTCGCGAACCAGTTCGCCGAGGTGGATCCGTACCGCGCCGCGACGCACAACAAGGGCGTCATGAACGGCATCGACGCCGTCGCGATCGCGACCGGCAACGACTGGCGTGCCATCGAGGCCGCGGCCCACGCCCACGCAGCGATGCAGGGCCGCTACAGCTCCCTCACGCGCTGGTGGCGCACCGAGGAAGGTCACCTCGGCGGCGCGCTCTCGATCCCCCTGAAGGTGGGCATCGTCGGCAGCCAGATCCAGTCCAACCCGACGCCCGGCATCGCCCGGCGCATCCTCGGGGTGGGCTCGGCCCGCGAGCTGGCCGAGGTCATGTGCGCCGTCGGGCTCGCGCAGAACTTCGCCGCCCTCCGCGCGCTCAGCACCGACGGGATCCAGCTGGGTCACATGGCGCTGCACGCGCGCAGCGTGGCCGTCGCCGCCGGCACGCCGCGGGCGATGCTCGACAGCGTCGTCGACCGCCTGGTCGACGGGGGCGAGGTGAAGGTCTGGCGCGCGAAGGAGATCCTCCAGGACCTGCGCGACGATCCGGACCAGGTAACGGCCTTCGAGCGCCGGACGGGCAAGCGCGCCGGTCGCGGTGTCGGCCACGGCAAGATCATCCTGCTCGGCGAGCACGCGGTCGTATACGGCAGCCACGCGCTGGCGGCACCGGTCGACCTCGCGATGCGCGCCGCCGTGCACGAGACGGACAGCGGCGTAGAGCTGCTCATCCCGCAGTGGGACGTGGGCGAGCGCATGGAGCTCGATGCCGAGCCCAAGAACTCGCTCGAGAAGTCGCTGCGCATGATCCTCCGGGAGCTCGGTCTCCAGGGGCGGCCGCTCGCGATCCACCTGCGCTCCGACCTGCCGCGTGCGATGGGCCTCGGCGGCTCGGCCGCGCTCGCCGTCGCGGTCATTCGCGCGCTCGACGCACGCTTCGAGCTCGGCCTCGACCACGAGCGCGTCAACGCGCTCGCGTTCCGCGCCGAGCAGTACGCGCACGGGCGCGCCTCGGGCATCGACAACTCGGTCTCGACCCACGGTCGACCGATCCTGTTCAAGAAGGGCACCCCGCCCGTGATCCGCACGGTCAAGGTCGGCCAGCCGACGCCGATCGTGGTGGGCCTGTCGCGCCACGAAGGCCTCACGGCCGGCATGGTCGCGCGCGTCGCGCGGGCACGCGAGCAGTCGCCGCGCGCCTACCAGCGTCTGTTCGAGGAGATCGACGCCCTGACCTTGCAGGCCGCCGAGGATCTCGAGAGTGGCGACCTGGAGGCCTTGGGCCGGGGCATGAACCTCTGCCACGGGCTGCTCAACGCCATGCAGGTGTCGACCTTCGAGCTCGAGGAGATGGTCGAGATCTCGCGCAAGCACGGTGCACTGGGCGCCAAGCTCACGGGCGCCGGCGGCGGCGGCGCGATGGTCGCGCTGGCCCCGGAGAATCCCGAGCGGATCGCCGATGCGCTGCGCGCCGCGCGCTACCGCGCCTTCATCACACAGCTCGCCGAGCCCGCCGAGGACGGCGCATGACGATGGCGGGTGCGAAGCGGGTCTCCTTCGACGACGAACCGCTGATCGTCGTCGACGAGCACGACGCCGTCCTCGGCTACCAGCCGAAGGCGGACGTGCATGCCGGCGACGGCATCCTGCACCGCGCGTTCTCCGTGTTCGTCTTCAACGGGCGCGGCCAGTTGCTGATGCAGCAGCGCAGCGCCGAAAAGCCGCTGTGGCCGCTCTTCTGGTCGAACTCGTGCTGCTCGCACCCGCGGCGCGGCGAGACGGTCGACGAGGCGGCGCGGCGGCGACTCGTGGAAGAGCTGGGGATCGAGGCCGATCCAGAGTCGGTCTACACGTTCCAGTACCACGCGCGCTACGAGGACATCGGCTCGGAGCGTGAGCTCTGCACCGTCTTCCTCGTGCAGAGCGACGACGAGATCGTCGTCAACGCGAGCGAGGTCGCCGCGATCCGGTGGGTCGACGCCGATGCACTCGACGCGGAAATGGCCAGCGATCCCGACGCCTACACGCCCTGGCACAAGATGGAGTGGGCGCGGCTGCGCGCGGACTTCGCGGACACGCTCGCGCGCTACACCGATCCTGCGTAGCGGCTAGGTCGCGTCGCGCAGCAGGAACATGACGTCGCCGGCGTACGAGCTCGGCATCTCGATCTCGTCGAGCTGGACCGGTCCCGACCAGACCATGTGCAGGCCGTCGAGGATCTCCAGCCGCGGCTTGGGGCCGAGGATGTCCCGCAGCGCGGCCGCCAGCGGTTCAGGCGGCACGTCGTAGGCGCCGGAAATGGTGTTCACGGGCACGGCCAGGAGCGACTCACTGCCGAGCATCCCTTCCGTACGCCCGACGAGGGGCTCGCCGACGATCCCTTCGGAGGGATGCAGGATGCCTTCGTAGCCGAGGGGCCGCGGCTGGGCGGGCTGGTCTTCGTCGGCGTCGCCGCGCCGCTTGGGCGGCGGGACGTTGCGGAACGCCGCAGCGGACGTCTCGCCCACGGGCGGCAGCCCGATGCCGAGCATGACCGTCTCCTCGTCGCGGAGCGGCTCCTCGAAGGAGCAGCCGACCTCGAGCAGGTCGGCGTCGGGATCCACCTCGCCAACGCGCACCGTGCGCAGCTTCTTGCGGATCAGCTGGCCCAGCATCTCGTGATGCAGGTCGGCCATGAAGGTCGCGCCGAGCATCTGCTCGAGCGCTTGGGTCAGCGCCGCGAAGTCAAGCGACGGCTGCATCATGAGCCGCGAGAGCGGGAGCTCGATCCGCATGCCCGTGCGGCTGATGTCGAGCATTCGACCGGAGAGCTCGCGCAGCTGGCCGTAGACGCGAACGGGGAAGTCGCAGGGCACGCGCAGCGCTTCGCGTTTCTCGCCGGATTCCAAGCCTGGCTCCCTCGCTCGGATGCGGCCGGACCGCACCCCTCTGCCACGTCGCTCCCCACGCGCAGCAGGGGCAGCGTACGCAGCCCGACGGACGGGATCCACATCGCGCCCGTTCGGCCCTAACCTGGGCGCGTCGAGCAGCAACGGCGCTGCCAGCCTGGCTCTCACGCGGATGCGCGTAGCATTCCGCAGGTCACATCGAGGACGCCATGCACCCGACCGCTCGCCCGCTCGTCCGGCTGCTCGCGCTGATCGGCATGCTGGCCTCCGGTGGCGTTGCGCAGAGCGAGCCCGAGGCTGCCGTGACCACGCGCCTGCGTCTCGTGCCGTCGCGGGTCGTCGTGACGACAACTGGCAAGGAGGTCGCCTCCCTGGCCAAGGCCGAGTCGACCCTGCGCGCGTTCCTCCAAGCCCGCGGGCTCGCAGCGTCCGGACCGCTCGAGCGGGTCTTCATCGGCAAGCCCGGATCCCGCAAGCGCGGCAAGGCGGCGTACGTCCACGAGCGCGCGCGGATCGAGATCGACTACGCGAAGCGCGCGCTTCCCGAGGGGACCGATGCGGTGCAGGTCGTCCGGCTGCCCGCCCAGCTCGTGTACGAGCGGTCGGCGCCCGCGACGCGAGCGGCCTACCAAAGCGGCGCCGAGCAAGCGCCACCGCTGGAAGGCATCGCGTCGCGCGGGCTCGTCTGGACCGGTGCCCACGACCAGCTGTTCTACGCGGCGCCCGCGGATGCTGCGCAGGGGACGCTCTACGAGTGGTGGACGGTCGTGCCCAGGGGACGTGCCGACATCGGGCTCTACACGGGCCTCGGCGCCCATCCGAACGCCGTGAAGACCGCGGCCGCCGCGTGTCTCCATGCGGGGCTCACGATCCGACCGCTCACGCCGGGGCAGGTGAACGACGGCAGCTTCCGGAAGCAGGTGCGCTGCCTGCTGGTGCCCGGCGGATGGGCCGGTGACTACGTGATCGACGTCGACGCCAAGGGCGCGAAGCACGTACGTAGCTTCATCGACGGCGGTGGGGGCTATGTCGGCGTGTGTGCCGGGGCGTTCTTCGCGGCGTCGCGCATTCGCTGGGAAGGCATCGAGTACGACTACCCCCTCGACCTCTTCGAGGGGCCGGCGATCGGACCGATCGAGAAGGTCGCGCCCTGGCCGCAGCACGCGCTCGCGGCGCTGAAGCTCGACGCGTCCCATGCAATGGCCAAGGGGCTCGGCACGCAGCGGCAGGCGTTCTATCTGGGCGGGCCGTGGTTCGAGCTGAAGGCGCCCAAGGGCTCGTCCGTGGAGGTCGTCGCGCGCTACGCGGAGGGCGGCGCGCCCGCGATCGTCACGTTCCGGCGCAAGCGCGGTCGCGTGTTCCTGAGTGGCGTGCACATCGAGTACGACCTCACCTCGGCGAAGGACGACATCTCGTGGCCCGAGAGCGAGGGCCGGCTGAAGGACCCCGAGTCCGACTGGGACCTGTTCCAGCGCGGCGTGCGCTGGGCGGTCGGCGACGCCCAGAAGTGATCAACACTCGGGCAGGTTGACCGCGACGGCGAGGCCGCCCTCGCCCGTCTCCTTGTACTCGCGGCGCATGTCGTTGCCCGTGCGCTTCATGACCTGGATCACGCGGTCGAAGCTGACGAGGTGCATGCCGTCGGAGTGCAGCGCCAGCTGCGCGGCGCTCCAGGCCTTGGCCACACCCATGGCGTTGCGCTCGATGCAGGGGGCCTGCACGAGGCCCTTGAGCGGATCGCAGGTGAGGCCCAGGTTGTGCTCCATGGCGATCTCGGCCGCGTACTCGACCTTGGCCGGCGTGCCGCCGAGGATCTCGCACAGGGCCGCGGCTGCCATGGCCGTGGCGCTCCCGACCTCGCCCTGGCAGCCGACCTCGGCGCCCGAGAGGCTGGCGTGGGTCTTGATCAACGCGCCGATCACACCCGCGGTCGCGAGTGCACGGTGCACCTGGTCGCGGTCGAGTGCGAGCCGCTCGGCCACCTCGGTCAGGACCGCGGGCACGATGCCGGCGGCGCCGTTGGTGGGGGCCGTCACGACGCGACCGCCCGCGGCGTTCTCCTCGTTGACGGCGAAGGCGTACGCCTGGGCGCGCGCGATGTGCGCGTAGCCGGCTTCGACGTCGCCGGCCTCGATGCGTGCGTTGAGCTCGCCCGCACGGCGTCGCAGCCCCAAGCCGCCCGGCAGCGTTCCGTGCTGTTCGAGCCCGCGTCGGATGCACGCCTGCATGGCGTCCCAGATCCGGTCGAGGCCGTCGCGCACGTCGCGCTTGTCCACGGCGCGTTCGTGCGCGAGCACAAGCGCGCCGATCGACGTGTTCGCTTGGTCGGCGGCAGCGACGAGCGACTCGCAGTCGTGGAAGTGCACGCCGGATGCGTCGATCGCCCCGAGCGGATCCGCGAGCGAGGCGCCGTCACTCGCACCTGCCTCCTCGACGAACCCGCCGCCCGTGGAGCACCACGTCTGCTCGAGAAGCACGCCCCCGTCGGTGTCGAAAGCCGTGCACCGGAGTGTGTTCGGGTGTTCCAGGTCCTCGTGGCGATACGCGGAGTAGGGGAGGAAGCGCACGTCGTCGGGGTGAAGCGTTGCGCTCTGCGCACCCCATTCGATCGAGGGTTGTTCGCGCAGCGTGTCGGGCAGCGCGAGGAGTGCGTCTACGTCGCACGTGTCCGGGCGCCAGCCGAGCAAGCCGGCGAGCACGGCGCGGTCGGTGCCGTGACCGCGGCCGGTGGCGCTCAGCGAGCCCATGAGGTCGACACGCAGGCGGGCCGGGACGATGCCCTGTGCCAGCGCCGCCTCGCGGAACGCGCGCGCAGCGCGCATCGGGCCGACGGTGTGGCTCGAGCTCGGCCCGGGGCCGATGCGGTAGAGGTCCAGGAGGCGTGTGGTGATCGGGGCGGACACGGGCCAAACGGTATCCGCCCCGGCGCGCGTCGTCGCTACGTGCGCTTGCGGAGCTTCCAGACGTGCTCGTAGGGCCAGCGCTTGGCCCAGGCGGCCGGGCTCTGGAACTTGTTCTCCTGCTGATCGGCGGGCGCGCGGAGCTCGAGGTAGTCCTCGACGTCGAAGCCGACGTCCCGGAAGAGGCGGATCCACTTGGAGATGGGTAGCGTGAACTCCACGCCGCCCGGGTCGATCTCCACCTCGCGCCAGTCGATCTGGTGCAGATCGAAGTAGGAGCGGTGGAGCGTCGTCTCGCACATGGCCCCGTTGAGGGGCATCGTCACGGTCGCGAGGGGCGTCGTGCCGAGGAACACGAGGCGACCGCCCGGCCGGAGGATGCGGTGCGCCTCCGGGATCCAGGCGTACGGATCGCACCAGATGGCCGCGCCGTACTCGCTGATGGCGAAGTCGAACGCGGCGTCCGCGAACGGCGTCGTCTCGGCGTTCCCGTGGACGAGCTCGAGCGCCGCGCCGTGCTCCTCGGCGAAGCGGCGGGCGCTCGCGAGCTGGTTCTCCGAGTTGTCGATGCCGACCACGCGCGCGCCGCGGCGCGCCATCCAGCCGGAGACGTAGCCGGTGCCGCAGCCGAGCTCGACGGCGTCCATGCCACTCATGTCGGCCGGCAGCATCTGGAGCTCCGACTCCGGCAGGGACCACACGCCCCAGAAGGGCTCGTCGGAGGCCCAGGAGCGTTCGCCGGCGGAGACCCACTCGTGCGCCGTGCTGTCCCAGTGCTCGCGATTGGCCAGGACGTGTTCGGGGAGATCAGGGGCGTCGGAAGGCTGCATGCGCGCGAGTATCCCCACGCCGGGCCGGCCGCGGGAAAATTGCGGATTCCTCGTCCGCGGAGGCGGCGCATGCGGAGTCAGACCGATGGCGGCCCGACCGGCTGCGCTCCGGGATCGTCCCGGCTTGGAGTCCCCCGTGCATCGATCGCTCTCCCGACGGCTTCCTGCTTTCGTCCTCATGGCCCTGTCCTTGGCGCTCGCCGCCTGTGGCGGCGGCGGGGGCGGTGGCGGCCCCGCGGCTCCGGCCGAGCCGCAGTTCATCTTCGACGGCCCGATCCTGTACGTGTCCAGCACCGCCGACAGTGGGCCGGGCACCCTGCGTCAGGCGCTTGCCGACGCGTCGGACGGATCGCAGATCCGCATGGACCCCGCCATCCACGGCCAGACGATCACGCTGCTCGACTGGGTCGGCATCGACAAGAGCGTCTTGATCAACGGCGGGCCCTCCGGCAACGAGGTCACGATCAGCGGCGGTAACGCGACCGGCATGCTGGAGATCCAGACGCCGAAGCCCGTGCTGCTGCGGTCGCTGCACTTCGTCGACGGCAACGGCAACTGGGCCGGCGTGATCCGCAACCTCTACGGCAACCTGAACATCCAGGCCTGCACGTTCCACGACAACCAGGGCTCGACGTTCGGCGGCGTGATTACGAACAGCGGGCGGCTGCTGATCCAGGGATCGCACTTCGCCTCGAACCGCTCCGACTCCGGCGGCGTCATCCACGCGTTCGGCGACCACGACACGAAGATCGAGCGTTCCTCGTTCGTCGGCAACTGGTCCACCGGCGGCAACGGCGGTGGGGCCCTGTACATGCGAGGCGGTCGCACGATCATCGAGTCCTCGACGTTCCACATGAACAGCACGTTCGGCAACGACCCGGGCAAGAACGTCGGCGGCGCGATCCGCATCAGGGACAGCAACACGTCCGGCGGCGGCACGCTCGAGATCTACGGCTCCACGCTGACCAACAACGTCGCGACCGAGACCGGAGGCGGCATCCACGTCGGTCCCGAGCCCGGCAACACGCTGGTGGTGCGCCAGTCGATCCTCGCGCTGAACACGGGGGGCGCCGAGCCCGACGCCTACGTCCACGGCAACGTGATCTTCGGCGCCACCGAGAGCCACTACAACGTGATCGGCGAGGCGGCCGGCGGCCCGTTCTGGAACGGGATCGGCAACAACCAGGTCGGCGTCGCCCTGGCCGAGATCGATCCGCTCCTGGGCCCCTTGGGGCCGCTCCCCGGGATGACGTGGGGCCGTGTCCCCCTGGCCGGCAGCCCGGCGCGCGACGTCGTGCCGGTCGCCGATGTGCTGAACGCCGACGGCCTGCCGCTGGAGCGCGATCAGATCAACCAGCCCCGCATCGACGTCGGGAACTCCGACGTCGGCGCCCTCGAGCACTAGGGCACATCTGCGGGGGCACGGTGAGCATGCGGGGGCTCACGGTGCCGGCGGTCGATGGCGGCGCGGGGGGCTCCGCTTCGCCCAGCGCTTCTCGCTGCGACGCCAGTAGCCGCGGCTGAACTCGTCCCAGGGCCACCGCCAGAACGCGAGCCAGAGGGGCGGCTTCCAGAACCGCGCGATGCGGCGCATGCGTCCGTACGGCGCACCCTGTAGCTCTTCGCGGTTCGGCTCGGCCTCTCCGCACGTCAGCGTCGCGACCTTGGTGAGCTGGTCCTCGGGAATCGAGGTCCGGTGATGTGCGAGGTAGTGCACGCAGAGCGAGTTGGTCACGACGCCCGAGGGCAGGATCAAGTCGTGGGAGAGGCTCGCGGCTCCGCACGCACAGATCTCATAACCCATCGACTCGTACGGGGTTCTCTCCGCGGCTCGAAGCGCCCCAGCCATCTTCCGCGTCAGTTCGTCGATGACCGGCTTGGCGCGGGCCCTTGTCCAGGGCTCGATGAAGAGCAGGGTGTCGGGATCAGAGGAGACCGTCATCTGTGGGCGTACGCGTCCTTCGCCACGCCAGTCTACGCCGCCCACGCCCGAAATCGGGCGGGAGCAGCGCCCCCGACCTGTCTGCTCGTGCGGCGGATGCGGATTGAGGTTCCTGTACCCGCTACACGGAGCCCTCCCATGAAGTCCCTCCCCACCCTCGCCTCCGCCCTCCTCCTCGCCATCGCGCCCGCCTTGACCGCCTGTGGCGGTGGGGGGAGCGGCGATAGCTTCATCAAGCCCGGCGAAGAGACCGCGGCGCTCGCCATGTGGATCTGGTTGGCCGCCGACCAGGACACGCCCGCGCGGTGCCAAGGCCCCTTCTGCAACGGCGGCGACACGGCCTACGGAACCGATCCGCTGCTGGACGCCGGTGAAACGAACGACGAGATCGCGCGCAGCTACATGCGCTTCACCATGCCGGACCTCCCGGCGGGAACGACCGTCGAGGAGGCGTACCTCGGCATGTTCCAGGCGGGGGGCAGTAGGGCAACCCGCGGCACGGCGTTCCTCGGCATCGTGCCCGTCGAGGATCCGTGGGATCCCAACAACCTCACCTACAACACGCAGCCGCGCAGCTTCCTGGGGCAGAACGAGTTCAACCTGACGCCCGTGGTGGACGAGAACGGATGGTGGACGTCGCCCAACATCAAGCGGTACGTCGACTACAAGCTCGCCAACCCGCAGCTCAACTACGGCTTCGTCACGACCTATGCGAAGGGCGTCGATCAGCCCACGGCCCCGGTCGTCCCGAACATCTTCCGGTTCCGCTCGAACAACTTCGGCAACCGCACGCCGACCCAGATCGGCACGGGCCCCCGCATCGTGATCAAGGTGATCCTGCCGCAGGGCGCCACGGTCAACGACGTCAGCCTGCCGCCCCTGCAGCCGGGGCATGACCTGGCGACCGATGCCAGCGGCAAGGCGGCCCGCGCCCTCCTCCGCGTCGGGGCCGACTGGCCGGCCGACTGGCAGGTGCGCTAGACCCGGCCTGGCCCGTTCCGAACACACACGCCGGCCGCGGTCATCCGCGGCCGGCGTTCTTCATGTCGCGGCCTATCGCCGATGCGCGGTCCCGCACCACCCCGGACCGAGGCTGCGGAGGAACTCGATGGTGGCGGCGTCGGGCTGCCACGGCTTCGCGGGCGCGCGCAGCGCGGTGCCACCCGTGCTGGGGGGCTCGAGGAAGGCGTGGCCGCGAATGACCAGGCCCTGTCCGTTCGTGAGGGTCTTGCCGCCGTTCCCTTGCCAGTGCATCAGCAGGTCGCCGCCCTCGACGCTGCACTCGCTGCTCGTGCCGGTGACCGGGCAGTTTGCCGTGTCGGTGATGGGGTCGTGCGTGCCGTCGACGTCCACCGTGTGCCACAGACCCAGGTAGTGGCAGATCTCGTGCGCGACGACCGCGGCGATGGCCCCCGGCTGCCCGTCGAAATAGAGGCTCACGACGCCGGTGACGCTGTCGCCCTTGCGCTTCGCGCCGTCGATCGAGCCCGAGAGCCCGAGCAGCTGGCCTTGCCAGACGTTGCCGACGAGGAACAGCGAGAGCCGGAGCTCCTGTGCGCGACCGCTTTCCTGGAAGAGCGTGCCCTCTTCGCCCTGCGCGATCGCGTCGAACGTGTTGTCGTTCAGATCGAAGTAGGAGATGTCGCCCAGGCGCACGCCCTGGCCCGAGAGGATCTGGTCCACCTGCGTGACCATGCTCTGCAAGTTCGCGTCATTCAACGCGGTGGCGGCGTCCGGGGTGAGGCCGGGCGCGAGGAAGATGTTGAGCGGCAGCACGGCGTTGGCGCTGCTGCCGACCCGGCGCTCGATCAGCACGCGGACGCGCATCGTCGATCCGCTGCCGCTCTCCCGTCGGAGGCGGAACGAGTACGTGCCGCCACCGGCCACGAGCTGCGTGGCGGCTTCGTCGGAGCTCGGGATGTGCACGGCGAACGCGCGCCGACTGGGGACCCACCGCACGGCGCCCGTGCTCGAGGTGTTCTCGTACACCTTGCCGCCCGGGCCCTCGAGCGAGAGCAGGCCGACCTCGGCGGACTCGGTCATGACGCCTTCGAAGGTGACGCTCATGGCCGAGTCAGGGACCTCGACGGAGAGCAGGGGCGTCTCGCCGTTCGTGAGCGACTGCGTCCCGAGGTCGATGACCTGTTCGCCGTTGCCTGTCGAGCGGCCCCGGATGCGGATGTCGAGCCGTTCGCCGGCGCCGTCCGGCACGAGCCGGAGGAAGGTGTCGTGGTTCGCGATACCGCCCGGCGTGAAGCGCACGGTCAGGGTGCGCGTCTGGTTGGGGGCGAGGGTGAGGGGGAACGGCGACCCCAGCACGGCGTAGGCGGGCGAGTCGAGCTGGCCCGAGCCGAACGTCACGGGGCTGCGGAGGCTGTCGTTGCGGACCATGATCTCGAGGTCGCTGGTTGCCTCCGGCAAGACGTCGCCGAAGTCCGGCGTTGCAGGCGCCGTGGTGAAGGGGACGGGCTCGCCCGTAGCCGTGATGTCGAAGACCTGCTGGACCACCTCGCCGCCGCCGCTGAACGTGAGCGAGAGGGGGCCCCGCATGGGGCCCGGCCCGCTGGGCACGATCCGGATCGTGAGACTGATCGGTCCGCGGGCGGCGACCTGGCCCGGCAGGTCGGCCGGGTCGAAGTCGAACGGGCCCGTACCGGGGAGCGAGGTCACCGTGGCCGGCGCGTCGAGGGGATTGAGGAACGTGCGGATCACGGCCGAGGGCACCGTGGCGCTGTGCACGCCCAGATCGAGCGGAATGGCGGCCGGCGGGGGTCCGCCGCCGCCGCCGCCGCACGTCGGCAGGAAGGTCAAGGAGAGGAGCAGGACCAGCGGCACGTAGGCCGATCGGCTCGTCAAGACGTGTGGGAATCCGAAAGCTGCCCGCATGCGCATGGCGCACGTCTCCCGCCCCGCTTGTTCCGTGCCCGCTCCCAGGGACTGTATGCACGTCCCCGGCGTTCGGGACCCCGGCGCCACGATTTCCTGCGAGCGGCGCGGATCAGAAGATCGAGAGGACGGTCTTGAGCGTGGGCGTGGCTGTCGCCCGGTTGGCACCTTCCTTCAGCGACTCGATCCAGGTCGGGTTCTGGATCTCGCCGATGAGGCCCAGCGCCGCGATCGCCCGCATGCGCGTGAGCTCGTCCTCGTCCGCGTCGTTCGCGATGGAGATCAGGAGCGGGATCGCGCTGCGATCGCCGATCTCCCCGACCACGCGCGTCAGCGCCGTGCGCACCGGGACGGACTTCGCCTGCTCGAGCTCGGTCACGAGCTCTGCGACGAGGCGCCGGTCGGCGAGGTAGCCGAGGCCAAGGGCGGCGCGGTATCGGACCGTCGCCGACTTCTCGGTCCGGAGCATCTGCATGAGGGCGAGCTTGCTCGCGCGATCGCCCAGCATGCCCAGCGCCTCCGCGACGAAGGGGCGCAGCTCCTCGTCCTTGGTCGAGCGCAGGAGCTCGCGCAGGGCGTCGCGCGCGTCGGTGCCCTTGAGCAGGCCCAGGCCGATCGCCGCCGCGGCGCGCGCGCTGCGGTCGGCGCCGTCCTTGGCGGCGTCGATCAGGCTGGCGCGAATCGCGTCCGCCTGCTTGCTGTTCTGCCGGGCGTGAAGGGCCGCGCCCAGGTAGACCCACGGGCGGTCCGCCTGGCCTACGTGGTGTCCCTTCAGCGCGCTCGCGAAGAAGCGGGCGATGACCCGCCGCGAGGCGGCGGTGTCGTCAGACATGTCGTCCGTCGTCGGCGTGCGCTGGCCGAGACTCACGATGGCGTAGCGCCGGACCAGCGGATCGGGATCGCGACGCGCGGACGCGAGCAGCATGTCGACCGTCTGGCGCGAGGGCGTGTCGTCCAGGGCACCCTGCGCGAGGGCGAGGCCCTGACGGAGCGACTGGGGCTTGCGGAAGCGCGCCAGGTGGCCGCTCAGGGACTCGAGTCCGCCCGCGTCCTCCATGTGGAGCAACGCTGCGGGGACGGCGGCCAGCACGTCGTCGTGCCAGGCGCGCGTACGGGCACCGTCCACGAGGCGCGCGCGCAAGCGCGCCCGCTCCATGGGCGAGGCCGCCTTGCCGAGGAGACCGAGGGCGGTGACGCAGCACGCCTTGAGGTCGGCGCGCGCTGCGCGGTCGTCGTCGAGGAGCGCGAGCAGCGGCGCGATGGCTGCGGGTCGGCCCGTCAGGCCGGCGGCGACGGCCGCGAATGCCCGGTGCTGCTCGGGAAGCGGGCGTCGCGTGCCCATGAAGAGACGCCCCTTGGGCGTGTCGCCGGCGATGGCGAGGAGGGCGTCGGTGCCCGTCTCCGTGCCGGCGAGACCGAC
Organism: Planctomycetota bacterium; assembly: GCA_030066775.1. Classification (GTDB taxonomy): domain Bacteria; phylum Planctomycetota; class PLA2; order PLA2; family JAEUHO01; genus JASJAY01. Next base: position 21,343 of record JASJAY010000066.1, read on the forward strand.
CGCGAGGAGCATGAGCCCGCGGTGGGCGTTCTTGTCCCGGGCGACGTAGGCCAGCGCCTGCTCGGTGATGGGGTCCGCGTCCTGTGCCCGGCCCATGCGTGCAAGCGCCATGAGTGCGGTCGCGCCGATGTCGTCGCCCTGCTTGGTCAGCTGCCAGAAGGTGGGGGCGAGCAGGCTGTTGCGCTCCGCGTCCCGCGGGCGATAGCCCTCGGGCGTCGCCTCGCCGGCGCGGCCCGTCACGACCGCCGCGTCGTGGTAGCGCGCGCGCAGATCGACGAACGCGTGTCGGTTGAGGCTCCACCAGAGCTGCCACGTCGGGGCGCGAGCGCGGGCGCCGCGCGGACCGCGTCGGAGGCCGCCCTCGGTCGAGGGGCCCGTCACGTCGGCGGGCGGGGCGGTCTGCGGCGTCGAGGGCATGGACGGCGGCGGAGGCGTGGGGTCGTCGGGCGGCTCGGGCGGGTCGATGACGTCATCCTGGTCGTCTGTGAACGGCGGCAGCTGGATGAACGCGGCCTCCTCGACCGTGAACCCGTTCCGGACCAGCCACGCACGCAGCGCGGCGTCGTGCATCAGCTCCGGAACGAAGTCGTGGTTGTTCGACTTCGCGAGGCGCGAGACGATCTCGCCGTGTCCCGAGACGTCGATCAGGTGCGCCAGCGCACAGCGCGTGCCCCGATCGTCGATGAGGTAGGGCACGCCGAATCCGGTGAAGCGGACGTCGACGGGAAACACGCCGGCGTCCGCGTAGGCGAGCAGTCGCTCGAGGGCCTGCTTGCGACGCTGCTGCTGCGCCTTCGTGAGATGGGAGGCATCCCGCTTCGAGAGCTCCTCGACGACTGTGCGGAAGTGCTTCTGTTTCTTGACGACGTGGTCCCGGCTCGGGTCGTTCTCGCCGGCGCTCGTCGGCGCGAGCGGAAGGACGATGACGAGGGCGGCCAGGACGGCGTAGGCGGCGCGCTTCATGGGCATTCTCTCCTCCGTTGACATCGAGCGTAGAGGGCCAGAATCGAGGCCGGACAGGGGCTTTCCGGGGGGCGTTGCCGCTGCATCACACTAGCCCGGAACCACGTGTCGGTGGGGCGACAGACGCGTCTCGAACGAGCCACGCCGGACCCAGAAAGGTGCGGGCAACTGCACGCAGGCTTGCGCTGGCGGCGCTGCTCACGACGCGATGCGTTCTTGGAGCAGGTACGCGTTGCCGTCGGGTGCCCGGAAGTAGAGCCAGCGCCACTGGCGGCCGTCGTCGAGCACGTCGGAGAGCAACTCGATGCCGTGCGACTCGAGCTCGCGGCGTGCTTCCTCCAGGCTCGCCACGGTGAAGGCGATGACGGGCCCATTGAAGCGCCCGCGTGTCTCCGGCTTCGGCTCGAACACCTCGAACGCGGCGTCGCCCGGTGGCCGAAAGACCGTGTATCGGGCGTACTGCGTATCGACGGTGGGGGTGCCTGCCTGCGCGACGGGGAGGCCCATCACGTCTTGGAAGAACGCGACGGTGGCGTCGTAGTTCTCCGTGCAGTTGCCTACCCACGTCAGTCCTTGGATCACGTCCACGTCGCGTCCTCCGCGCGCAATCGTATCCCCGCAGACCCGTGGCGGTGCGGCCTAGGGTGACGAGAGCGACGCGGCGAAGCCGTTCGGGAAGCGTGCGGTCCATTCCTCGCGGAGCACGCCGTATCCGAGGCTGTCGTAGTACGCGCCCTCGACGATGCGCGCCTTGCGGAAGCATGCTTCCTGCTGGAAGCCGAGCTTCGTGGCCAAGCGCATCATCCCGGTGTTGCCCGACCACGTGCGGAGCCCGAGCCGCACGAACGAGGGCTCGTGCTCGAACTGGTAGTCCGTCCAGAGGCCCAGCGCCTCGAAGCCGAGCCCTTGGCCCCAGCGCTCGTCGTCGTAGAGGACGACGCCGAGCGCGGCCCAGTTCGTCTCGCGGCTGATCCAGTAGCGGCTCACATGCCCGAGGGCGCTGTCGTCCCCGGCATCGGCGATGAGGGCGCGCTCCCGGACGGGGGGGAGGGGCTCGTCGGCGGTGATCCGCGCCCGGTGCTTCTCGATGGCGTCGTCGATCGACGGGGCGGTCACGTCCTGCTGGTAGTAGGGGCCGTCCAGCTCGCGCCACCGACGGCCGGGCTGCATCCAGTGGCGCCACGCGTCCAGGTCGTGAAGGGCCATGTCGCGAAGGCAGAGGCGCGGGCCGCTGGCGATGCGCATGGGTGGACTCCGGTGGGGCGTGGCGCACGAGTCTAGGCAACGAGGCCGCGAGCGCCCCAGGCCGGCGTGGCGGAGGGATTCGGCCGATTTCGCTTCGTACCCGGTGGACATATATGCGATAGGCATATATGCTTTGAGCATCTAAGTCGGAGGCGCCCATGGCCGCACGCAAGCGACAGTCCCGGAACAAGGCCTCGGATGGGGGGGAGCGGGCCTTTCTGGCCGCCTACGACGCGTCGGCGTTCCCGCACCCCTCCGTGGCCGTCGACGTCGCGCTGGTGACGATCGTCGAGGGAGCGCTGCGCGCCGTCCTCGTACGCCGCGAGGAGCATCCCGCCAAGGGCGCCTGGGCGCTCCCCGGCGGCTTCGTCGGGATGGACGAGTCCCTCGACGCCGCGGCCGCGCGCGTGCTCGCGACCAAGGTGGGGGTGGAGGGCGTGTTCGTCGAGCAGCTCTACACCTTCGGTGCCGTCAAGCGCGACCCGCGCACACGCGTGATCGCGGTGGCGTACTACGCGCTGGTGCACCCGGGTCTCCTCGAGCGCGCGCCGCTCAACGGCAACACCGTGCTCGCCGAGCTCGCCGTGCCGTGGCGCGGAGAGTCGGGCGGCGATGTCGGGGCCGTCCGTCCGGAGGGGGGGCGCCTGAAGCTCGCCTTCGATCACGCCGCGATGCTCGGCCTCGTCGTGCTGCGACTGCGCGGCAAGCTCGACTACGCCCCGATCGGGTTCGAGCTCCTGCCGCGGCACTTCACGCTGCGTCAGCTCCAGGAGGTGCACGAGACGATCCTCGGGAAGCGCCTCAACAAGGACTCCTTCCGCCGCCGGATGCTCGCCTCGGGCCGCATCCGCGCCACCGGCCGCCGAGAAGCCGACGTGGGCCATCGCCCCGCGGCGCTCTACCGATTCGCACGCAGGACAAAGCGCTGACCCTTCGAAAGGAGACTCCCATGGCAACCATCAGCCGACTGTTCGGGCTCCGACACCTCCGCAGCGAGCCCAACGTCCACGTCCACCTCTACAAGCGCGGCCGGCTGCGGCGGTCCGGGCGCGGCCTTGCGCTCTGGTTCTTTCCGCTGTCCGCCAGCGTCGCCGAGATCCCGTGCGACGACCGGGACGAGACGTTCCTCTTCCACGCACGCACGAGCGACTTCCAGGACGTCACGGCGCAAGGCGTGATCACGTATCGCGTCGCCCAGCCGGACGTGCTCGCGGAGCGCGTCGACTTCTCGCTCGACCTCCGCACGGGGCGCTACCGCGGCGAGCCGCTGCAGCAGCTGTCCCAGCTGCTCGTGCAGGCGGCCCAGCAGCGCGCGTGGCACTACCTCGCAGGCGCCTCACTCGAGGAGGTGCTCGTCGACGGCGTCGACGAGGTGCGCGCGCGGATCCGCAACGGCCTCGCCAACGACGAGACGATCGCCGCCATGGGGCTGGAGATCGTCGCCGTTCGCGTCGCAGGCGTTACGCCGACCGAGGAGATCGAGCGCGCGCTCCAGGCGCCCGCGCACGAGTCCATCCAGCAGGCCGCCGACGAGGCGGTGTTCCAGCGGCGTGCCCTGGCCGTGGAGAAGGAGCGCGCGATCCAGGAGAACGAGCTCCAGAACCAGATCGAGCTGGCACGTCGCGAAGAGCAGCTGATCAGCCAGCAGGGCCAGAACGAACGGCAGCGCGCGCAGGAAGCGAGCGAGGCCGGACGCATCGAGGCCGAAGGCGAGGCCGAGCGCGCCCGGATGCAGTCCAGCGCCAAGGCCGACAGCATTCGCGCGATCGAGGAAGCCCGCGTGACGGCCGAGAGCGAGCGGATGGCGATCTACCGTGAGCTGCCGAGCCACGTGCTCATGGGCATGGCGGCGCAGGAGTTCGCCGCGAAGCTGCGCACGATCGAGCACCTGAGCGTGACGCCCGAGATGCTCGGGCCGATGCTGTCGGACCTCCTGCGGGCCACGACGCGCAAGCTCGAGCCGGCTGCAAAGGGCCAAGGCTAGGAGGTGTGACGTGACGACCCACACCGAAGCAAGCCGTCGCACGAAGGGGAGGCGCGCCGCGAGGCGCGCCTCCGTCCCCCCGCGGGTGGTGCTCATCACGCGGCCGACGGAGCTCGACTGGCTCCTGCGGCGGCACGCGACGTTGCAGCAGGCGCGCTTCTTCCTCGAGCAGCGCGGTCAGTCGATGGACGAGGTCCAGCTCCGCCACGAGCAACAGCAGGCCGCGGTGCATCGCGCGCTCGGCGCGATTCCCGCCGACTGGCGCCGCGCCACCGCGCAGCGCGCGGACCTGAGCCGGTTCCTCTTCGAGCCGGCGGACATCGTCGTGATCGTGGGCCAGGACGGCCTGGTGGCGAACGTCGCCAAGTACCTCGATGGGCAGCGGGTGATCGGGCTGAACCCGGACCCCGATCGCTACGAGGGAATCCTGGTCCACCACGCGCCCGATCGCGTGGAGACGTTGTACGGCGCCGCCGTTGCCGAGGCCCCTGACCTCGAGGTCCGCACCATGGTCAAGGCCGAGCTGGACGACGGGCGCAAGCTCCTCGCGCTCAACGAGGTGTTCATCGGCCATGTGAGCCATCAGTCGGCGCGCTACGAGATCGCCTTCGGCGGTTCGGAGGAGAGCCACTCGTCCTCCGGGCTGATCGTGTCGACCGGCACCGGATCCACGGGTTGGGCACGCTCGATCGCGCGTTCGCGTCGATGCGCGCTCGACCTCCCGCGGCCCGAAGACCGGCAGCTGGTGTTCTTCGTGCGCGAAGCGTGGCCGAGCGTCGCGACCCAGGCCGACCTCGTCGAGGGGCTCATCGGCGAGCGCGATGCGTTGGCCGTCGTCTCGCGCATGGAGACGGGCGGCGTGGTGTTCGGCGACGGCATCGAGAGCGATCGCATCGAGCTGCGCTGGGGCCAGACGATCCGCGTTTCCACCGCCGAGCGGCGGCTGCATCTGCTGCGCTGACGGCGCGCGCTACGGCGCGCGCTCCAGCTGCAGCTCGTACGGCGCGTCGGCGCTCAGTCGTTCGATCTCGAGCTCCGCGCGGTGCTTCACGCCCTTGATGGTCTTGCGCGCCACCATGCGGCACGCGCGAAGCGAGGGGGACACCAGCATGAAGAAGGAGCCGTCCTTCTGGGTGTAGCCCGTGCCCCTGGGGCGCGTTGATCCGGCGTCGTCGAACAGCCGCACGTGGACCTTCGCGGCGTTGCTCCCGTCTGCGAATCGGACGCGCCCAGTGATGCGCAGCGGTGTTTCCAGCCGGACGACGACCTCCTCGGTACCCGGCGTGCCCGTCGTGGGCGGCGACAGCCAGAAGGAGCCGTCGGTCTTGGGGGTCAGGTAGACGAACACCTTGCGCGGGACCGCGCTGAGCCCCTCTACGAGTACGCGTCCGTTTGCGTCCGTCGTGTGCACGGGATGGCCTGGCAAGTCAGGATCGAGCTGCACCCGCGCGCCGGAAACGGAGCGACCCTCCGGATCGAGAACGCGAATGGGCAGCGTGAGCTGGCCGCGCAGGGCGTAGGTCTGGATGCGCACGTCGCGGGCGCCTGCCCGTACGCCACGGGCGACACCACGGAACCCACTGGCGTCGCTGCTGCCGTCGTCCCCATCGATCTGGCCGTCGAACCGGATCTCGAGCACGTCGGTTCGAGCGCAGCGCATGGCGAATCGGCCATCGGCGTCCGTTCGCGCCGCCGCGTGGTAAGCGCCGGCCATGCGTCCACTGAGCAGGGCGCGCGGGATCGGGCGCCCATGGGGGTCGAGCAGGACACCCTCGATGGTCACGGCGCGTTCGAGTCGAATGACGAGCTCATTCGTGTCGCTGGGAATGGGCTGCCGGCCGGGATCGAGGACGCCTTGGAGCGTGAAGGGAATGACGCGGACGTGCTCGTACCCCGACGGGATGTTCAGGACGGCGACGCCGAGCGCGTTCAGGTTTGCCGTGACCCGCGGCGTCGGCCGGCCGATGCTCGATTTCGCGCGCGCCTCCACGTAGCCGTCGGTTACAGGTTCGCCATCAGGGTCCAGAACGCGCACCGTGAGCTCCCGCGTTCCGACGAGCTGGATGTTGACGGTGCGGCGGCGTGTGCCCTCGGTCAGGCGCACGGAAACCTCGACCTCGGGTCCGTTCGGCTGTCGACACAGAAGCGTGAACTGGCCCGCGCACAGGCCGGTGACCACGAAGCGTCCCAGGTCGTCGGTCTTCGCTGTGTCCGTGTGTCCGTACGAGCGCTGCGCCGGGGCGCCGGACTCGCGCCCAGCCGCCCGGTCCGCGTTGGCGCCCTTCACGCGCACTTCCAGTCCCCGGGCGGGCTCGCCGTTCGGCAGATAGACCCGCCCGACGATCGTGTGGGGCGGCCCGAGAACCACGTCGCCGATGTCCTTGGTTCCCTTGACCACGGCGTCCACGTCGACATGGCGCCGTCCGTAGCCCGGTGCGCGCACGATGACGGTGTGGGGGAGGTCGGCCACCAAATCCGCCAGCGTGAAGCGTCCCTGGTCGTCTGCCCAGCCGTTGGCCATGGAGATCTGCTGGCTGCCGCGTTCGAACACCGCTCCGACCACCGCAACCCAAGCGCGCGCGATGGGCGCCCCGTCCTCGTCCACCACGCGGCCACGAATCGACGTCGCGGCATCCAGCACGAAGTCCACCGTGCTGGCGTCGCCCACGAAGCGCTCGACGCGGCCATAGCCATCGGCAAGGACGTGCAGGTCCCTGATCCCCTTGCCGGTCCAGCCGTGCAGCATGTATCGGCCGTCGTCATCCGTGCGGGCCATCGGATGGAGCGTCCAGTTCATCCCCACACGCGCCCCGGCGATGGGGTGTCCGGTGGCCCTGTCCGAGACGACGCCTCGAAGGGTGCGGCCCTCTGGGAGCTGCAGCTCGTGCTCGTGGGTCCCGGCCTTCGGGAGGGTCACGCGAGCCCAGCGCGAGACGCCCCAGCCTGCTCGCTGCGGATGCGCCCAGAAGGCGATGCGCTTTCCCGGCGCCAGGCCCTCGAGGTAGGCAACGCCCTCGGCATCCGTCTCGATGGTGCCGTCGAACTCGGCGCCAACGAGCGAGATCGGCACGGCCGCGCCGGGGCCGCCGCCAGGTGCGAGGACGCGGATCCGGATCGCGACCGCGTCGTCGAGGACGATGTCCACGCGTTCGCCTGCGCGCACGCGCAGGATCGTCCGGGGAACGAACCCGTCCGCGCTCACGCGGAGCTTGCGCTGCTCGCCCTCACGGAGACGGAACTTGAACGTGCCCTGGCGACCACTGCGGGTCGACGGCCCTGCTGCCCACTCCGCTTCGCCCAAGGGGTTCGTGATCACGCCGCGATCCCGCCACGGGGCGTCGAAGAGCTGGACCCTCGCACCGACCACCGGCGTGCCGTCCTTCAGTCGCACGATCCCGTGCACGTCGAGGTCGCGGTCGATGGCGTCGAGGTCGACGTCCGGGCCGGGGCGGGAGGCCTCCGGCGTCACGTCGGTCGGCGTGGGGCCGACGCCATCGAGCTCGGGGACGGGGGCGTCCGGGTCCGTCGGACCACCGCTGGCGACGACGGGGTCGCGCTCGGAGGGGACGTCGGCGGAGCGCCAGTCCAGGGGATCCGTGAGCACGAGCAAGATCGCTGCGACGGCCACGGCCGCCAGGACGAGCTTCTGCATGAGGATCCCTCCGGATAGGGCGGCGCTCGTCGCGGCGCTGCCGGCTGCGGCTGCGGGTGCGGCGACCTGCGCCGCGCTCAGCACCTGCGCGCGGATGTGCAGCAGTCCGAGCGGCGCGGCGAGCGCGTTGAGCGCGCGGGGGCGGCTCTCCTGCGGCAGCTCCGCCTTGAGCTTGAGCAGGCCGCGATGGATGTGGGAGCGGACCGTCGCCGGCGGACGCCGCTCGAGCCGCGCGATCTCCGCGGGCTCGAGCCCATGCTGGAGACGCAGGATGAGCGTCGACCGGTAGGGGTCGGGGAGGCGTTCGACCGCTTCCGCGACGAGCGTCGTCCACTCCATCTCCGCGACGACGTCGCTCGTCGTGGGCGCGCGCAGCGGCTGCTTCGGCAGCGCCTCCTGCGTGCGCGCGGCGTGGGTGCGTCGCACCACGTTGCGCAGGATGCCGAGCAGCCAGGGCGTCAGCGGCCGCTGGCCGTCCCATCCGTCGGCGCGGTCGATGGCGATCAGCCACGTCTGCTGGAGCCACTCCTCGGCCTGCGACGGGTCGCCGGCGAAGTGCATGGCCACACGCAGGAGCTCGTCGGCGGTGCGATCGAAGACCAAGCCCAGCGCGCGCACGTCCCCCTGATCCCGATAGCGCCGGAACAGGGATTCGATGCGCCTCGCCATGTCCTTACTTCAGACGAGGGCGGCTCGCGTTGCAGTGCTTTTCGGATTTCTGTCCTCACGGGCCGGCGGTCGACCCCGACGGGTGGCATTCGGAGCGAGCACCAGGAGGGCGCGCGATGGCCGTCGCGGCGACGGATACACTGGCCGCAGCCTGCTCGTCCGCCCGACGAGCAGCTGCGTCGCGCCTCGAGAGGGGACGCCCATGGCTACGGAGCTCGTCGACGAGGGGTTCAAAGCACTCCTCGAGCCCTACGACCCGGACGTGCTGCGCATTCACCAAGGCGCCATCTACGGCCTGTGGGCCGACCTCCGATTCGCGTACTTCAATCCCGCGTGGTTCACGTTCGCCGAAGAGAACGGGGGCGAGCCGCGGCTGTCGCAGTCGTGCACGCTCGGCAGCTCGCTGCTCGATGCCTTGCCCCCGGAGCTGCGGCTCTTCTACCACGCGCACTACTCCCGGGTGCTGCACTCCGAGCGTCACTGGACGCACGAGTACGAGTGCTCCAGCCGCGACCGCTACCGCCGCTTCCACCAGGTCGTCTACCCGCTGGGCCGGGGCAAGGGTCTGCTGGTCGTCAACTCCCTCGTGGTCGAGGCGCCCCACGACCTCGAGCGCCGCGCGCCCTTTCCCCCGGACGAGCCGCTCTACTTAGGCGAGTCCGGCCTGATCACGCAGTGCGCCCATTGCCGACGAACCCAGCGTCGTAACGATCCCAACCGTTGGGACTGGGTGCCGGCGTGGGTCGAGCGCATGCCGCTCAACACCACCCACGCGTTCTGTCCCCCGTGCTACGGGTTCTACTTCCGGGATCCCGCGTGGCGCGAGGATGCCGACGGGAGCCCGCGCGACGAGACCGCGTGAGGGGGGAGCGGCGGGGCTGCCCCGAGACGGCGTCCCCTGGGACGCACCACGCCCCGTGCCCTGTCCGATACGGATCTGTCGCCACAGCAGCCGACCGGGCGCGCCGGGTAGGATTGCGGACCGTCTCCTACGCGATCCGGGCCTTGGCCCTCGGGTTGCGGGCTAGGAACCGGAGGTGGTTCGTGATCCGACTTCGTAGCTCCGCCAGGGCGCCCGGCTGGCGGCCCGGCTTGTTCCAGCTCGCCCTCTGCGTGGCGCTTGCGTTCCTCTTCCTCGGCCCCGCGGTGGCCGAGGACGAGAAGAAGGACGAGGTGAAGCCCAAGGCGAAGCCGCCCCACGGGCTCGGCACCCGGGTAGGCGAGGCGAACCGCGAGCAGATGTGGCCGGCGCCGACGGCCGAGGACTGGGCCAAGCCCTGCCTCCTCACGTTCCAGCGCACCTGGGACGACGCGCTCGCCATCGCCAAGGAGACCGGCAAGCCGATCCTCATCTGCATCAACATGGACGGCGAGATCGCCAGCGAGCACTGGGCCGGCAAGCGCTACCGTCAGCCCGAGGTCGCCAAGCTCTACGAGCCCTACGTCTGCGTGATCGCTTCCGTGTACAGGCACACGCCGCGGGACTACGACGATGCCGGCAAGCGCATCCTGTGTCCGCGCTTCGGCAGCGTGACGTGCGGCGAGCACATCGCGATCGAGCCGGTCATCTTCGAGAAGTTCTGCGACGGCCGCCGCATCGCGCCGCGCCACATCGCCGTGGACGTGGAGGGCAAGGAAGAGGCCTACGACGTCTACTACGTCAACGACACCGCCGGCGTGATGGATGCGATCTACGAGGGCCGGGACAAGTTCCCGGAGGGCAAGCCGCCGATCGTGCGCGGCGATCGCCCGATCCTCGAGCGCGTCGCGAGCCGCCACGTCGAGGATCGCGTCGCCGTCGAGAACGCCTACAAGAAGGGCGACGCCGAGCTGCGCAAGAAGCTGCTGGAGGCGGCGATCAAGCACAAGGACGCTGCGCAGCTCGACCTGCTGCGGCTGGCGATCTTCGGTCTCGATGTCGACCTGAGCAAGGTGGCCCGGGCCGCCCTCGCCAAGACCGATACGCCGATCGCGACGATGCTGATCAACGAGGCGCTGCGCGTGCCCATGGACGCCGCGGAGCGCGATGCGCTCATCGCCGCACTCAAGCGGCTGGGTGACTCTTCGGCCCTCGCGCGCTGGCTCGCCGGCGTGCACAAGGGACTGGCCGGCGGCTCCGGCTCCGTCGACGCAACGGGCTGGATGGACGCAGACCCGACCCAGCCCTCGCCCACGGCCGTGCCGCAGGACGTGGAGCTCGGGGCCGAGGTCGAGCGCCGCGCGCGTGAAGCCTACGAGCAGCCCGAGAGCCCCGAGTCGCGGCTCGAGTTCGCCGAGGCCACGCTCGCGCTCGCCCAGGAGGCCAAGCGCCTGTACCCCAACAACCAGCGCCGGGCGCGGATGACGTCCGAGCACCTCTATCGCGACGCGAAGCAGGCGGCGCTCGAGGCCGAGCACCTGGGTGCGACGGGCTGGCGCGTCAACTCCGTCATCGCGCTCTCGGCCTACTACACGGGCGACATCGAGACGGCCTACGGCCACGCGGCGAAGGCCGTGGCGGAGATTCCCGCCGGCGACAGCGGCTGGAGCAGCATGGCCGTCGTGACGATCTTCGCGGAGTCGCGCTTCAAGGCGATCAAGAAGGCGGTCAAGGCGAAGGAGGACTGGCCCAGCGAGTGGCTGGGCGACCTGCACGCCGCCTACTCGATCCTCATGCGCCACCCGCTCGGTACCGACGGGCAGGTCGTCTGGCACTACGAGTTCCTCGTCTGGCTCGGCGCGGAGCACCGCGCCGCGCGCGTGCTGCAAGAGGGCATCGGCCGCTTCCAGAACTCGCTCGAGCTGCACAAGCGCCTGCGCGACCGCCTGCTGAAGAAGCGCGGTGCTCGCGGCCTCGAGGGCGGCTACGGCCGCATGCTCGAGAAGACGCCGGACTCGGCGACGCTCACGACGTTCGCGGGCTACGCCTCGATCGTCGCGGCGCAGCACCACCGGCGCATGCGCCGGTACGAGCAGTCGCTCGAGGCCTACGGGCGCGCGATCGCGCTCTACGAGAAGGCGATCGAGCAGGACGAGGCGTTCAAGGAGGTCTCCGACCACGCGATCGCGCTGGCGCATGCCGCGCGGGCGCGCGTCGCCTACCTCAAGAACGACGACGACACCGCGACCGACGAGATCGTGACGGCGCTCACGCGCAGCCCGGATGCGACCGGCACGCGCGACGAGATGGGCTTCACGCCGGGCGAGACGGCGCAGATGCTCCTGGCGCGCTTGAACGAGGACAAGCGCGAGGCGCAGGCGAAGCGCGTCGCGGAGGCGCTCAGCAAGGTGCCGCAGGAGCTGCTCAGGCCGGACATCGGGCTCGGCCCCGGCGGCCGGTAAGCACGGCGGCGCGTGTACCCTCGGCGCCGAAGGAGACGTCTGCCGTGACCGATGTCCAGGCCCTGGCCGCGCAGATCGAGGAGGAGAGCGGCTTCCTCCGTGATGTCGTCCGTGAAGTGGAAGGCGTCATCGTCGGACAGAAGCCGCTCGTGCAGAGCCTGCTGATCGGGCTCCTGGCCGATGGGCACGTCCTGCTCGAGGGGCTGCCCGGCTTGGCCAAGTCCATGGCGGTGCAGTCGCTGGCTTCCGCCCTTGGCGGCACGTTCCGGCGCATCCAGTTCACGCCCGATCTCCTGCCCTCGGACCTGCTCGGCACGCAGGTCTACAACCCGAAGTCCGGCGAGTGGGCCGTGCGCGAAGGGCCGGTGTTCGCCAACTTCGTGCTCGCTGACGAGATCAACCGCGCGCCGGCGAAGGTGCAGTCGGCGCTGCTGGAGGCGATGGAAGAGCGCCAGGTCAGCCTGGCGGGGGAGACGCACACGCTCCCGGCACCCTTCTTCGTGCTCGCGACCCAGAACCCCGTCGAGCTCGAGGGCACGTACCCGCTGCCCGAGGCGCAGATCGACCGCTTCATGCTGAAGGTCGTGGTGGGCTACCCGAGTCGCGAGGACGAGCCGCGGATCATCGAGCGCATGGTGAAGACCACGGAACGGCCCGTCGCCAAGGCCGTGGCCACGCCGGAGCAGGTGCTGGGGGCCCGCGCGCTCATGGACCAGGTCTACGTCGACGAGAAGCTCATGGCGTACGTCGTCGACCTCGTCTTCGCGACCCGCGAGCCGGCCCAGGCGGGCCTCGCCGAGCTCGAGCCGCTCACGCTCTACGGCGCGTCGCCGCGTGCGAGCATCGCCCTCGTGCGGGCCGGGCGGGCGCGCGCCTTCCTCGACGGCCGCGGGTACGTGACGCCGCACGACATCAAGGCGGTCGGCACCGAGGTGCTGCGCCATCGCGTGATCACGACATACGAGGCCGAGGCGGAGGGCGTCACCTCCGAGCAGGTGATCCAGCGGGTGTTCGACACCGTCGAGGTCCCCTAGATGAGCCAGGCCGGCGCCGCCGAGCTCGCCGACGTGCTGGCGGAGGTGCGCCGCATCGACATCCAGACGCGGCGGCTCGTGACGGGCGTCATGGCGGGCGGCTACCTCAGCGTCTTCCGCGGGGCGGGCATCGAGTTCGAGTCGGTGCGCGAGTACTCGCCCGGGGACGACCCGCGCTCCGTCGACTGGAACGTGACGGCTCGCATCGGACGCCCGTTCGTCAAGACGTACGTGGACGAGCGCGACCTCACGGTCCTCTTCGTGCTCGATCTCTCCGCCTCGATGGGTGGGGGATTCGGGGGCTGGTCCGCGCGGCAGACCGCGGCGCGCGTGTGTGCGTGCCTCGCGCTCTCGGCCGCGCGCAATGGCGACCGCGTCGGCCTCGTCGCCTTCAGCGACGGCGTCGACGCGTTCGTGTCGCCGCGTGCTGGATCCAGCCACGCGTGGCGCATCGTGCGCGACTGCCTCGCCTTGCCTGCCGCGAGCCCCGCGACGCGCATGGCGCCGGCGCTCGAGCTCGTGACGCGCGCCGTGCGGCGCCACGCCATCGTCTTCGTCGTGTCGGACTTCCTGTCCGAGGACTGGCAGCGGCCGCTCGCCGTCTGCGCCCAGCGCCACGATGTGATCGCCGTCCGCCTGCTGACGCCCGAGCTGACGATGCCCGGGCAGCGGCTCATGCAGGTGCGCGACCCGGAGACCGGGCAGGCCACGGTGATCGACTGGCGCAGCCCGCGTGTGCGCGCGGCCTATGCCGAGCGCGTGGCGGCGTGGCGGCTGCGCACGGAGAAGCAGCTCCGCAAGGCCAAGGTCGACCGCATGGACGTGCCCGTACCGCTCGAGCCCGGCGCGGACCACGTGGCGGGGCCGATCCTCAGCTTCTTCCGCATGCGTGAGCTGCGCGGGAGCAAGAGATGAGGCGCGGCGGTGTGTTGCTGCTGCTCACGCTTGCCCTTGCCGCGTGCGGCGAGGCGCCGGCGATTCCGCCGGTCGATCTGCAGCTGACGGTCCAGGCCGACACGGAGAACGTCGAGCTCGGTCGCGCGTTTCCCGTAACGGTCGTTCGCGTCTGGCACACGGCGCTCGAGCCCGAGCCCTTCGACGACGCGATGCTGGCCCCGCTCTCGCTCGTGCTCGAGTCGAGCACGCGCACCGAGGACGGCACACGCGTCATGGAGACGCGCCGCTTCCGCGCCTATGCCTTCACGCGACGGGACGTCGTCGTGCGCTCGCCCGTCTTCCGGGCGCGGAGCGCCGAGGGCGAGGTCCGCGTGGCCAAGGCCGACAGCCTGCGCCTCCGCGTCGAGCCGCTGCTCGACCCCGACGCAACCGGCGAGCCGGAGCTGCCGGGCGGGCCCTTGCCCGAGCGCACGAACTGGACGCCGCTTTGGATCCTGCTCGCCGTGGCGCTCGCGGCGACGGCAACGTTTGGCTTCGTGCGCCGGCGGGAGCACCCGGGCGAGGCACCCCCGGAACCCGCCCCGGAACCGAAGCGCGACGGGTGGGCGCAGGTCGAGCTGGACGCGCTGCGGGCTGAGGCGCGCGACGATCCCGAGGCCTTGCGCGCGACGACGTACGCGATTGGTCGCCTCGCGCGCCGCTTCGCGGCCGCGACCTACGACCTGCGCACGCGCGAGCGGACCACCCCCGAGATTGTCCGGGCGGCGCGCGGCGCGGCGTCGGTTCCCGCGCCGGCGCGCGAGCACCTGGCGTCGCTCCTGCCGGCCTGCGACCTCGTGACCTTCGGTGCGTTCCCGTCGTCGCCCGCAGCGCGGGATGCGCTCTTCGATGAAGCCGAGCGCCTGATCGCCGTCGCGCCGGAGGCGCGCGACTGATGGCAATGTTCGAGTCGCTCACCGGCTACACGCTGCGGGATCCCGCCCTCCTGCTTGTGCTGGGGCTCGTGCCGCTCGCGCTCTGGATCGGGCTGCGACGCGGCGCGCCGGCGGTGCGCTTCGCGCCCGGCGGCTTGTTCGATGACGGGGGTCTCGGGCTCCCGCGGACGTGGCGCGTGCGCTGGCGGTCGCTGCCGCGCGTCCTGCAGGTGCTCGGCATTGCGTGCGTCGTGCTGGCGTTCGCGCGGCCGGCCGAGCGCGAGGCGCTGCCGCAGCGCGCGGTCGGGCTCGACATCCTCCTGTGTCTCGACACCTCCTCGTCGATGTCGTCACGCGACATGGATCAGCGCCGCACGCGCCTCGACGTCGCGCGCGACGCGGCCGCGCGCTTCATCGAAGGGCGCCCGCACGACCGCATCGGCCTGATCACCTTCGCGCGCTTTCCCGACGTGCGCTGCCCGCTCACCCTCGACCACGAGGCGCTCACGGCGATCCTCGGCGAGGTCCGCCCTGTCGAGGGCGAGGGCCCCGAGGACGCGACGGGCATCGGCACGGCCGTCGCGCGCGCGGCGCAGGTCTTCGAGGCGGGTGCGTCGCCCTCCCGGGTCGTGATCCTGCTGACCGACGGCGTCGAGAACGTCGCGCTCCAGGGCAAGCAGGGCGAGATTCCGCCCACGCATGCCGCGCAGCTGTGCGAGCGCCTCGGCGTGCGCGTGTACGGCATCGTGGCCGGCGTGGGGCGGCGCGCGGCCGACGGCTCGCTCGTGGCCCTCGACACGCAGGCGATGCAGGACATGGCATTGCGCACGGGGGGCACGTTCCACCGCGCGCGCGATGCGGACGCCGTGGACCGCGTCTACGAGCGCATCGACCAGCTCGAGACGAGCGCGCTGGAGGAGCCGCGCTACGTACTGGAGGACCGCTATCTTCCGTTCCTCATCCTCGGGCTCGTCCTGCTCGCGTTGGGTCTCGTGCTCGGCGCAACCGTGTTCGAGGTGCTGCCATGAGCGGCGTCGCCCTCTTCCTCCACGCGGACTGGCTGCCGCTCCTCCTGCTCGCGCCGCTGCTCTACGGCGCGCTGGAGCTGCGCGAGCGTCGACGGCGTAGAACGCTGCGCCAGGTGATCGGCCGGCGCGCGGCGGAGCTCACGCAGGAGTCCGCCCGGAAGCGGCGCGCGTTCCGGCGCGTGGCCGTTTCGCTCGGCGTCCTGTTGGCCCTGCTCGCCGCGCTCGGCCCGTTGGTAGGGGAGGCGGAAGGCCAGCCCGAGTGGCGCGGCGTCGACCTCGTCGTCTGCCTGGATGTCTCGCGCTCCATGTGGGCGCGCGACCTCGCGCCCGATCGTCTGGGGCGTGCACACCAGACGATCCGCACGCTCGCGGAGACGGCCGAGGGCGATCGGCTCGCGCTCGTGGCCTTCGCGGGTGAAGCGCGCCTGCTGGTGCCGCTGACGCGCGACCGCAAGACGTTCACGCAGCTGGCCGAGCAAGCCGATCCCACCGTCGTGCGCAAGGGCGGCACCGATCTCGGTGCCGCGCTCGAGACAGCGCTGCGTGCCTTGGAGGGCAGTGCCAGCGAGCACAGCGCGATCCTCCTGCTCACGGACGGCGAGGATCTCGAGGGCCGCGGCGCACGCGCGGCGGCGGCGTGCCGGCAGCGCGGCATCGCCGTACACACGATCGGCTACGGGACCGCGCTCGGCAGCAAGATCGTGCTCGCGGACGACGGTCGCGAGACGTTCCTCCGCGATCGGCGCGGCCGCGAGGTCATCTCGGCGCTCGATGCGACCAGCCTGCGCCGCGTTGCCGATGCGGCGGACGGCGAGTACGTCGACGCCGCGGCGTCGACGGCCCCGCTGGCCTCGCTCTACACGGACCACATCCGCCCGCGCGCGCAGCGCGCGCTCGCGACCGCCGGATCAGGACGACCGGCCAACCGGTTCCAGTGGCCGCTCGGCTTGGCCCTGGGCCTCTGGCTCGTGGCGCTCGCGCTCTCCGATCGGAGGCGCTCGTGAGTCGCGGCGGCACATTCCTCATCCTGTTGCTCGCCGCGGTGCTCGTGGGCTGCGACCGCACGGCGGAGGGGCGCGCGGCGTACGAGGAGGGGCGCTTCACCGACGCCCTCGACGCGTTCGACAAGGCGATCGCCGAGGCCGGCGACGACGTGCCGCCGGTGCTCTACTACGACCAGGCGTTGGCCGCGCTCGCGGCGGGGGATCCGGCACGCGCCGAGGAGGCGGCGCAGCGGGCGCTCGAGCAGGCCGACGCGGAGATCGCGGCGCTGTGTCACTTCGTGCGCGGCAACACGGCCTACGCACGCTCGCTCGTGGCCGAGGAGGAAGCGAAGAAGCCCGGCGCCGACCCGCGCGCCTACCAGTGGGCGATCGCAGAGACCGAGGACGCACTCGCCGCGTGGCGCATGGCGGCGTCGGCGCGCGCCGACTGGCCGGCCGCGCGGCGCAACGTCGAGCGTGCGCTGCTTCGCCTCGAGCAGCTGCGCGAGCGCAAGAAGACCGGCGGAAAGCCCAAGCCCAAGCCGGGCGACGGCAAGAAGCCGCCCGACGACCCGCCGAAGCCCAAGCCGCCCCCGAAGGACAAGCGGCAGGAACCGGACACGGCGGTCGCGAAGGGGGAGCTGCCGGCGAACGAGGTGCTCGGCCTGCTGGAGCTCCTGCGCGAGAAGGAGTCGCAGAAGCGCGCGTCGCGTCGCGCCGCGCGGCGCGCCAGGGCTGCCGAGGTGGAGCGGGACTGGTGAGAACGCTCCTTGTGATCGTGCTCGTGGGGGGCCTCTTGGCTCCGCTTGCGGCCGCCGACGAGGACGGGCCCGTCGACCGCGTCGAGGTCGCGATCGAGACCGAGCGCGAGACGCGCTTCGTCGGCGAGGTCTGCGTCGTGTCCGTGCGGCTGGGCTTCGACGCGCAGTGGTTCGAGGAGCACGCCGTCCCCCTGTTCCGGCAGGAGGTCGACCTCCCCCTGCATCTGCGCGTGCCCTGGCTGGATGGCGCCGAGGGCTTCGAGGCGCTTCCCGCCCCGCAGGACGCCGCCGCGGCAGGCCGCGCCGGCGCGCGCATCGCGGTGAACGACGCGCTGCTGCGCCTCACGCGCCTCCCCGACAAGACGCGCGGCGGACGCACCTGGCACCGGTACGAGCTCACACGTCGGTACGTCGTGGGGAAAGGGGAGGCGCGGGTCCTCGAGGCACCCGTGGTGCGCTTCGCGCACGCGACGCGCTTCGAGGAGGGCTTTCTCGACGAGCGCGTGCCGCTCGATCGTCGCGAGGCCACGGCGCAGGGGGAGCCGCTGACGCTCATCGTCATGCCGTTGCCGGGCCTGGGCCGGCCGGCGTCGTTCGTCGATGCGATCGGGTCGTTCCAGGTCCGCGCCGAGGCCAGTGCGAGCGAGGTCGAGGTCGGTGAGACGCTGCGCGTCACGGTGACGATCGAAGGCGAAGGCAACCTGGAGCGCCTGACTCCGCCGGCCGCCGATCGCTTCACGGGCTTCCACGTCTACGGCGTGATCGACGACAAGCAGAACCCGACGCGGACGATCCAGTATGAGCTCGCCCCGCTCGCGGCCGACGTGCAGGGTGTGCCTGCGATCGAGCTCGCGTACTTCGATCCGACGCCGCCCGCGGGCTATCGCGTGGCGACGACGCAGCCCATCCCGCTCGCGGTGAGGGGGGAGCCGGGGCCTGAGGACGTGGTCGTCCCCCCCGGTCCGCGGACGTTCCCGAGCGAGTCCGAGGATTCACAACCGGCAGAGCCGGAGCGCGTTCCTGTGCTCGCCTTCGTGCTGATCGGCGGGCTGCTGGTGGCGTTCCTCAGCGTGCTCGGCTGGGCGGTCGTGCTGCGGCGCCGGCTCGTGGCAGAACGGCATGCGCCGGCCATCGCTCGCGAAGCGCGGGTCCGGGCCGCCCAGGATGCGCTCACGGAGACGGTCGAGTCCGCCGGCACGGGCGGTGAGCAGACCCTGCGCGCCTACCTCGCTGCCGAGCTCGACTGCCCGCCGGCGGCGCTGGTCGACCCGGAGCTCACGGGCATGTTGCTCGACGCCGGCATCGAGCGTCAGCTTGCGGCGCGCGTCGCTGCGTATCTCGATGCGTCGCTCGCGCTGCGCTACGGGGCGCCCGGGCAAGGCGAAACGCCGCGGCTGGATCCCGATCTCGTAGGCGAGGTCCGGGCCGCGTTCGAGCGCCGCGCCCGCCGCGGCTGAGCCGCACGAAGGTCAGCGGCCGTCGTCGATCTCACCGGCGGCCTTGCCGAGCAAGGTGGCGAGCTCGGTATAGCCGTTCTTGCGCGCGATCGCGTAGGGTATGCGCCGCTGCTTGTCTTCTGCGCGCGGGTCGGCTTCCTTCGCAAGAAGCGCCGCGGCGATTTTCAGGCGGCCCGGCAAGCGCGCCTTCTCGTCGGGGCGATCGGAGAGGTCCGGCTTGTCGGAGTCGAATAGGGAATCCACGAAGGAGCGGGACGCCACGGCGTGCAGCGGCGTCGAGCCGCGGTCGTCGGTGAGGCGCACGTTCGCGCCCCGCTCGATGAGCAGCAGGGCGCTGTCGACGTGTGCTTCCTGGGCGGCTTCGTGCAGCGCCGTGCGCTTGCGCCGATTGGGCTCGTCCGCCTTGGCGCCCGCATCCAGGAGCGTTCGCGTGATCTCCACCTGCGCGAGCCCCGCGTGCAGCGGCGTCTGGCCGCTCGCGGTCTTGAGCGTCACGTCGGCCTTGGCCACGACCAAGGCGCGCACGGCCGCCGTGTGCCCGTTGAAGGCGGCTTCGTAGAGCGCCGTGAAGCTCTCCGACTGGTGGCGCGCGTTCACGCTCGCACCCTGCTCCACGAGGAAGGCGATCATGGCGGCGTGACCGGCCTTGGCGGCCTCGTGCAGGGGCGTGGTGCCGTCGCGATCCGACGGGTCGATCAGCGCGCCGGCGTCGAGCAGCACGCGCGCGCAGGCCGTCTCGCCGCCCTGGGCCGCGTAGTGCATGGCCATGAGACCGTGATTCGAGACGACGTCGCGCGACGCCCCGCGCTCGAGGAGGCGCTTCACCGCCGCAGTCTGGCCTCGGCGGGCGGCCCACATGATCGGGGTGGTGCCGCTCCAGTGCATGCGCAGGTCGACCGGGTCGCCGCGGTCGACGAGCTTGCCGATCGTCTCGAGATCGCCGACGGCCGCGGCCGTCAGCAGGTCGTGTCGCGCGCCGCGCTCGAGGAGCAGGGCGGTGACCTTCGCGTGGCGGTGGTAGATCGAGAGGTGCAGCGGGCGCCGGCCGTCGGAGAGGCGCGCGTTGACCATCGCGCCCCGATCGAGGAAGAGCCGCACCAGCTCGAGGTCGCCCTTGTCGGCGGCGAGGGCGAGGGGCGTGCGCCCATAGCGATCGACGCCCTCGAGGTTGGGCTTGCCGTCGAGCAGGAGGTCGATCAGCGCGCGGTTCTTCTTCTCGATGGCGACGTGCAGGGGCCGGAGCCCCTGCCCGTTGCGCCGATCGAGCTCCGAGCCGGCCTCGACCAGGAGCCGGACGAGCTTCGCGTCCTGGCGATCGAGCGCGAGGTGGAGGGGCAGGGCGCCGAACTGCACGAGGTTGACGTCGGCGCCGCGGGCGATCAGCAGCTTCACCACGGGCTCGTGGCCCTTCAGCGTGGCGATGTGCAGCGCGCTCCACGTGTCCTCGGGCACTGCGTTCGGGTCGGTCCCGGCGTCGAGCGCGCGCTTCACCGCCTCCAGGTCGCCGGCTTCGGCCGCCGTCAGCAGGTCGGCATGGGCGGCCGGCGCAGTCGCGAGCAGCCAGAGCAGACACCATCCGAGGATCCACGCGCAGCGCATACGTCAGAGCGTACGCGAAGGTCGCCCGGACTCAGCGTCCGAAGCGTCGTTGGCGCTGCTGGTAGCCGCGGATGATGCGCAGGAAGTCGAGCCGGCGGAACGAGGGGAAGTAGACGTCCGTGAAGAACAGCTCGGAGTAGGCGGACTGCCAGAGGAGGAAGTTGGAGAGGCGCGACTCGCCGCCGGTGCGGATGATCAGGTCCGGATCGTCGCCACTCGTGTAGAGGTGCTGGCTGAGGACGTCCTCGTCCACGCACTCCTCGGTCAGCTCACCGCGCTCGACCTTGCGGATCAGTGCCTTGAACGCGTCCACGATCTCCTGCCGGCCGCTGTAGGCGATGCAGAAGTTCAGCCGGTACGAGTCGAAGTCCCGCGTGACGCCCTCGACCTTCTCGATGGCGTCGAGCACCTCCTGGGGCAGGAGCTCCGTGCGGCCGAACACCCGCACGCGGATCTTGTTGCCGAGCACGCGCGGGTCCTCGGCCATGTCGCTCAGCTTGTTGGCGAAGAGCGACATGAGCATGTCGACCTCGGTCGCTTCCCGCTCGAAGTTCTCCGTGGAGAAGGCGTACAGCGTCATCGTCCGGACGCCGACCTCGCGACCCCACTCGGAGATCTGCTCCACGGTGTCGGAGCCCTCCGTGTGGCCCTCCCACGGCAGACGGCCCTTGGAACGCGCATGGCGCCGATTGCCGTCCATGATGAAGCCCACGTGGGCCGGGACGGGCAGCTTGCGCACGCGCCGGAGCAGGTGCTTTTCGTACGCGCCGTAGAGGAGCCGCAGCAGCGGCCCGGGAATGCGCAAGCGGGGAAGCCGGAAACCCATCCAGCGGGGGAGAATACGGCAAGCACCGCGGGAGGCACGGCCGGACCGACCGTCGTGCGTGCGGCATTCGCCGCAGGAGGCAATGATGTCCGAAGCGAAGCGCGTCGAGGTCGCGGGGACCCTGCTCCGCTGTGCCCACTGCATGGGTGATCGGTTCCTTCGCCGGGGGGGCGACGTGGCATCGCTCTACACGGACCGGGTGTTCTCCCTCGCGGCGCCGTTCGTGACCTACGCCTGCAGCGCCTGCGGTCATCTCCACTGGTTCGCGGCCGGCGCGCCGCACGACGCCCTGGACGACGACACCACCTGCCTCGATTGCGGTGCGCTGATGGGCCCGGACGCCTCGACGTGCGGCGCCTGCGGCTGGACCTACGCCGAACCAGCCGAGTCGATCCCCGAGGCACCGCCGCCCGAGCCGATCCCCTCGGCACCCGAGCCGCCGCCCAAGGCGCCGGACCTCGAAGCATGCCCGCACTGCGGCGCGGCCCGGGGGGTCCGCTCGACGATCTGCGCGGCCTGCGGTCAGATCTTCGAGTGAGCCCGCCGCGGGGGCGGCAAGCCTGCCCTCCTGAGCGGACACGCGTGACGCTACGTGGAGACAGGCGGGGGGTCGACGTGCTCCCGGTCCGCGTCACGAGCCCCAGAAATCGCGGTTGCCGGGACGGTGCACGATTTCTCGCGGCATTGGCACACCCGCTGCTTCCTTCCCCGCATCAGCCCGTCCGGGGCATGCGACGAAGTCAATCATCCTTCCCCCTTGAATCGACTCTTCGATCGCAATGCCCCGGGCGGGCTGTCTTCAATTCCCGCCCCGCGCCGCGCCTCTACGCAGTCAGCGACGAGACCCGAGAAGGCGATGGGAGCGGGGGTGCGCCAGCCGAGCTCGCGCTCGGGACCGTCAGTCGCCTCGCGCCAGGTCCTTCTCGTGGCGTTCGACGGCGTCCGCCAGCCACGGATCGTCCGGGTTGAGCTCGAGGGAGAGCTTCATCATGCGAAGCCCGTCCTCCTTCTTGTTGTTGCGCAGCATGCAGCGACCGAGAGACGCGTAGAACTCGGCCTCCAGCGGGCTGAGCTCGATCGCCTTCTCGAACATCTTGATGGCTTCGGACGTCTTGCCGTCGTCCTCGAGGAGGTCGCCGTAGCGGTAGAAGGTGAGCGGATTGTCCGAGCCGGCCTCGATGGCCTCCCGGAACAGACGCTTGGCGCGGATGGGGCGCCCGACGCGCTTGGCCGCACTCGCCGCCAGCTCGAGGCCGCGTGCGCTGGTCGCCTTGAGGGTGTTCTTGATGTAGTCGTGCCACTCCTGCTCGAGCACCTTGACGGCCGTGTCGTCCTTGAGCTTGAGCACCTCCTTGAAGTAGCGGTACACCTCTTTGCCCTCGACGGTGCTCAGCGTGCCGACCTGCGAGACACGCTTGACCTTCTTGTCGAAGCAGAGCCCCTTCACGAACTTCATGAACCGCTTCTTGTACGTCTTGTGGTTCATGAGGAAGTGGGCCAGGGTCCAGCCCCAGGTGTAGTGCTCGTACATCCGGTCGGTCTCGAGCATCTTCTGGAGCACCATCATGTCTCCAGCGGCGATGTCGGTCTTCACCTCGGTGAGGCGGCCTTCCAGGATGTGCCCCGTCGTGATCTTCTTGGTCTTGGGGTCGTACTTCGAGGCGCCGTAGTACTCCGCGATCGCCTCCGACGGGAAGTGAGGCATGATGAACTGGGGGTTGAGCAGCAGCTGCAAGTAGTGGTTGGCCTCGTGGTACATGACCTGCTCGGTCTGCTCGGGATCCACGCGGCTGTAGTAGAAGTTCAGCTCCAGCGGCTTCACGAAGCGGAAGTAGCCGAGCACGCCGCCGCCCACGCCGCCGATCTGGGAGAACTTCTCCTTGTCGGTGTAGAAGCAGACCCGCAGGCGGCCGAGGTCCTTGGGCTGCTTGATGCGCCACGTCTTGGCGAACGCCGAGTAGTACGCCTCCATCGTGTCGCGGAAGTACTCGTAGACGAAGGGCGCCACGGTGTACTCGAACGCGAAGTGACGGGTCTTCTCCTTGTGGCGGTGGCGCCAGAGGCTGTGGTGGCGCAGCTTCTCGACGTAGGCGCGGCGCTCCGCGAGGCGCTTGTCGAGGAGCTCCTTGCGCTTCTCGGGCTTCATCCACTTGCCCTCGTAGGGGACGAGCCCCTTCGCGCGCTTCTCCTTGTCGGCCTCGCTTTCGCCCTCGGGAATGGGGGCGTTGGCGAGGACGGCCACCTCGATGGCGTCATGCGGGACGAGGATCTCGCCGTTCTCGAAGTGGACCTTCACGCCCTTGTCGTCGTGCTCCATCTTGTCGCGCTCGATGATCCGGCCGTCCTTGAGGACGAGCACGTCGGCGCTCGCGGTGGGGGCGAGCGTGCCGGCCGCGACCATCAGGCAGAGCAGCGCCACGGGCAGGGTCAGGGACAGGTGGCGAGGCATACGGGATTCCCTTCGTCTGGTCGATGGATGTCGGCGAGACGGCGTGGGCCTAGCTCACGCTCTTGAAGAACTGCTTCGTGAGGCGGTCCCAGTCCTTGTCGGACCAGTCGCCGAAGGTCCGGTTGTAGACCTCCTCGAGGAACTCCTTCTCCTTGGCTTCGAAGGCTTCGCGGCGCTTCTTGAAGGCCTCGTCTTCTTCCTCCTCGGTCTGCGGCTTGTCCGGCGCGCTCGTCCTGCCCTTGTTGGCTTCGCGCTCCTTCTTCTCCTTCGCCTCGCGCTCGTTCACCACGTCCTGCAGGTTCTTCAGGTAGTCATGCAGGATGGCCCGCGTGGTCTTGCTCTTGGCATCGAGGATGAAGCGGATGAAGGCCGCGGACTGCTTGGAGCGGTTCTGGTTCTCGAAGAAGCTGTCGCGGCCGAGCATCACGAGCTCCTTGGGCGCCGTGAGCTCGTTCTTGCGCGCCGACTCGCGAAGGCCGTCACGCTCCCAGTCGTCGATCTTGAACTCGAGGCGCGAGCCCTTGGCCCGGGCAGTGCCCAGAACCTGTCGTAGTCCCTGGCGGAGCCAGTACGGCATGGCCCAGGCCATGTCCTGGTTCCGACACCTCAGCCAGATGTCGAGCAGTCGCGTGTTCACGTACTCGAACTCCCAGCTCATCGAGCCGGAGCCCTTGTCCTGGTGGGTCACGATCTCGTAGCTGCTGCCCCAGCTCGTGCCGGAACGGAAGGCGTTCTCTTCGTCGCGGTCCGCACAGATGCGGAGGACCGGGCTGCGCACGTACTCGTCGGGTCCGATGTAGGCGAAGTTCTTGTCCAGCCACTTCCAGATGGCTTCGGCGTGGGCCACGGTCTTCTTCGCGTACTTGGCGTCCGCATGGTTGAGCACGAGGAAGCGCCCCATGCGCTTGACCTTCCAGGTGTCCGTGACGGCCTCGGCGGCCTTGCGGTGGTGGATCTCCTCGGCTTCCTTGCGCTGCTTGGTGCGCTCGGCCGGCGTGAGGTCTCCTTCGGGCTTGAACTTCTTGCCCGTGCCCTTGCCGGTGGTGGTGGTCGTCAGGGCGCTCTCGCGCGGGATCAGGCGGAAGGACTTGAGGCAGTTGTAGACGTCCGAGCGGAACTTCTTGTAGTCCCCCTCCAGGACCTCGAACTGGACGGCGAAGTCCACGTCCTCGGTGTGGAAGACCCAAGTGATGATGCGCTTCGGGCCGGTGTAGGTGAGCTTCTCGACCTTGATCTCGTACTTCGTGACCTTGACGCCCTTGAGCTCGCCCTCGTCCTCGGCGCTGACGTACCAGCCACCGCCCGAGTAGGTCTGCTTGAGGAAGTCCTGGTAGTCCTTGTACGGGTTGTTCAGCGAGATCCAGAGGGTGCCCTCGCCGTCATCCTCGACCTCGACGCCGCGCTTCTTCACGACCTCGTCGACGAAGACGATGACCTGCATGACCGGCTTGAACTCCGCCGACATGCCGGTTTCCTTGTCGTTCCAGAAGCTGGACTTGTCCGACAGGTACTTGAGCGAGATCCACTTCTCGTCCTGGCTCATGGCGATGTGGCGCCACCCGCGGGGACTCTTGACCTTGTAGCCGAACTTCTTGTCTTCGTGATACGCGCCCGGGGCCGCCGTGGCGCGGGACGCGTTCAGCGCAAACAGGCTCCCCAGCACGAGCACGCAGAGCGACACGCTGCGCAGCAGTCGGCCCTTCGACATCGTCTTCTCGTCCATCACGTTCCCTCCTCCAAGGTCGCACCACCGTACCAGCCCGTGAGAGGGGGGATCGGCATACGAGGCTTCATCTCCACGGACACGATCGGACGCGCGCGGTTCCCTCCGTCGGGGGTGCGAGCCCTATTGCTTGGCAAACTTCTTCCACTTCTTGTCGAGGGAGGCCCAGTCCTTGTCGGTCAGGTGCCCAAAGGCAGCCTCCTGGGCACGCTCGCGAATCGCGTCGAAGCGGGCCTTTAGGCCGTCATTGAACGACGCGCGGTTCTGCCGGCGGTTGCGGAAGCGCTCGTCCTCTTCGGCCTCGAGCTCGGCTTCCGACTTGCCTTCGTCCGGGTCGCCTGCCTCGGCCAGCTCGCGCATGCGTTCGTCCCTGCGCTTCTTCTCCGACTCTTCAAACTTCTTGTCTTCTTCCTTGATGATGTCTTCGAGGGCGCGGAGGTACTTGGTCACGGCACCCTTGATCTTGCCCTTGTTGCCGCGGCCCAGGAGCCAGTAGACGACCGAGCGCGCTTGGGCGTGGTGCTCGGGCCTGACCTCTTCGCCCGAGATCGTCATCAGGTCCTTGAGGGAGGCCTGCGTGTCGGCCGCCAGCATCTGCCGGATCTCGCGTACGTCGAAGGGGGCGGGGGCCAGCACCATCTTCTTGCGCTTGCTGGGACGCGCCCACTGCACGTGGCCCCAGATGCCCGTGCGGATCCAGCCCGGCATGCTGCCGGCCAGGTTCTCGTTCTTGATGTGGAAGTACTGGTCGGTGATGCGGCCGGCGACCCAGGAGAACTCGCTCAGGAGCGAGGTCTCGCCGGAGTAGGTCATCGTGATCTCCTGGACCTCGTCCGCCCACCAGCCCCGTGTGCCTTCGACGTAGGCTCGCTCGTCCGCCGTGGACGGGAACAGGCGGATCAGGCCGGGCGGCACGGCGGCGGGCCCGATCTCGGAGAAGCTCTTCTCCAGGTACTTCCGGATCTCCTCGGCGTAGTTGAGCACGTACTGGACAGGCATGTTGAAGCGCTTGTCCTTGGGCGCAATGATCACGTAGTGCTTGGAACGCTTGACGCGCCACCCCTTGGGGAGGTTGTCGATCTCGCGCTTGATGCGCGCGTTGACCGCGGCCGCGCGCTCGGCGTTCAGCTCCTCCAGCGTGACCGTCTTGTTCTCGTCGCGCTTCGGGCGAAGCGGCGTCGGATCGTCTTCGGGAAAGCGATCGGTCCGCGGGATCTCCCGGAAGGACTTCATCACGCCTTCGATGACGCCCTTGTTCTCCTTGTAGTGCTGCTCGGGGATGCGCAGCTGGATGGCGTAGTCCACATCGTCGCAGTGATAGACCC
>JASJAY010000067.1 GCA_030066775.1 Planctomycetota bacterium
GAGTAGTTGATCCCGACGCCGTTGGGGCCGACGACGATCTGCACCCAGCCCTCGCCCTCGATCTCGACCTCCTCGCGGGCGACGAGCCGGCCGCCGTCGATGACGGCCGAGACGAGCCGGTCCCCGGCGCGCACGTAGGCGGTGGGGAGCATGATCGTGGGCACGCCCTGCGGGAAGCGCACCGGGCCCTCCACGACCTTCTCCGCGCCCACGTAGACGAGCGCCTGGAGCGTGCCGCCCTGCTGGGCCAGGCCCGGGGCGGTGATCCAGACGTGCACGGGCGTCTCGCGGTTCTCGACCCCCCAGGTGGTCTGGCAGCCGGGGCCGGCCACGAGGGTGAGGAGCAGCAGGAGGGGGAGGGTGAGTCGGATCACGGGTGCGGTTGTCATACCACTACGCTTCGGGGCGGGCTTGGGTTGGTCCAAGGGGTACGGCAAGCGTAGACTCCGCTTCCGACCCGGTCAGGCCGGGTCGGCGGGAGGCCCATGCAGGACGAGGCCCTGAGCGAAGCGGCACGCGCATTTCGCGGTCGCAGCGTTGTTTCGGCGAACGACTTCACGCGGGCCGACATTCTTGCCGTGCTCGAGGCCGCCGGCGCCTTCGAGGGGCGCGCGGGCGGCCCCGGCTCGACCCCGCAGGAGCCGCGCCTCCCCGGGCGTGTCCTGGGGCTGCTCTTCTTCGAGCCTTCCACGCGCACGCGGCTCTCCTTCGAGAGCGCCATGCTGCGGCTCGGCGGCTCGGTGCTCGGCTTCGCCGATGCCCGCGTCAGCTCGTTCAGCAAGGGCGAGACGCTCAACGACACGATCCGCGTGGTGGCGGGCTACTGCGACGCGATCGTCCTGCGCCACCCCAACGAGGGCTCCGCCCGCCTGGCCGCCGAGGTCTCGACCATCCCCGTGATCAACGGCGGCGACGGCAGCAACCAGCACCCGACCCAGACCCTGCTCGACCTCTACACGATCAAGAAGGCGATGGGCCGGCTCGACGACCTGCGCGTCGGCTTCATGGGGGACCTGCGCTACGGGCGCACGGTGCACAGCCTCGCCGCGGCGCTCCTGCACTTCGACGTGAAGCTCAGCTTCATCGGACCGCCGAGCCTCAAGCTCCCGCCGGATCTCCGGCTCGAGATCGAGGAGGCCGGCCGCCTGGGCATCGAGGTGGAGAGCCTGGACGAGGTCGAGGACCTCGACGTGCTCTACATCACCCGCATCCAGAAGGAGCGCTTCCCCGATCCGGTCGAGTACGAGCGGGTGCGCGCGTCCTACCGCGTCGACCGCGAGGCGCTGCTGCCCCTCGGGCCGGAGCTCAAGATCATGCATCCCCTGCCGCGCGTGAACGAGGTCGCGCCCGATGTCGACACGCTGCCGGGGGCGATCTACTTCCAGCAGACGCGCAACGGCGTCACGGTGCGCATGGCCCTGCTGGATCTGATCCTGGGAGGCGGGGCATGACCATCCCGCGCGACTTCCGCTTGGTGGACGGCACGGTGATCGACCACCTGCCCGTGGGGACCGCGGCGCGTGCGCTGGAGCTCCTCCGCCTGCCGCGCGAGGGGCCGGTCACGATCGGCATGAACGTGCCGAGCAGCCGCCACGACAAGAAGGACATCATCCGGGTCGAGGGCATGGTGCTCGAGAAGCGCGAGCTCGATCGGCTCGCCCTGCTCGGCGAGCACGTCACCGTGAGCATCGTCCAAGCCGGCAAGGTGGTGGACAAGATCCGGCTGGAGGTGCCCAAGCGCCTGCGCGGGATCCTGACCTGCACGAACCCGACTTGCGTGACCAACAACGAGCCGGTCCAGACCGTGTTCGAGCGCCTCGGACGCTACCCGTTCCGCTTTCGCTGCACGTACTGCGAGCGCGTGCTCACGCTCTAACCCGCGGCGTCGAGCAGGTCGGCGATCGCCTGGTCCAGGGCCGGATCCAGCTGGCCGTGGTCCACGGGGCCGGCGCCGGGCCGGCGCGAGAAGAAGTGGCCGAGCCCCTCGAGCACGATCAGCTCGCCGTCGGCCGCGAGGTGGCGGCGCAGCTCGTCGTGCGGCGCGACCACGTCGCCGGAGCCCACGATGACGCGCGTGGGCACGGGCACCGCGCGCAGGTTGTCCAGCGCCTCGGCGTCGAGCGTGGCCTCGTTCAGCGGCCGCCCGAGGAGCAGGTTGCCGAAGTCGCGCTTGCTCCGCGGCACGCGCGTGGCCGGGGCGATCAGCAGCGCGCCGCGGACGTCCAGCTTCCGCAGACGGTCGGGCCGAAGCAGCGCGGCCAGAGACCGCGCGCCGTAGCTGAACCCGGCTCCGAGGAGCGGCCCCTCGGGCACGTGGGCGCGGAGGGTCGCCACGGCAGCGCGCCAGTCGTCGAGGTGGCCCAGGAAGTCGCTGGTCGAGCCCTCGCTCGCGCGCACGCCGCGGAAGTCGAAGCGCAGGGCGGTGAGCCCGAGACGCGCCGCGCGCTCGCAGGCGGCCACGACCACGGGGTGGTCCATGTTGCCGCCGTGCAGCGGATGCGGGTGGGCCACGACGATCCCTCCGCGCGCGGTGCCCTCGGCCGCGTGCAGGCGTGCGTCGATCGCATGGATCCCGGACTCGAACCCGGTGGTGGCGGCCACGGACGTCCTCCTCGTGGGGGAGGATGATCCGGCGCCGTCTGCGCCCGGGGGTACCTTTTCTTCATGCGGATCGTCGCCGTCCTGAACCAGAAGGGCGGGGTGGGGAAGACCACCACCGCCGTGAATCTCGGAGCCGCCCTCGCGCTGCGCGGGCGGCGCGTGCTGCTCATCGACGCCGATCCGCAGGGCAACCTGACGGACCACCTGGGCCTCGAGCCCGGCGGCACCGAGGCCTCGCTCTACGACGTGCTCCTCGAGGACGCGTCGATCGAGGCGGCCACCGTCGCGACCGAGACCGAGCGGCTCTTCGTGGTGCCCTCGGAGCCCGACCTGGCCGCCGCCGAGTCGGAGCTTGCGAACGAGCTGGGCCGCGAGGGACGGCTCTCGCGTGCGCTAGGACACCTGGACGCCGAGTCCTACGACTGGATCCTGATCGACTGCCCGCCGAGCCTCGGCCTGCTCTCGATCAACGCCATGGCCGCAGCCTCGGAGCTGCTCATCACGCTCCAGAGCGAGTACTTCGCGCTGAAGGGCCTCGCGGCGCTCGACGACGTGATCGCCATGGTGCAGAAGCACCTGAACCCGGAGCTGCGCCTGCTCGGCATCCTGCCCACGCTGGTCAACCCCGTGACGATCCTCTCGAAGGAGGTCATCGAGGAGGTCAAGAACCACTACGGCGAGGTGGTGTTCGGCACGCGCATCCGCCAGAACGTGAGCCTCGCCGAGGCGCCGAGTCGCGGTACGCACATCTTCGCGTACAAGCCCGGCTCGCCCGGCGCCTCCGACTACCTGCGCTTGGCCGACGAGATCGAGGGGCGTCGCGATACGCGCAATCGGTCGCACGCCACGCGCGTCGCCGTCGCGGAGCGCACGGTGCCGCGCGCCGAGACGCCCGAGACCCCGGCCCCCGCCGCCACGACGACGCCGCCGGCGAGCGAGCCGCCCATGCCGCCGCCCGAGACGGGCCGCACGCCCGCGCTCGAGCCCGAGACGCCGCCGTCCCCCGAACCGGAGCCGACGCCGACGGCCGCCGAGCCTCCGGTGGATCGGATCGTCGAAGCCCAACTCGAGCCGGTGAACGAGCCCGTCGACGAACCGGAGCTCCCTGAAGCGAGCGCGACGCCGGACGCCGCGCCGGCCGTCGAAGAGCCGGCGCCCCTCGAGCGCCCGGATGTCGTCGAGCTCGACGTCGACGAAGCCCGCGCCTGGTTCCGCGACGCCATGGCCCGCCGCGGCAACTAGACGTCGACGACAATTCGGTGTCAGGACACTTTTCGCGCACCTAGGTCGCAGGTGCTCCGGCTCGGGATGCCGCTGGCTAGATGAGCGAAAAGTGTCCTGACACCGAGTTGTCGCCTAGGCGCCGTGCATGAGGTGCTCGAGGGCGACGGTGGCGAAGGCGCCGGGGGGCAGGACGAAGCGCACGCGGACGGTCGTGTCGCTCTCCTGCGCGATCGAGGCTTCGTACAGGGGCACGCGCAGAGGGCGGCGGCCGCCCCGTGCGCGGCAGTGCATCTGGCGGAACTCCTCGGCGTCTGCGCCTTCCTCGTCCGCGATGCCGCGCTCGATCGTCTCGCCCGGACCGTCGGGCCAGCGCATGTCGTAGCCCAGGAGCGGGCCCGTGCCCGATGCGCGTAGGGACGCGGCCAGGGCCCGGTCCTGCTCACTGTCGGCGCTGGTGAAGAAGGCGCCGCTCTTGTGCAGCCAGGCGAGGTCCCCGTCGAGCAGCTTGTCGTAGGTGTCCTCGCGTACGCGGCGATCGAGCACGCGGTTGAAGAGGTAGGACTGCCACGCCGAGACCCAGATCTTGCGCTGGGCGGGCGTGATCGCTTCGAAGGCGCCCTGGGGCGTGCCGCCGCGGATCAGCACGCCGAGCGCCTTCTTCTCCGCGCGGTGCCGGCGCGGGAAGAGGCGGCCCGCCTCCTTCAGGTCGCCCTTGTCGTAGGCCTTGCGTGCCTCGATCACGAGCGGGTTGCCCTCGACGGGCGCCGGGCGCCCGAGCAACTGGTCAATGAACGTCTGCCAGTCCTCGCGCACGATGGCGCGTCCCAGCACGTGGCCGTCCTGGCGCGTACCGAAGCGCTGCTGCCCGTAGGCGTTCGGCATGCCGCGCGCGACGAGCCGCTCCAGCACCTCCTGCGCCCGTCCGAGCTTCGAGACGTCGGCGTCCCGGATGCGGATCGTGAAGCGGTTCCCCCGCAGATGGCCGATCTTGACCGCGGTGTCGGTGCGGTGCACCGAGGCCACGCGGAACTTGCGGTTCTGCACGCCCACGAGCCGCTCGCTCGGGATCTTCGGCAGCGTGAGGTACTGGCGCGCAACCGCGCGCGAGTCCTTGAGCCCCGCGTAGCCGATCTTGCGCTCGCTGACCTTCGCCTGCTTGCTCAGGAAGAGCAGTACGTCGAGCGTCGGCGCGCCGCGCTTGACGATCTCGATCCAGGCGTGATCGCCCCGACCGCTCGGTCGTCGCAGGGGGATCTCCTCGACGACGAAGTCCTCGGCGCGTTCGCGATAGCGGCCGCCGAGACCGGCGCCCAGGTTTTCGACGTGCGCAACGGCGGCGGGGTGTTCGAGGTCGACGGGCATCAGGTCGTCTGGACGACTAGTCCTTGTAGTGGTGCATCGACTCGAGCGTCGAGCGGATGGCCTCGCCCCACTTCTTGTAGGCGTCGCCGCCGACCGTGACGATCAGGCGGAAGGAGAAGAACGCGGTGCGCCAGGCGAAGCGCAGCACCGTCTCCTTGCCCGCGCGCGGCCGGTTGCCCTGCAGGACCCCGCGGTACGGCTCGGAGACCTTGTACTTCTTGCCGATCGTGTTGCGCTTCACCTTCTCCACGATCTTCATCTTCTTGATGAGATCGCTCGCCTTGGGATCGATCGGGCGCTTGCCCTTCTTGGAGGCGACCTTGCGCTCGTCGTCCGAGAGATCCGGGAGCGTGATGAAGGTGGGGGCCTTGACCTTCTTGGGCCAGCGGAAGGTGAAGAGCTCGCCGTCCGGGTGGTTGGCGCTGAAGTTCTTCCACCACGTCTTCGTCATCCACTTCTTGATGTCTTCGTTGGGCGCCTGCTGGCCGTTGATGATGCGCCCATTCTTGGTGGCGTAGAGGATGATCTGGTACCAGCCGCCGCGATCGACGTCCTCGAAGAAGAGGATCATCGTGTCGTCGGTGACCTCCTTGCGGTTCAGCTTGGCGTGCTTGGTGAGGCGCAGCGTGTGTTCGCGGAGCTGGATCTCCTCCTCGACCTGCTCGTCTTCACCGGGGCCGTCGCCCTCGCCGCCGTCCGGGTTGTCCTTCGGGCGCTCGGGCTTCTTGTCGTCGTCCTTGGTCTTCTTGACCATGAACTCGCCCTCGATGTAGTCGAGGTCGACCTTCAGGCCCTCGTCGTCGTACTCCGTGTGCCAGACGTACATGCGCAGGAGGAGGATCTTGCCGCGGGCGATCGTGATCAGCATGCGCCCGTGGGCCGGGCTCGGCTCGCCGAGCTTGTTGCGCGCCTTGCCGTCGACGAGCAGGATCTTCGCCGGCAGGTCGTCGTTGAGCGTCGTGTCCATGACCTCGACCTCGGGCGACTCGACGAAGCGTCCCAGGAGGCGGTCGCGGATGTCCTTGCTGCCGCAGACGTCGGCGAGGGTCTTGTCCTCGGGGGCGTCCAGCTCGAACAGGTGCAGCAGGCCGCCGTGGTAGGTCGTGGCCTCACCGGTCTTGAGCTTGTCGAGGTAGCGGCTGGCGCCCTTGATGATCCCCTGCTTGCCCCAGCTGTTGGTCGGCTTCAGCCAGATCCAGGGGCCCGGCTCGTCCGGGATCACCAGCAGCACGTTGTGCTGGTCGCTGTCCCACTCGCGCGCCTCGCTGTCGCCCGACGGGATCGTCAGCACGAGCCCGAGGGCGAGCAGGGCGGGAACCAGAAGCCAAGGCGTCCTGTGCATCCAGCGCATCGTCATCTCCTGAGGCGTGTGCCTACTTCTTGGCCCAGGTCCAGCCCTTCTGCAGGGCCTTCAGGGTCTTCTTGAACTTCTTCTCTGCGTCCTCGCCGCCGTACTGCTCCTTGATGAAGTACGTACGCTGCTTGTGACGCACCAGGTAGCCGTTCTCGACGAACGGCCGGTCGAAGAACTGGGCCTCGAACCGGTAGCCGACGCCCTTGGCCTTGCCCCACTTGGCCTTGAAGTGCTTCGGCCCCTTGGTCTTGCGGCCCTTGCGCAGCTTCACGCCCCCGGAGGCCTGCTCCTCCCAAGCGAGGGCCCGGTCGTCGATGAAGTCCTCGGGCTTCTGGCTGTTCTGGGCCAGTGCGGCCGTCTCGAAGCTCATGACGTCCACGTACATGTAGGCCGAGCCGTCTTCCGTGCGCGCTTCGAGCACGAAGAGCACGTTCGGGTTCGAGGGGGCCTGCATCTTGGCGAAGATCTCGGGCTTCTTCAGCTTGATGCCCTGCGCCTTGAGCTCGTACTCCTTGCCCTGGTACGAGCCGCGCGGCATCACGTGGAACGGGATCGAGGCCGCCAGCGGGCCCGCAACGGGCTCGGTGGCGTCGGTGAACTCAATGCCGCCCATGAGCGCCTTGATGGGGGCCGCGTAGTCGGTGTGCGTGTCGCGCGTGCCGGTCGTGATCGCGCGGAAGCGGTAGATCTCACCGCGCAGCGCGACCCAGTAGTCCGTGACGCCGACGTAGCCGCCTTCCTCCGTCTTGCCGCGCAGGCCGAACGAGGAGCCGTACACGCCGCCGACCTCGATGTCCTCCTCGAGCGTCACGCCGCCCGGTAGGCGCTCATGGAACGACTTGGCCACCGCGTTCTGGTAGTCCATGTTGTTGACTTGGAGCGTCGTCAGGTAGCCCGGCTGGCGCTCGAGCGCGGCCACGCTCACCACGGCCTCGGGGGCGTTCTCTTCCTCGCCCGCCGTCGCGCGCAGGATCACGAGCGGCGCGCCGTGCGCCTTCTCGTTGTCGATCACGCCCGTGACCTTGAAGGGCGTGCCCTCGGGCAGCTTCCAGCGCAGGTTGTGGCTGGGGAAGACGATCGTGCCCTCTTCCCACTTGGGGCCGTTCTCGGGCCACTCGGCCGGATCGAGCTCGTCCTCGCCGTCCATGCCGGTGCCGCCGCCGATCTCGTCGCCGCTCTCGCCGCCGTCGGCATCGGGCAGGGGGCCGGTCGCGGGCGTCTCCGCGGGGCCGCCGCCCTGGAGCATGCGGACGCCGCGACGTGCCGCGTCGACGGCCTTCCAGTGCTTCTTGTGTGCGCCGTGGAACGACTGCACGAAGAGCAGGTACAGGTTGCCCCCGTGGTCGAGGACGAACATGCTGGCGTGCTGCTCGACGCCACCCTCCGCCTCCCCGTGCACGAACGCGCAGGTGGCCGGCTTCCCGGCGAACTTGCCATTGAACGACTTGGCGGCCTTGACCTTCTTGAGCTGCTGGCGCGCGAAGCCGATGACCTCCTCGATGAACGCCTGCGGGGCGAGGCCCTCGGACGGGCGCCGCATGAGGCTCATCTGCGTGCCGACCTCGTTGCTGACGATGCGCGCGACGTACCCCTGCTGCTTCTCCGTGTCGGGGACGTCAAGGAACCGCCAGCCGTCGCTGTCCGGCAGGGTCCACTCGAGGTTCTTGTCCGCGAAGGTCTTCTTCTCGCCCGCGACCGCGTCCGGGCCGGCGAGCAGAGAGAGCGAGGCGAAGAGCGTCAGGAGCGTCACGAGACGGACGCGGCGGTCGAGCATGGCACGGTCCCCGGGCAGAATTTGCGACAGCGCAATTCTACCGCGTCCGCGTGCGTCCTGGCGAGCCCCCTCGGGGCGAACGTCGCACCTGCCGGTGTCCCCATGCCGGATCGTTACCGGCGGGGAACGGTTACGCGTCGTCGGCGGGTTCGTCGGCAGGCTTGTCTGCGATCTCGTCGCCCGGCTCCTCGCCGTTGCCGTCGTCCTCGGGCCGCACCCAGGCCATGCTCACGAGCCGGTCGCCCGCGGGCACGCTGATCGCGCGCACGCCGGCAGTGCTGCGTCCCATGAGGCGGAACTGACCGTCGGTGACCGACATCCGGATCGTCTGACCGCCTTCCGTGATCAGGATCACCTCGTCGCCGGTCAGCACGGTGCGGGCGTCGACGACGCGTCCGTTCCGCTGCAGCCCCTGCGGCGAGATGTTGCGGAGGCCGAGGCCGCCGCGGCTCTGGGCGCGGTACTCGGCGAACGCGGTGCGCTTGGCGTAGCCGCGCTCGCAGACCGTGAGGAGCGCCGCCTCGTCCTCGACGAGCGCCATCGCGACGACCTCGTCGTCACCGCGGAGGTTGATCCCGCGCACGCCGGTCGCCGTGCGGCCCATGGCCCGCACGTCGGTCACCGGGAAGCGGATCGCCATGCCCTCCGCCGTGACCAGCAGGACGTGGTCGGAGTCGTCGACCAGGCGCGTGCCGATCAGCGAGTCGCCTTCCTTCAGCTGGAGGGCGATGATGCCGCCGCGGTGGATGTTCTTGAAGTCGGCCAGGCGCGTGCGCTTGACCGTGCCGCCGCGGGTGGCGAACACGATCGATGCGTTCTCGTCGGCCTCGCGGATGGGCAGGATCGAGTGCAGACGCTCGTCGCCCTGCAGCTCGAGGAAGTTGACGACCGCGCGGCCCTTGGCGTAGCGCCCGAGGTCGGGCAGCTGGTACACGCCCTTCTTGAAGACGCGACCGCGGTCCGTGAAGCAGAAGAGCTCGTCGTGGGTGTTGGCCACGAGCAGCTGCTCGACGAAGTCGCCTTCCTTCGACTGGTTGCCGATGATGCCCTTGCCGCCACGGCGCTGCATGCGGTAGGCGCCGAGCTCGGTGCGCTTGATGTAGCCCTCGTGGGAGAGCGTCACGACCACGT
Organism: Planctomycetota bacterium; assembly: GCA_030066775.1. Classification (GTDB taxonomy): domain Bacteria; phylum Planctomycetota; class PLA2; order PLA2; family JAEUHO01; genus JASJAY01. Next base: position 9,447 of record JASJAY010000067.1, read on the forward strand.
TCTCGGGTGCGACGAAGTCGAGCGAGGTGAGCTCTTCCTTGGACTCCTCGATCGCCGTGCGGCGCTCGTGCGGGAAGCGCGCCTTCAGCTCGTCCATGTCCTCGCGGACGATCTGCAGGATGTTCTGCTCGTCGCCGAGGATGCGCTGGTACTCGGCGATCTCCGCTTGGAGCTTCTCGTGCTCGGCCTCGAGCTCCTGGCGCTGCAGGCCGGTAAGGCGCTGCAGGCGCATCTGCAGGATGGCGTCCGCCTGCACGGGCGTGAACTCGAAGCGCTCGATGAGGCCGGCCTTGGCTTCCTTCGGGTCCTTGCTGGCGCGGATGAGCGCGACGATCTCGTCGATCAGGTCCAGCGCCTTGAGCAGGCCGACGACGATGTGGTCACGGTCCTCGGCCTTGCGCAGGAGGTACTGGGTCCGACGGCGGATGACCACCTGGCGGTGGCGCACGTACTCGGCGATCAGCCGCTTGAGGCTGCACGTGACCGGCCGTCCGTCGACCAGGGCGATCATGATCACGCTGAGCGAGTCGCGCAGCTGGGAGTAGCGGTGGAGGTTGTTGAGGACGATCTCCGGGTCCTCGCCGCGCTTCACCTTGATGACGATGCGCACGTCCTCGGCGGACTCGTCGCGCACGTCGGTGATGCCGGTGACGCGGTCCGTCTTGACAAGGTCGGCGATCTTCTTCAGCAGGTTCGACTTGTTGACCTGGTACGGGATCTCGGTGATGACGATCCGGGAGGCGCCCTTCGCTGCCTCCTCGATCGTGTGCTTGGCGCGCATCTCGAGCACGCCGCGGCCCGTGGCGTACGCCTGCGCGATCGCGCCCTTGCCGCAGATGCGGGCGCCCGTCGGGAGGTCCGGCCCGGGGACGATCTCGAGCAGCTCATCGAGCGTGATCTCGGGGTTGTCGAGGTACGCGATGATGGCGTTCGCGATCTCGGTCGGGTTGTGCGGCGGGATCGACGAGGCCATCGCGACGGCGATGCCCGAGCCGCCGTTGATCAGCAGGTTCGGGAAGCGCGCCGGCAGCACCGTCGGCTCGAGGCGCGACTCGTCGTACGTCGGCTGGTAGTCGACCGTGTCCTTGTCGAGGTCGGCGAGCAGGTCCATCGCCGCGCCGGTCATGCGGCACTCGGTGTAGCGCTGCGCCGCCGGCGGGTCGCCGTCGACGTTGCCGAAGTTGCCCTGCCCCTGGATGAGGGTGACGCCCATGTTGAAGGGCTGGGCCATGCGCACGAGCGTCGGGTAGATCGCCTGGTCGCCGTGCGGGTGGTAGTTGCCCATCGTCTCGCCGACGACCTTGGCGCACTTCAGCGTCTTGCGGCTCGGCGAGAGGCCGAGGTCGTTCATGGCGACGAGGATGCGCCGCTGGCTGGGCTTCAGGCCGTCGCGCACGTCGGGCAGTGCGCGGTCGACGATGACGCTCATCGCGTACCGCAGGTACGACTGCTTGAGCTCTGTGGCGATGTCGAGGTCCTGGATGCGCTTGCCCAGGTCGGAGGGTGATGCCATGAGGCCGAATCCCGCGTCGCCCGTGCGAACGCGCCGGGGTCCTGCACGGGTTTCGCGCGTCGCCCGACGAGCCCCTCCGGGCGCCGTGTGCTCGTTGTCGGGATCTGCCGTAACGTGCTGAAAACGCTGTGGGTTACGGATCCACTCCCGAAGGGCGTATGGTACCCGGCAGGTCCCCCGGCAGACCCGCATTTCAGGGGTGCGGCGACGCCGTTTCGCGGCTTTTCAGAGGCCCCCTCTACCGTGTGCGGAGTGGGGTCTTGGGCGGCGTCCAAGGGGCTCTCACTCCTCCCCCGGAGAGGCGCGACATGGGCGTTGTCCGAACTCCAGTTCCCACGGTCTCTTGGGTCCGTCGACCCTCGGCTTCGGGTCTGCTGCGGCTCGCTCTCCTCGTCGGGATGGCCCTCGGCGGCGGCTGCGGCGAGCCCGTGGTGGGGGGCAGCGGTCGCCTCGTGCCCGGCGCGAACGGCGCGCCCGATCTGCTCATCTTGAAGGGCTCGCCCTACGAGATGGGCTGGTGGCATGGGCGCATCCTGAAGGACAAGATCGAGCGCCTCGCGAAGCGCTGGCAGCGCGTGGGCATCGCCGGCGAGGTCGGCAGTGCCGGCGACACGACGACCGGCAAGGCGGGCGACGTGCGCGGGTCGATCGACCTCTACACCGACATCGCGCTCGAGCGCCTGCCGGAGACGGCACGCCAGGAGCTCGACGGGCTGAGCGACGCCACGGGCATCGAGCCCGCCGCGCTGCTCTTCACCGAGGTGATGCGCGACGGCCTGCGCGTCTACCTCGACACGATCGATCCGCGTCTGCCCGGCGGCCTCGCCGCCTTCGAGGCCGGACCGGAAGCGCAGGCGTGGTGGGGCGGGGCGGATGCACGTGTGTTCGCGGAGAACGCGCTCGTCATCGAGCGCAACCCCGACGAGGGCGCGGCGTCCGTGGCGCTCAGCTGGCCCGGTGGTCTGGGCGGCGTCGCCGGCGTGAGCGCCAAGCGCGTTGCGTACCTGCACGTCGAGGCGAGCGTCGACGACGAGATGCGCGGGTTCGGCAAGGGCGTACCGTTCACGATCGCGACGCGCGTCGCCATCGAGAGCGGCAAGAACGCCGATTGGATGCGCGCGAACATGGGCGGGACCGCGGGCCACGCCGTGCTCGTGATGAGCGACCCGGATCCCGACGACGACGAAAGCCGTGCGGTCGTCGGATCGGTCGAGGTGTACCGCGGCATTCAACCCGAGATCGCCGTGGGGGAGCTGGGCTACATCGTGCTCGGTCCCGACCAGGACGTGCGTGCGGGTCTCGCGAAGGCGGGGCTCTCCGAGCGTCCCGAGAACGCGGACGGTCTCGATGGGCGCGTGCGCGCCGCCGCCAAGCGCTTCGCTACGGGCGACGGCAACGAGGCGCCGCCGACGGCGCGCATCCACTGGCAGCCCGACGGCACGATCGTCTTCGAGGCGCGCGCCGCCGACGGCCGCGCCGTGCGCCGCCGGGTCCTCAAGACCGACGGCACGTTCGGCGAGTAAGCCGCATGTCGAACGGCGAGCGCAAGCGGCCGCGTCTGGCACCGCCGGCCCGGCTGCCCTACGCGCTCTTCCTGATGTCGATCTGGTTCGGCCGACCGCTCATGGACTGGTTGGGCGCGGAGCGCCTGCCCGGGTTCCTCCTGTCGCTCCTGGCAAGCCTGGCGCCCATGATCGTGTGCGCGGTCCTCACGTTCTGGCTCCACCGCCGCTGGCTGGTCGAGAACGGCTACACCGACCCGTCTGTCAGGCGCGGCCTTCCGCCGGAGATCTGGATCGGACTCGGCGTGTTCGTCGTCGGCATGAGCGCACCGGTGGTCCTCGGCCTGGGGCGCAAGGAAGGAGCGGTGGTGGGCGCAGTCACGATCATGGCCGTGACGGCACTGGTCGTCCTGGCGGCGATGAAGGACCCCGACCGCAAGGCCGAAGACGAACGCCGCCACCGCGAGGGCTGGTCCGACCCGTTCGGCTAGCGCGCTACTCGTCCTTCGCGGGCTCCGCCGGCTTCGTGGGCTTGGGAAGCAGCTCGTCGATGCGCTCGAGCTCGATCGTCGCGTCGTCGCGCAGCTCGTCCCACTCCACGCCCTTGCGAGAGCTGCCGGTGAGGTTCTTGAGGCGCGGCCGGGCCGTCTTCATGCCCGGCTCGCCGCCGAGGCGGGCGTCGATCGTGAACTCGAGGAGGCGCACGCGGTCGCGACGGTAGTCGCGCTCGGCCTGCTCCTCGGCGGAGAGGTCGTCGCGCGGCCGCTTGAGGAGCGGGTCCGCGGACGCGGCGCGAAGGTGGTTCTCGGCCTCGGCGCGATCGCCGCCCATCCAGGCCACGATGCGGCCGAGCTCGATGTGCGCCTTGAAGGCGAAGCTCCGGGCCGATCCGCCCAGGCCACGCCCTTCCTTCGCTGCCTTGAGGACGTCCTCGAAGTACGGCTTGGCGCGCTCCGCGTCGTGCAGGCCATGGAGCGCCGTGTCGCCCGCGTTCCAGCGCGACAGGATCCAGATCTGCCGCGCGCGGGGATCGTTCGAGTCCTCGACGTATGCCGCGGTACTCACGAAGTCGTCGAAGGCGGACTCCCACACGGGCTTGGCGGCCGCGCGCGACTCCTCCTTCGTCAGGGTGAGGGCCTTGTCGTACGCCTTGGCGCCCTCCTCGAGGCGCAGGCTGGCGCGCGCCACGGCGACTTCGTTCGGGTACTGCGTGATCGTGAACGCCAGCCCGACGACGAACAGCGCCGCGATGCCCAGGAGCAGGTTGCGGCGGTTGCGGTGCCACGCCTCGCGCACGGACGGGTTCGTCGCGTGGGCCGCGATGTACGCCATGCGCTCATCGATCGTGCCGTGGCGGTGGCTCGCGCCCTTGCCCGATACCTGCCGCACGCGCTCGAGCGCGCGGATCATCAGCGCCGCGCCGCGCGGGATGGGGCGGTCGAGGCCCGGCAGGTCGACGGCCGGCGCCTCGGGCGTCAGGATGCTGGCGTGCTCGGCACCGTAGAGGTCCGCCTCGCGCTCGAAGCGGCGTGAGACGAAGCCGAGGACGCCGAACCACACGACGGCGATGTGCAGCAGGAAGAGGATCATCGGCGGGATGCCGATGGACATCAGCGGCACCTCGAAGGCCTGGAACACGAGGCCCACCGAGAAGAAGAGCAGCAGCAACAGCGGCAGGTGCCAGCGCTTGGCGTGGCCGGCCTCGTGGAAGAAGACGGCCATGATCTCGTCTTCGCTCAGGGCGTTGATCAGGCCGTCCGTGAGGAAGATGCGTCGCGTCCCCGGCGTGAAGCCCACGACCATGGCGTTGACGATGTTGTTGTTCGTGCGCCAGAGGACGATGTCGTTGTACTTGAGGCGGATGCGCTCGGCGCCGCGCTCGAGCACGCGCCGCAAGCGGCCCTCCGGGAACGACTGACCGCCCAGGACGCGGTTGATGATCCAGGGGATGAACGGCAGCGCGAGCAGCAGGATGCCGAACACCATGGCGAAGCTCAGCAGCGGCATCACCTCGAACCACTGCGCTGCGACGCGCAGGGGCTCGACGCCGAGCGCGCCGGCGACCCAGATCGCCTCGATCACGCCGTAGATGATGAGGATCGGCAGCAGCGCGATCCCGTTGCGCCGGACGCCCGCGCGCACGGGGTGCTTCGAGGCGATGGGCAGGGGCTTGCCGGCGTGCTCGAAGGCCGCGCGCTCGACACGCCCGCGCTCGCCCCAGGCCACGAGGAAGAGCACCGCCGCGGGCAGGAAGAGCACGAGGAAGGGCAGCATCCAGAGCTCGCGCGGCACGACCGCGGCCACGAATCCGCCCCACTGGAAGAAGTAGAGCGCGCTCAGCCAGCCCACGAGCGCCCACGTGCTGGTCCAGCGGCGGCCGGCCTCGGCCAGCGCCGTCTCGCCCGCTTGGGCCGCCTGCGCCGCGCGCTTGCCGGCGCTCTTGATCAACCAGACCGTCGTCGCGATGGAGAGCAGGGTGCCGATGGCCGCCTGCCCCGGCTCTGCGGCGGGCGCAGCGAGGGCGCCGAGGCCGAAGAGGAGCGCAATGAAGACGGTCAGGTCCGGAAGCATCGTCCTTACGGTACGGGGCCCCGAGCGACGGGGCGCTCTTCTACGACGCCCGGGCTGGAAGCGGGGTTTCCACCCCGCGGGCAGGACGTAGCGCCGCGCGCGTCCGGGGTACGCTCTGCGGGTGCTAGACCCGCGTGAGCGGGTGGAGGTTCGAATCGATGGCCGATCGCCGAACGTCGTGGGTCCAGGTCGCGTTCCTGCTCCTGGCCGGATCGATGCTGCTTCTGGGTGTGCCGTACGCGGCCGCCGAGCCCGAGGACGGCAAGCCTCCGGAGAAGCCCAAGGGGCCCGCCTACAAGAACGCCGAGGTGGGGCTGACGGCGAACGGGCCGTCCGGTTGGAAGATGGCCAAGGACAAGCCGAAGTCCGTCGAGTGGACGCGGCTCGTGACCTGGTACGACCCGAAGACCAACAGCGACGCCGTGCTCAGCCGGCGCCCGCGCACCTCGCGCAGCGTGAACGCGATGCTCGGTCGCGTGCAGAAGGAGTGGCGCCAGACGCCGGAGCTGACGGTCACTAGCATGCGCGCCATCGAGCGCAACGCGATGAACCCGATCCCGACCGTGATCGTGGACGCGACGACGGTCGTGAAGCGCAAGGCCAAGCGCCCGGAGGACCCGCCGCCGCCGCCGCTCACCTACCGCATCAGCGCGACCTACTACCTCGCGCCGAAGGCCGAGCTCTTGCTCTACGTGAAGGCCCAGGCGACGCACTGGTCGCGCGTGCGCGGCGCCGTGCGTGACATGCGCAACTCCATCAAGTTCGAGGGTTCGACCGCGGAGAAGGGGCCGCAGGGCGAGGGCGCGTACCGCAACGACCGCCTCGGCTTCGCGTGCCAGTACCCGCCGGGGTACGCGGTCGTCACGCCGGCGCGCTCCGCGCACGTCGTCCAGTTCGAGGGCATCGCCGTCGAGCAGCCCGTGATCGGCGTGTACCGCATCCAGTGGGATGCCGGCGTCGCGAAGGACGTCGAGCGGATGGTCGCGTACTACAAGGACGAGCTGGCCGGCGAAGCCGAGACGCGCTCGATCCAGGTCGGCTCGCGCTCGGGCACCATGATCACGGCGCGCGCGAACGTGGGTGGCCGGGACCAGACCTTCTACGTGGTCTTCCTCAAGCGCGGTGGCGAGATCTGGCGGCTCAAGGCGTCCATGCCCCAGGCCCAGGAGGGGCCCGGCATGTCCGTCTTCAAGGCCTTCCTCGGCTCGTTCCGGCTGGGGGCCGCGCCCCGCTAGCGGGGCGCGCGGAGGCCGCTACTCCTTCGCGCGTACGATCTCGAACTTGCGCCCGCTCTCGGGCGTCTCGAGCACCTTCGTGATCTGCGCGATCACGGCGTCCCGCTTCTTGGCGTCGTCGAGCTTCACGCGCACCTCGGTGCTCGCCATGTCCGCCTCGACCTCCGCGACGCCGTCGATCTCGTTGATGCGCTTCTTGATGGTCGACTCGCACCCGCTGCAGCCCATCTTCCACGCGTTGAACTCGAGGGCTTCGCCCTCGCCGCGCCAGGTCGCGGTCACGGTGGGCGGGGTCTTCGGCGGCCTGGGCCGCGCCGGCTTCTTCGCCTTCGTCTGCGTCGACGCGTCGTCCGCCGGCTTGGCGTTGGCCTCCCCCGTCGTGTCGGGTGTGGTCGGCGTGTCGGCGGCATCACCGCCGCAGGCGGCCAGGGTGAGCAACGCGAGCGAGAGCAGGATGTGGCGCATGACGGGCTCCGGGGATGGGCGCCGCCATTCTCCTGTCCAGCGGACGGCCTGTCTCTGATTTGAACAACCGTTCAATAGAGATAGGATGCGGCCGTCGTGTCCCAGCCCGAACCCGCCCCCTCGAAGGACGCCCCGGACCGGCGGATGGAGATCCTCCGCCAGGCGGCGCAGGTCTTTCGCCAGAAGGGATACCACGGCGCGGGCATGCGCGAGATCGCGGCCGGCATCGGCGTCGCCCCGGGCGCGCTCTACTACTACTTCAAGAGCAAGGATGACCTGCTCTACGCGTGTCAGGACCTCTCGCTCAGTCGCCTGATCGAGGTGGGCGAACAGCTCCTCGCCGGGACCGGCCCCGCCGACGAGCGGCTGCGCGTGCTCATGCGCGCCCACCTCGACCTGACCCTCGACGAGCTGGGCGGCAGCGCCGCGCACGTCGAGTTCCACGCCCTGCCCGAAGACCGGCTGCGCGAGGTCGTGAAGAAGCGCGACCGGTACGAGGGCCTCATCCGCGGCCTGATCCAGGCGGGCATCGACAGCGGCCGCTTTCGGCCGGTCGACGCGAAGCTCGCGGCGCTCGCGCTGCTCGGCGCGCTCAACTGGACCGTCGTGTGGTGGCGGCCGGACGGGCCGTGGAGCGCGCACGACGTCGTCGACGGCTTTGCAGATCTCTATCTCCTCGGCTTGCGGAACGGCCGCATCGAGGCGACCCCCGAAGGGAGAACCCCATGACCCAGGGAAGCGCGCCGGCCGCGGCGGAGACGCGCCGCAAGGTGCACATGCAGCTCTTGGTGAACGGCGAAGCGCAGGAGGTGGCCTTCCTCCCGCACAAGACGCTGCTCGAGGTGCTGCGCGAGGACATGCAGCTGACCGGCACGAAGCACGGCTGCGAGCTCGGCGAATGCGGCACGTGCACCGTGCTGATGGACGGCGAGCCGATGCTCTCGTGCCTCGTGCTCGGCATCGAGTGTGACGGTGTCGAGATCGAGACCGTCGAGGGCATGGCGACCGGCGCCGGCCCGCATCCGCTGCAGACCTGGTTCGCCGACCTCGGCGCGGCGCAGTGCGGCTACTGCACGCCCGGGTTCCTCATGACGGCCAAGTCGATCCTCGAGCGCGACCCCAACCCGTCGCGCGAGGACCTGGTCGAGGAGCTCTCCGGCAACCTCTGCCGGTGCACGGGCTACCTGAAGATCTACGAGGCCATCGAGGCGGCCGCGAAGGACATGCGGGAGGGAAGCCAGTGACCGCGCCCAAGGACGAGTCGAACGGCGCCCCGACGCCGGAGCGCGAGGGCCTCGAGCAGCAGCTCCAGGAAGGCCTGCGGCTGATCGGCAAGAGCCCGCGCAAGGTCGACGGCATGGCGAAGTGCACCGGCGAGACGATGTTCGCCGACGACCTCAGCCTGCCGCGCATGCTGATCTGCAAGATCCACCGCAGCCACGTGGCCCACGCCCGGATCAAGTCGATCGACACCAGTGCCGCCGAGGCCATGCCCGGCGTCGTGGCCGTGCTGACCGGCGAGAGCATGCCGAACTCGTTCGGCATCCTGCCCGTCTCGCAGGACGAGCACGCGCTCTGCATCGACAAGGTGCGCTTCGTGGGCGATCCCGTCGCCGCGGTGGCGGCCGTGGACGAGGACGTCGCCTTCGAGGCGATGAACGCGATCCGGGTCGAGTACGAGCCCCTGGATCCGGTCTTCAGCCCGGCCAAGGCGATCGACAACGACGTCGAGCCCATCCACGACTACGGCGACGACGGCAACGTGCACAAGCGCGTCTCGATGCAGTTCGGGGACGTCGACCAGGCCCTCGCGGACGCCGACGAGGTGGCCGAGGACGTCTTCTACTACGAGGGCAACACGCACCTGCCGATGGAGCAGCACGCCACCTTGGCCGTGCGCGAGGCGGACGGGCGCCTGACCGTGTGGTCGTCGACCCAGACGCCGCACTACCTGCACCGTGCGATGAGCAAGGTGCTCGAGATGCCCCCCTCGCGCGTGCGCATCGTCGCCTGCCCGAACGGCGGCGGGTTCGGCGGCAAGAGCGATCCGTTCAACCACGAGATCGTCGTCGCCAAGCTCGCGATGCTCACGGGCCGGCCCGTGAAGGTGACGCTCACGCGCGAAGAGGTCTTCTACTGCCACCGCGGCCGCCACGCCGTGCTCATGCGCGCGCGCACCGGCTTCAAGAAGGACGGCTCGATCACGGGCATGCACTTCGAGAGCCTCTTGGACGGCGGCGCGTACGGCTCCTACGGCGTCGCGAGCACGTACTACACGGGTGCGCTGCAGACGGTCACGTACCAGGTGCCCACCTACCGCTTCGACGGCGTGCGCAGCTTCACGAACAAGCCGCCCGGTGGTCCCAAGCGCGGGCACGGCACGCCCCAGCCCCGCTTCGCGGTCGAGGTGCAGCTCGACAAGATGGCGGAGCGGCTCGGGCTCGATCCCGCCGAGATGCGCTTGAAGACGCTCCAGCCGCCCTACAGCAACACGGCCAACTGGCTGGCCATCGGCTCGATGGGCCTGGGGCCCTGCATCGAGAAGGTGGTCGAGGGCAGCGGCTGGAAGGACAAGCACCGGAAGCTCCCGCGCGGCAAGGGCATCGGGATCGCCTGCTCCTCGTACATCTGCGGCGCGGGCCTGCCCATCTACTGGAACGCGATGCCGCACTCCGGCGTCACGGTGCAGCTGGACCGCGGCGGCGGCGTGGCGGCCTTCTGCGGCGCCACGGACATAGGCCAGGGCAGCGACACCGTGCTCGCGACCTGCGTCGCGGAGATCCTCGGCGTCGACCTCGAGGACGTGCGCATCGTGGTCGCGGACACGGCGATCACGCCGGTGGACCTCGGCTCGTACTCGAGCCGCGTGACGCTGATGATGGGCAACGCCGCGATCCAGGCGGCCGAGCGCGCGCGCGAGGTGGTGGCCAAGGCCGTCTCGAAGCACATGGGCATCCCCGCGGTGCGCCTGCGCTTCGCCGACAACCGGATCTTCGACGTGCAGGATCCCGAGCAGGGCATCACGTTCGCCGAAGGTGTTGCGTTGGGCGAGGCGCGCTTCGGCACGATCGCCGCGGCCGGCTCCTACAGCCCGCCGCGCACGCCCGGCAAGTACCGCGGCGCCGGCGTCGGGCCGTCCCCCGCCTACTCGTACTCGGCCGCCGTGGTCGAGGTCGACGTCGACGAGGAGACCGGCGAGATCGAGGTCGAGAAGATCTGGATCGGCCACGACATCGGCCAGTCGATCAACGAGATGCTCGTCATCGGCCAGGTCGAGGGCGGCGTCTACATGGGCCTCGGCGAGGCGTTGATGGAAGAGATGGCGTACCGGCCCAACCGGTTCGGCGTCCACAAGATCCCGTCGATGCTCGAGTACAAGAGCCCCACGACGAAGGAGATGCCGCCGGTCGTCACCTACCTGGTCGAGGACCCGGATCCGAACGGGCCCTTCGGCGCCAAGGAGGTCGGGCAGGGCCCGCTCCTGCCGGTCATGCCGGCCATCGCCAATGCCGTCTACGACGCCGTCGGCGTGCGCGTCGACGAGGTGCCGCTCAGCCCCGAGAAGGTGCTGAAGGCCATCGAGTCGAAGGACAAGCGCTACGGCCCGAAGCGGTTCCCCGACCTGCGCATCACCGAGACGATGCGCGTCAAGACCGAGGCCGAGGGCGGCGATGGCACCGCCCCGCGGCCGCCCAGGAAGCCCAAGTCCGAAAAGAAGGAGGTGGCGTCCTCATGATGCGCCTGCCGCCGTTCCGGTACCACGCGCCCGACACCGCGGGCGAGGTCGCCCACGTCCTCGCGAACGAGGGCCCCGAGGCGATGATCGTGGCCGGGGGTACGGACCTGTACCCGAACATGAAGCGCCGGCACCAGATGCCGTCGACGCTCGTCTCGCTCCGCCGGGTTACCGACCTCGCGGGCATCGAGTGGGGCTCCGACGGCGGCGTCCGCATCGGCGCCGGCCAGACCCTGCGCGCGCTCGAGCGCGATCCCGGCGTGGAGGGCGCGCTGCCCGCGCTGTGGACCGCCGTGCACCAGATCAGCACGCCCGTGCTGCGCAACATGGGCACGATCGGCGGCAACATCTGCCTCGACACGCGCTGCAACTACTACAACCAGAACTACGAGTGGCGCCGCGCCATCAACTTCTGCATGAAGTGCGAGGGCGACGTGTGCTGGGTCGCGCCCTCCAGCCCGCGCTGCTGGGCGGTCAACTCGTCGGACACGGTCCCGGTGCTGATCGCGCTCGGCGCTCGCGTGACGCTCGTGAGCGACCGCGGCGTGCGCGAGCTGCCCATCGCCGAGCTCTTCGTCGACGACGGCATCGAGTACCTGGCGAAGCAGAAGGACGAGGTCCTGACCTCCATCGAGATCCCCGCCCAGGGCGAGGCTCGCTCCGTCTACCGCAAGGTGCGCCGGCGCGGCGCCTTCGACTTCCCCGTCGCGGCCGTGGCCGTGCGGCTCGCCTTCGACGGCGACCGGGTCGAGAGCGCGGACATCGTGCTCAACGCCGTGGGCTCGACCCCGGTGGTCTGCACGGATGCCGCGGAACGCCTGGTGGGGGAGGTCGTGACCGAGGACCTGGCCGCCGAGGTGGCCCAGGTCGCCTGGAAGCCGGCCAAGCCGCTCGACAACACGGACCTGACCCACATGTGGCGCAAGAAGATGGTGCGCGTGAACGTGAAGCGCGCGCTGCTGGAGTTGGCTCCCGGCACGTAGGTGCCGAGAGCCAACCCTGAGCCTGTCGAAGGGTTGGCCCCGAGCAGCTGCCCCCCTGACCCCGTCGGTGGGGGGCACCTGAGCCCGTCGGCGGGGCGGCACCCTGAGCCCGTGGAATGGGCCCCTCAGGGGTCGATGTCCAAATTCCACAACACGACGCGAACAAGGTGGACGAGCCGATACGGGCGATTGCGAACGCGCCTCCCGAGCCGCCTGTGGAGAAGCGTCCGAATCGTCGGCGAGCGCGATCGTCCAAATCGTTTGTCTGCAGGGGTTTATGAGATCGCCCTGCGCGGGCGTCGCGACCGTGCACAATACGACATCGAGCCTAACCAATAATTCCACCCGTTCGAGTGGCCGCATCTAAAGGGTTCGCTAATCTCCCCTTGACTTGGTGTGAACGGATGAAGGTGGTGCCCCCTTTGGGAGGGGACACCCGTGACTCGCATGACTCCCCGAGGCGCGCGCCGCGCCAGCAGCGAATCCGGCGTCATCCTGATCTGGGCCACGCTCACCATGATGATGGTGGCCGGCGTGATCCTCGCCGCGACGGACGACCTCAAGGCCGTCGACCAGGTCACCAAGGGTGAATTCACCGCGCGCGGTCAGTCGCAGCAGGTCGCCATGGCCGGCCTCGTCGACGCGTATGCCTGGTTCCGCCGCCAGCCCACGCAGCCCGTCGAGGGCTTCTGGCCCGAGCTCGATCTCGACAGCGAGCCGGTCGTCAACGAGACCGAGAACCCGAACCTCGGCCTGGTGCGGACCTTCGAGATCAGCCCGAGCATCTGGGCGCGCTACGAGGTGCGCCGCGGCACCGACGCCGAGTCGTACACCGACAGCAACCAGAACGGCATCTATGACGCCGGCGAGAGCTTCACGGACACGAGCGGCGACGGCAAGTGGTCGCCGGGTCTCGGGACCCGCGATGTGTCGGCCGAGCGCGGCCAGCCGGACGGCACGGTCTGGGAGGTCGTCTCGGTGGCCACGGTCTTCCGCCGCAGCCGCGCCGACATGCCGCTCGGGATGGGCCCCAACCGCCGCCTGGCGCGAGGCGCCATGTCGGCCGAGATCCGTCGTCTGGCCGTGAACCCCCCGGCCGCCGCCGCGATCTGCTGCAAGAACGGCGGGGACGTCTCGCTCGGCAACCGGGCCCGCGTCCGCGCCGGCTCGACCGCCATCGCCTACTCCGAGAGCAGCGGCTCCCCGTCCACCTCCGGTGCCGAGGTGATGGCCGCCCGCACCTCCGTGCCGAACTACAACGGCGCGCTCGACGCAGTGTTCGGCGTCAACTGGACCGAGCTGAAGTCGATGGCGGACCTCAGCACCGCCGATGGCGCGACCGGCATGCCGAAGCGCGTTCCCAACTACAGCCTGATCGTGGTCGGCGACAGCGTGACCTTCGACTCGACGAAGCCGCTCGCCGGCATGGGCATCCTCGTGATCGAGGGCGACTGCACGATCGAGGCCGGCTCGAACAGCTTCTTCAGCGGCATGCTCTACGTGAAGGGCAACCTGACCGTGCGTGCGCCCGCCTTCATCCGCGGCACCGTCATCTGCGAGGGTGACGTGGACATGCGCGGTACGGGCGGCGACTACGTCGAGATCGAGCACGACGACGGCATCCTCGACGCCCTGCTCGCCAAGATGGGGCAGTACCGCTGGTCGAAGGCGCCCTTCAAGCCGCGGCCGCGCCTGACCGACGGCCGGCCGTCGGAGCTCTCCGAGAGCCGTCGTCGCCTGGGCGGCGCCGACTACGCCGGCGGCCTGGGCGTCACGGACATCACCTCGGACAAGGGCACGCTCGATCCGAACGCCGGCGACGACAAGTACGGCGGCGAGATCCCCAAGGGCTTCGTGCCGGGGCCGCTGATCGACACGATCGACGGCCTCCTCACGGACAACGCCGACACGCTGACCAAGCAGCAGAAGGAAGACCTGCACGACGCCATCGACAAGCTGAAGCTCGCCGAGAGCTACATGGCGCGTGACCCGCGCTTCGAGCGCCCGGCCATCCGCCAGGTGAAGAAGGCGGTGAAGCTGATCCGCGACGTTGTCGAGGACACGGGCGTCTCGGGCGAGCAGTTCATCAACACGCTCGACAACGGCCCGAGCACGCTCTATCCGCAGATGGTGGGCATGGTGCAGCAGCTGATCGACAACTCGCAAGCCGATAGCGACAAGATCGACAATGCGAACACGGAGCTGACCAACGCGCAGACCAAGATGCAGCTCGGCCGCGATCGCCACGCCGCGGGCAATGACGTGGGCAGCCTGGATGCCTACGACCAGGCGGCCGGCAAGCTGCTCAACGCGCTCAACGCGCTGAAGTAACCAACCTGCGGGCGCGTGCCTGTCCGGGGCTCCAGCGAGCCGCGGGCACAGGGGGGCGCGCGCTCCGCTTTTTCTCCTCCCTCCCTCCCGCCCAAGCCGGGGCCCGCAAGGGCCCCGGCACCCTCAATTGGCCCCCAACGTCGAGATCCGGTTCACCTCCCGGACGCTTCGGGCGAGTCCACGGGGTGTCGATCGCGGAAGGCCGCAGGCCTCCGTGGCTGCCCGAAATCGGCAGAATCCGGCGTATCGCGACCCAGCGCGTGAGGGCCCCGCGCCGTTCCGGCTGCGTACAAATGCGCTACAGCGCCTCGAAGCGCTTCAGGTTCGTGGGCGGTTTGGTCCGATAGGAGCCGCGCAGAGCGACGTGTGGGACGCCGTGGTGGTGCAAGACCCAGGGGGGTCGCCCGTGTTCCGACACTCTTCCAGCCGACGCGCGAGGCGCGTACGGGGTGGGCATCGTCCCGCCCGCGAGGCCGGCGTGGTCCTGCTCTGGGCCTCGCTCACGATCATGTTCATCGCCGGTGTCATCATGGCCGGCACCGACGACCTGAAGGCCGTCGACGACATGACCCGCGCGGAGTTCTCCGCCCAGGGCCAGGCGACCGAGGTCGCCCAGGCCGGGCTCGTGGACGCCTTCGCGTGGATGCGCCGCCAGACCGAGCAGCCGGTCGAGGTCTTCGCCCCGCGGCTCGACCTGCAGGCGGCGACGACGATCAACGAGACCGACGATCCCGATAAGGGGCTCGTGCGTACCTTCGAGATCTCACCCGGTCTCTGGGGTCGCTACGAGGTCCTCAAGGGCATCCCGGCCGAGCCGTATGTCGACAGCAACGGCAACGGCTACTTCGATGCCGGTGATGGCTTCACCGACGCGAATGGCGATGGCCGTTGGACGCCTGGCCGGCACACGCGCGACGTCACGACCGAGCGCGGTCTGCCTGGAGGCGGTGCCGTGTGGCTGCTCGAGAGCAAGGCCACGATCTTCAAGCGTCCGCGCGGCGACCTGCCGCTCGGCAGCGGTCCGAACGTGCGCGTCGCGACCGCTACGATGGCTACCGAGGTCCGCCGCCTGACGATCAAGCCGCCCGCCGAGGCGGCGATCTGCGCAGCCCAGGCAAGCCGCGTCGACATCGGCACGCGCGCGCGCATCCGCGCGCCGGCGACCGCCGTGGCGTGGGGCAGTGGCACGGGTTCCGCCCAGCTGGGCGGCGCCGAGATCCTGGCCGGCACCACGTCGGTGCCGGACTACGACAGCAGCGTGGACCAGATCTTCGGTGTCAGCTGGACCGAGCTGAAGTCGATGGCCGACATCAGCACGAGCGACCCCGTCGTCGGCGTGCCGAGCAAGATCGCCGACTACTCGCTCGTCGTGGTCACGGGTGACGTGGTGTTCAACAGCCAGCGCCCGCTCAAGGGCCTGGGCGTCGTCGTGGTCGAGGGCAACTGCACCATCGAGCCCGGCTCCAACTCCTTCTTCAATGGTCTGCTCTACGTCTCTGGCGACCTCAACGCCCGCGCGCCCGCATACATCCGCGGCACGATCATCGTGGGCGGCGATGTCGACATCACCGGCACCGGTGGTGACTACTGCGAGGTCGAGCACGACGACGGCATGGTCAGCGACCTGCTGACCCAGATGGGCCAGTACCGCTACAGCAAGGCGCCCTACGTGCCCGCACCGCGCCTCTCCGACGGCCGGCCGACCGAGCTGCACCTCTCCAAGCGTCGTCTCGGTAGCGGCTACGCCGCGGCGATGAGCGCCGGCACCGGCGGTGGCGGCGGCGAAACCGGCGGTGGCGGCGAGACTGGCGGCGGCGGTGAGACCGGCGGCGGTGGCGAGACCGGCGGCGGCGGCGAGACCGGTGGCGGCACCGAGCCCGATCCCGAGCCGACCCCGACCGGCTTCGACCCCCAAGGGCTCATCGATGCGCTCGAGGACTTCCTCAACAACAACCCGAACGCGGACGCGTCCGGACTGACCCTCGAGGCGCTCGACAAGCTCGAGCTGGCCAAGGTCCGCATGGCGCAGGATCCGCCGAACGCGTTGGGTGCCGTCGGCGCCGTCAAGCAGGCGATCGTCAAGCTCACGGACGCGATCGAGAACGGCCTCGACCCGGCTGCGTTCTCCAACGAGCTGCACAACGGGGATGACACCCTGTTCCCGCAGATCCGCGACATGGTCAACACCATGATCGAGGACTCGACGGCTCCCTCCGAGGACCTCGCGATCGCCACGGACCGCTACAACACGGCCGTGTCCAAGATGGACCGCGCCCGCGACCGGATGGACGGCGGGAACGTCACCGGTGCCATGTCCGACTACAAGGGCTCGGCCAACAAGTTCCGCCAGGCCATCGACGCCATCGACGCCTATCAGTAGGCCAACATCCAGGCCGAGCTCCCGCCCCTGCAATGGGCGGGGGCATTCGGCAACGCGGGATGTCGCGGGAACCCGACATGTGCTCGCCCGGATCGCCCGGGGCGACGTAGGGAACCGTTCATACCCGCCCCGCGATCCGGCCGATAGCGGTTCGGAGTCTCGCCTGTCGACGGATAGGCGGGGCATTCGAGACCACGGGGTGTGCGTGGACGCACGCGGGACCCCTCCATGCAGCGAACCGAGACACACGTCAGCACCCGAGACCCCGCCGTGCCTGTGAGGCACCGGCCAGTGGTCTCCCCGCAGGCCGAGCGCGGCGTGCTGATGGTCTGGGCTGCATTCGTGATGCTCCTCGTCGCCGGCCTCATCGTGGCCGGGACGCAGCGGCAGCAGGCGCTCAACCGCATGACGCGTGTCGAGCACTCGGTCGCCGGCCAGGCGCGTGCCGTTGCGGTCGCGGGCGTCGTCGATGCCTTCGCCTGGTTCCGTCGGCAGACGGTCCAGCCGGTCACTGCCTTCACGCCGGCCCTGGACCTGGCGGCTACCCCGCCGGTCAACGAGACCGATGATCCGGCGATCGGCCTCGTGCGCGAGTACGAGATCTCGCCGAGCCTGTGGGGCCGGTACGAGGTGCGTCTCACCAAGGTCGCCGAGCCGTATACCGACGCCAACGGCAACGGGTACTACGACGAGGGCGAGGCCTTCACCGACCAGGACGGCAACGGCCAGTGGGACGGGATGCGCGAGACGCGCGACGTCTCACTCGAGCGCGGTCTGGCGGGCAGCGGCGGCGTCTGGCTGATCGAGAGCCACGGCTTCCTCTACCGGCGTCAGGACCTCGCGACGCCGCTGGGCGTCTCGCCCAATGACCGCCTCGCGACGTTCCGCGTGGCCAGCGAGATCCGCCGGCTCACGCTGACGCCGCCGGCGGCCGCTGCGCTCTGCGCCGACCAGGGCTCGAGCGTGACGATCGGCAACCGCTCGCGCATCACCGGCGGCACGGGCTCGGGTGTGGCCTTCGCGAGCGCCAGCGGCTCGCCCTCGATGGCGTCCGGGAGCGAGGTCACGGGTTCGCCCGCGACGACGGCGCAGCCGAGCTACGACACGTCGTTGGAAGCCGTGTTCGGCGTCTCCCTCACCGAGCTCCGCTCGATGGCCGACGTCTCGACGACGAGTGTGGAGGCGATCGGGTCGCCGATCGGCGACATGACGCTGAACGTCATCGACGGCAACGCGACGTTCGATGCGAGCAACCCGCTGCGCGGCACGGGCATCGTGGTCGTGCTCGGCAACTGCACGATCGAGAGCGGCTCGAACTCCTTCTTCGGCGGACTTCTCTGGGTGGGCGGCAACCTCACGGTCCGCGCCCCTTCCTACCTGCGCGGCGTCGTCGTCGCCCAGGGCACTGTCGACGTGCGCGGCGTCGGCGGCGACTACGCGGAAATGAACTATGACGACGGCATCATCGGCGAGCTGCTGTTCCTGATGGGCCAATACCGACACACCAAGGCCGTCTACGTCCCGGATAGCGAGTCGTAGACGGACACAGGAGGTTGAGACGCATGCGATCTCAGCGCGGTTTCTCTCTGGTCGAGATCCTCATCTCGGGCGCCCTCGTAGCGCTTGCGGCGATGGCCGGCGTGGCCTACGTCACCCGCGGCACGCAGCACGCGAGCTGGGCGAAGGACAAGGTCTACGCACGCCAGAAGGCGCTCTCGGTGCTCGCCGAGCTGCGCGCCTACGTCGAAGGCGGTGAGGGTGAGGTTGCGGCCGACCTCGACGGCTTCGACGACGGTCTCGGCGTGAACGCGTCGCTGACGATCCAGCCCGATCCCAGCGACCCCGGTGCCTACCTGCCGCCGGAACACCCCGTGTCCTCCAACATCCAGGACGGGTCGGAGTGGCGATGGCTCAGGCGCATCACCGTGCGTCGCTTCCCGGGCGTGGACACGCGCGATCTGCGCATCTGTACGGTGCGCATGTTCCGCATGCGGGAAGGAGACGTCTACCCGGGTGAGCAGATGGCGGAGGTCTCGTCGGTCATTCGGACCATCGGTGACGCCTTCCCCACGACCCAGGTCTACGACATCTACCTGCTGGCCCTCGAGAACGTGCCGGGCTGGTGGGTCTACATGGACGCGATCCAGCCGTTCATCGAGGCCACGCTCACCGACCTCGAGTCTCGCAACCCGGGTCTGAAGTTCCGCACGCACTGGATCTCGAAGTCCGGCTACGGCCGCGACGAGGAGTACGCGCCCTACACGAACGAGACGCGCGACAGCCGCGCGAACCTGCCCTGGGCCTACTTCTACCCGGGCCGCATGCCCAGCGGGCAGGCGGCGCAGCGCTACTACGTGGCGGAGCGCATGCAGGGCCGCGTCAACCTCGACGGTGAGATGACGCCGCAGTTCAACAACGACCTGCTTGCCACGGAGCCGTACACGGACAGCAACAGCAACGGCGAGCGCGACCCGGGCGAGCCGTACATCGACGTGAACGGCAACAACATCTGGGACATCAACAACCCGGTCCCGTACGCCATCGCCGACATGCACAACCACTGCATGCGCTATCCGGACGCCGAGGCGCGTTTCCAGGCCCGCATCGCGGCCAATCTCGAGACGGACGACACCCCGACGTGGCGTCTCCTGCTCGACCGCATGGTCGCGGACCCGGATCGCTACCACAACGCGATCCTGATCAACCTCCACGGTGAGCTCCTGCCGATGCCCGCCGTGCGCAACTACAGCGATGCGGCCAAGAGCCCGATCGCACACCCGGGCTGGCGCGTCGTCGCGCACCCCGAGCATCTGCGCCCCGCGCGCGTGGCCGGCAATGATGCGTCGAGCGTCGCGCCGCGCTTCCGCGTGTACGGCTACAAGACCGAGTTCCCGACCGGCCACGTGCCGCTGATGACGCAGCGCGAGCCCTACACGGATCTCAACCGCAACGGCGTGCGGGACGGCGCCGAGCCCTACGTCGACTGGAACAACAACGGGTCGTACGACGATCGCAGCATTCCGATCAGCATGGTGATCCCGGGCGGCGACTTCAGCCAGGCGCCCAACGCGGCCGCCGGCCCGTCGATCATCATCCAGCGCCTGCCCGGCGGCATCGACGCCGACGGCGACAGCAACCCGGACGGCTATTCGCCCTTCGCGAACGCGCGCTCGTACCCGGAGGCGTTCAACGACCTGAACACCGACGGCATCCGCCAGATCGCGGAGAGCTACTTCGACAAGAACGGCAACGGCACGCGTGATGCCGGCGAGCCGCACGCCGAGCGCGACGGCGACGGCAGCTTCAGCGCCGTGACCGAGGTGCTCACCGAGAGCAAGATCAACAGCATCTGGGACCTGGACGCCCCCGAGGAGCCCTACACGGACACCGACGGCGACAACCAGTGGGATGCCGGCGAGCCGTACTACGACGCCAACAACAACGGCGTGCGCGACGGTCCGCTGATCCCCGTCTCGCCTTGGCGCGCCTGGGACCCGGCGACGGACAACATCGGCCCCGTGGCCGAGGCGGCCTACATCGCCTCCTACGGCGAGCCGTTCCTCGACCTCGACGGCGATCAGGCCTGGGACGGCCCCGAGCCGTTCACGGACTACAACCAGAACGGCGTGCGCAACGGCGGCTGGGAGCGCGGCGAGATGCACTACAAGGTCGCCTACGACGCGACCGGCGATCGCACCATCGTGCGCCTGTTCGGCACCCCGCTCGAGACGCCCTACGTGTCGAACCGCGGCGTGAACAGCACCTGGCGCCTGTACGACCTCGAGTATGTGCCCTGCCCGACGCCCAGCTCCTCGGGTGCCGCCGACCGCTTCGGCCGCAACCTGAACAGCAGCGGCAACTACCCGAAGAACACGGCGCGCTGGACGGTCGAGCTGCCGCTCGCGGCGGTGCGTACGGCCTTCGAGAGTGCGGGCGGACTCGGTGACGGCGACGCGGCGGACCGGATCATCCAGGTCGAGACGCGCATCGACGACGACCTGACGACCGGCACGATGTGGCCCACGCGCAACCTGCCGCCGAACCTGTCGCGCACGTACGCGTACTTCTACAACGACGCGAACGATGTCCCGTTCAGCGAGCGCTACCAGTTCATCGGCGACCCGCGCCACAGTCCGTACGCGGACACGGACCGCAACGGGTCCTCGCACGCGCACGGCTACAACTGGTACTTCGACAACTTCAACACCAACGGTGACCAGCGCAGCCAGTGGATGGCATTCGACACCGGTCGACTGCGTGCCTGCTGGCGCGGCGCCCGCGGCGGTGGCCATGACGTGCCGCGCATCCTCTCCTGGCTGCGTACGGCGGTGGCCCGCATGGAAGCGGTCTACACCACGCTGACCGGCTTCTCGTACTACTACCTGTCGATCGGTGGCGACATCGGCTACGACTCCGCCAACGGGTTCCCGACCTCGATTCCCGTGGACGGCAAGCCCTTCGGCCTGTCCGGGGACGTGTACGAGAACTCGATCACGAGCTCGATCGGTACCTCGTCGATCCGCGGCAGCCTCAAGTACGTCCGCAGCAACAACGGCTCGGGCAGCGGCATCCGCGCCGGCGGCTACTGGTGGTCCAAGCCCTGGATCGGCGAGCTGTGGCAGGACGGCGCCTACGCCGGCCAGTGGAGCCAGTGGGGCAACCTGCGGGCCAACACGGGCAGCTCGGCGCTCGAGTACCACCAGTTCCGTCGTGGGGACGTGACCTCGAACCAGCAGCCGGCCGGCACGCGGCTGCGCAACGCCTACTGCCGCCTGGCGGCGGAGGGCTGTACCTCGGTCTTCAACATCGGAAGCTCGAGCAGCACCTTCCACCACCAGTTCCAGAGCGGTCAGACGGGCTCGCTCACCGAGGACGGTCCGCAGCTGGCGGCGAACTACAACTTCCCGCTGCCGACCACGACCGACATCAGCCGTCCGTTCGGCCTCGCGACGAGCGGGAGCGGCGGCGTCGGTGACGAGTTCGGCTACACGAGCGAGTACCCGCGCTTCCAGGCGCAGATGGTCCGGCGCTACTACAACCACAACAACGGTCAGACCGGTAGCGGTCTGGTGCGACTGCAGGAGCCCGGCGCCAACCCGCGCGGCGGCTTCATCGTGGTCAACGGCATCGACCGCACGACGGAGAGCGGCTCGGCGTTCATTGCGCGCTACAGCATGCTCTCGCTGATCCACAGCTTCTTCGCAGCCGGCGTGCCCGGCGGCGACAACCGCATCGTGCAGCTGCCGCGACTGCAGATCCAGAGCCCCACGCTCATCACCGAGCTGGAGGATCCGGTCTCGATCGTCGTGCGCTGGAGCACGGAGTGGAAGCGCTGGGACGGCCTGAACTACACGGAGTCGTTCGCCGACACCTTCGCCGAGGACGAGACGAACCTCACCTACGTGCTCATGTACAGCACGGACGGCGGCAAGAGCTGGCGGCACATGACCGACAACACCGAGGCGACGCCCGGTGAGATGCCGTGGATCGAAGGCACGGGTCCGGATCCCGCGAAGACCGTGGCCGACGGTAACAACGGCGGCGACGAGTCGTGGATCTGGAGCACGCCGGCGGCGGGCTTCCCCGAAGGCTCCTACCTGATCCGGATCGAGGGCTACCGGAACACCGAGTCGTTGCACTACGTGCAGCACATGGAGAAGATCTATGTCAACCGCTAAAGCGGCGAAGGCGCGTGCGAGGGAGCGCGGCTTCACGTTCGTCGAGATCGCGATCTCGCTGGTGATCGTCTCGCTGATGGCGCTCGTGGTGGAGCGCACGTTGGCGAGCACGCGAGAGGCCGAGCAGATGCTCGACGCCGTCCGCCGATCCACCGAGCGCGGCCAGAACCTGGCCTACGAGATCCGCGAGGCGGTGAGCGCATCGCGCAAGCTCTTCGGCAACGACGTCAACGGCAACGCGTATCTCGATGCGCTGGACCTCACGCGGGATCCGCTCGATCCGAACGCCCGGCTGCCCACCTTCGACGAGGTCAACGGGCTGGGACCGGATCTCTCGATGGATCCGCGGACCGGCAACATGCTCCTCTTCGTGCGCGAAGCGGATGCGGCACCCGCCGTCGCAGACCCCGCCACGGGCAAGATCCGGCACATCGACACCTACCGGTTCATCTGCATCTACCCGCGCGTGACCTCGCGCTTCGTCGTGCAGGTCGAGCCGCGTGAGGTGGCCAAGGACCTCGTGGTGTGGCGCAGCGTGGCGTATCCCAGCCAGAGCCAGATCCTCGCGGTCTCCAACGCGACGGAGCGCGCCAACGTGGTCAAGGACCTCTACGACCGCTTTGGCTACGACATGGCCTGGGACCCCAACGGGGCCGTGGCCGATGCGTTCTACGCCATGGACACGCTCGGCAACATCGCCGCCACGCCGGTCGCCGATCCGACGATCGACGAGGACCAGAACCTCTCGGATCGCGGCCGTCTTGTGTACGCCAACGTGCAGCTCGGCCCGACCGACGGCGGCGTCTACCACAAGCGCAAGATCTTCACGGTCGACGCGTGGGACCCGGACGGCTTCGAGGTGAAGATCGTCGGCGCGTCCGGCTCGCGGAAGGTGTGGATGCACCTCGTCGTCGAGGTCCAGGCTTCCGCCGGCCGCGTCACCCAACACACCTCCACGGTCATCGCCAGCACCAAGGACCTCTGACCGCGCCCGGTACCAGCGCGGCACGTTTAGAGGGTGTGTGAGAGGGCGCGGAGGCCGCGCAGGTTGAGGTCGGCGGCGTCGGTGTACCAGACGGGCACGGACGCGAGATAGGCCTCGTGCGCGGCGCCGCGGCGGAACGCTTCGCGGAAGGGACGCTCCATGTACGTCCACGCCGCGGTCAGGTAGTTGCCCCCGACGAACACGGCGTCCGGCAGGACGGTGAGGGCGACGGTCTGGGCCGCGCGCGCAAGCAGGCGCGCTTGGACGCGCAGCGCGCGCCCGACGCCCGCGTAGGGGGGCGCGGACTCGAGCAGGAGGTACGGGCGTCGATGGAGCGGCGCCTCCGCGACGGCCGCGAGAAACGCCTCGGCCTCGCTCGAGGCCGGGTCCGCGAGGGCCCCGGCGATCGTCTCGAGCGCGCCGGCGCGGGTCAGATCCTCGTAGCTCAAGGGGGCTTCCGTCGCGCGCAGCGCGAACGCGGCCGCGACCTCGTCGTCGTCCTTGAAGTCGATGGCCGCGAGGGCGTTGCCCGCCTCGGAGGCGGCGTCGCGTAGGCGCGCCCCGCCGAGACCCACCCCGAGGCCCGTGCCCGGCATCAAGAGCGCGAATGCGTCGAGCCCAGCGGGGTCGATCGTGCGCGGTCCCTGAACGAGGCGCAGCGCGTCGGCCGCGAGCGTCTCGATTCCCCGGACGCCTGCCGCCAGGTCGTTCACGACGTGCACGCCGCCGGGCGCGTCGCCGAGCACCTCGCGGAAGTCGATCTCGCCCGCCTCGCCGAGGTAGGTCAGCTGGGCGACGCCCCCAGGGTCGATCACGCGCCCGGGCACGCCGAGCACCGAGACGGCCGGGGTGAGCTCGTTCTCCAGCAGCAGCCCGCGGAGGTGGTCCAGGATCTCGGCCACACCGCCGCTGCGCATGCGTTCCGAGACGATCACGGTCCCGGCGTCGTCGATCAGCTCGGCCCGCAGCCACGTTGCGCCGAGATCCACCAGCAGCCGGACGCGTCGAGCCATGCTGCACGTCTACAGCGATCCGACCCGAAGTGATAGAACCGGGTCGGGAACCGTTAACCGATCCAGGAGCGAGCTGGCATGGCGGACTGCGAAGGGCGTGCGAACCCCGAGGGACCGATCGAGGAGATCCGCGAGCTGCGCGACGGTGTCTCGGACGGGCTCGAGCCGCTCGCGCCCCTCGATCTCGCGCAGGTGGGCTCGGCCGACGACCTCGTGCGCGGCATGGCGCAGACGGCCTTCGCGGGGCGTCAGCTCGGCGAGGCGGCGGACATCCTCGAGGCGATGGTCAAGGATCCCGACTGCACCGTCGTGATGACGCTCTCGGGTGCGATGACGATCGCGAAGCTCGGTCTCGTCGTGTGCGACATGATCGACGCCGGCTGGGTCCAGTCGATCGTCTCCACCGGCGCGCTCATGGCGCACGGCTTCGTCGAGGCGACCGGGCGCACGCACTTCAAGTACGACCCGTCGATGGATGACAAGGAGCTCTACGACAAGGGCTACGACCGGGTCTACGACACGCTCGAGCTGGAGCAGTCCCTCGACGACGTGGAGCACGTCGTGCACGAGGTCATGGACGCCATGCAGCCGGGGCAGCAGTACTCGAGCGCCGATCTGCACCGGGACCTCGGCAAGTGGCTGCAGCAGAACACCGAGGGGCGCGGCATCCTCCGCTCCGCCTACGAGCAGGACGTGCCGGTCTACGTGCCGGCGTTCACCGACTCCGAGCTCGGGCTCGACGTGCACATCCACACCCTGCGCTGCCGCGACGCCGGCACCCTGCCGCCCGTCTACGACGGCTTCAAGGACCTCGAGCAGTACACCGACCAGATCCTCGCCTCGAAGACGCTCGGGATCTTCACGGTGGGGGGCGGGGTGCCGCGCAACTGGGCCCAGCAGGCGCCGCCGTACCTCGAGATCGTGCGCGTGCGCCTCCAGAAGCCCTACCCGATCCGCCGCTTCCAGTACGGCGTGCGGCTCTGCCCCGAGCCCGTCCACTGGGGCGGTCTGTCGGGCTGCACCTACTCCGAGGGCGTCTCGTGGGGCAAGTTCGTCCACCCGACCGAGGGCGGGCGCTACGCCGAGGTCCTGGCCGACGCCACCGTCACCTGGCCGCTGATCGTCAAGGCGGTCCAGGAGCGCCTCGCCTAGCGGGGCGCCCCAGGGGCCCGAAACCTCACCAATCGGTTACGAAGCCCCGGTCCGGGGCAATGTTTGCGGAAGTCTTACATGGGACTTAACTCGTTTATATGAAACGAGTTGAGTGGCATTCCGAGACGTCGGCATGCCACCTTGTCAGGGTCACGGCCAACTTCCCGTGGATCGAAGCCAACCCTGCAACGTCTGAACACGTAGAGACCGTTGAGCCCGGACGACCCGGACCCGGCCGACCGTCCACATGCCCGACGCCCCCAGATAGGACGCCGCTTCATGATTCGCCCGCTTCGCGGTTCCGAGCTCTCCCGAGTGCTGCGCCGCTACGACAACCGTGCGCGCCCCTTCCCGATCCTGGATCGCGCCTTCGACGCCGTCGAGCGCGCCCTCGCCCAGCTCGGCATCGAGGCCCCCGACACGCTGCGCTCGCCGCGCCCCGTCGAGGACGCCCTCAGCCCCACGGCCCTCCCCGAGGGCACCCTCCTGGTCCTCGATCCGCGTGAGATCCGCGCGGCGGAGATCGATGTCGAGGAGACCGTCAAGGACGAGCGCCAGGGCGGCTCGATCTTCCTCACCCTCCCCAATCCCGAAGACCTGCCCGGTCGTGCGCGCGGCCTGCGCGAGCTGGCCACCGCCGCCCAGACCTTCGGCTTCCATGGGGGCACGCGTCCGCGCATCCCCTCCCGTCTCGGCAAGACCACCCTCCTGCCCCTTCCCACCGAGCTCGACGGCTACCGCTTCCTCCTGGCCGACACCCCGGGCTTCCGCGTCTGCGTCGTACAGCGCGCCCTGCCCGGCGGCGGCTGGATCGCCCTGTGGAGCGGCAACGACCTCGTCCTCGACGAGCTGCGCACGGTGCTGGCCCTCGAAGCCGCGGCGGCCGGCCACAACGTGCCCCTCCCGTCGCCCGAGGTCCCGAGCCTCGACGGCATCGAGTCCGAGAACGACGTCTGGGCCCAGGCGCGGGACCTGCGTGACTACCGCGTCGTCCGCCAGGCCGAGCTCCGCGAGATCGCACGCCAGGCCGCCTTGCGCGGCGTCGCGCTCCGACGCGAGCGCGAGGCGAAGCGCCAAGCGGAGGCACAGCGCGCCACCGGCAGCTGATCCCACCACCAACAGTTTCATCTGGCTCACCTCCCTCCCTCCCTACCCACCTGCATCGAGCCAGACCCTCCCGCCCGCGCCGGTCTCCGGCGCGGGCATTCTTCTTTCCAGGGGGTCCCGCGCGAGCGGACCTCGGTGCGTCCCGGATAGCATCGCGCGCCATGGCGCCCGACCCCGGTCCCCCGAACACGACGCCCGTCAGCGATGACGTTCGCGCCCGGCTCGACGCGTACCTGTGTGCCGTGCTCGACGCGAGCCGGCGCGTGAACCTGACCGGGATCCGCGCGGACGACGTCGAGACCGCACGTCGCGCGCTCGTGACGCCCTCGTATGCGCTGCTCGGGGGATGGGAGCGGAGCACGCCGCCCGCGACCGTGCTCGACATCGGCAGCGGCAACGGCTTCCCGGGCGTGGTCGCGGCCGTGGCCTGGCCCGATGCCCGCGTGCTGCTCGTCGAGCGGCGGAAGAAGAAGGCTGCGGCGATCGAGCGCTGCCTCGCGTCCGTCGGGATCGGGAACGCCGAGGTCTTTGCTGAGGACGTGCGCGAGACGGCCGCCCACCGGCCGGCGCTGCGCGAGCGCGTCGACCTCATCACGGCGCGCGGCGTGGGCTCGCTCGCCGACGTCAACCGCCTGGCCGCGCCGCTGCTCGCACCGGGTGGGCGGGTACTCCACTGGAAGGCGACGAACACGCCGGCAGCCGAGCTCACCGAAGGCGACGCCGTGGCGCAGGGCCTGGGCTGGTCCGCGCGCCGCGAGTGGCGGTTCGAGCCCGTGCCGCCGGGGCCCAGCCGGCTCGTCGGCTATGAGCGGCCGGCGGAGCCGTCGGCATGAGCGCCGCGGCGCCGGCGGCGCCCGAGCTGAGCGTCGTCGTGCCGGCCTTCGACGAGGCCGACCACATCGCGGCGAACCTCGAGCGCCTGCTCGCCTGCCTCGAGGCGTCCCCGCGGACCTTCGAGGTCATCGTGGTCGACGACGGCAGCCGCGACGGCACCGCCGCGGCGGCGGAGGCGATCCACCACGCGGCGCTGCGCGTGATCCGCCGCGAGAAGAACCGCGGCAAGGGCCGGGCGCTGGAGCACGGCGTCCTGGCGGCCCGCGGCGCTTTCATCGTGCTGCTCGATGCGGACCTCGAGATCCCGCCTGAGGAGATCGATCCGCTGCTGACGCGGCTCGAAGCCGACGACGTCGACCTGGCCCTCGGCACCAAGTACGGCGCGGCACAGGACGACGCGTGGCCGCTCTACCGCCGCGTGCTCTCCCGGCTCTACCAGGGCGTCACGGCGCTGCTCTTCCGTCTGCCCTTGCGCGACACACAGACGGGGCTCAAGGCGATCCGCGCGCCAGTCGCACGGCGGCTCGTGCCGCATCTCCGCTGCCGCCGCTTCGCCTGGGATCTCGAGTTCGTGCTGCTCGCCCTCGAGACCGGCCACGGCTTCGTCAGCGTGCCCGTGCGCCTCGAGCCCGCGGCGCGCGCGTCGCGCGTCGGGTGGCGCGGCGCGTTGCTCGCCGCCGTCGACACCGTGCGCATCTTCGTGCGCCATCGCTGGCTCGGACACTACGCGCGGGCGCACACGCCGCGCGACACGCGACGGACGCGGCGGACCCAGCTGCTGGTGAGCGGCGACGACCTGGGCCTGAGCGAGGACGTGAACGACGGGCTTGTCGCGGGCCTGGAAGCGGGGGGGCTCTGCTCCGTCTCGGTGCTTGCCTGCGGGGACGCCGCGCGCGCCGGCCTCGACGCGCTGACGTCCCGCGCGCCCGGCGCCGACGTCGGCCTGCACCTCGATCTCTTGCGCGGTCGCTCGCTGCTGCGATATGCCGCGCTCTCCGTGCTCGGCCGCGCGACGCAGCCCGGGGTCGAGCTCACGCGGCAGCTCGACGCGCTCGGCGCGCATCGCACACGGCTCACGCACGTGGACGCGCATCGCCACGCCTGGTGCTTGCCGTGGACCCGTCGCCGTGCGCTCGCGGCGGTGCGCGCCGCGCGCATCCCGGCGGTGCGTTCGCTTTCCCCGTGCGGGCCGGTCTTCGACCGCGGCCTCGTGGAAGGGGCCAAGCGCTTGGTGCTGCGCGGGCTCGCCACCTTCTCCGCCGGCCAGGAGCGTCTCCACGGCCTGGCCGCACCCGACGGGTACGTGGACGTCGCCGAGGCGCGCCGCTGGGTGCGCGCCGGCCGTCTGCCCGCCTGGGTCCGCGGCCGCACCTTGGAGGTGATCGCCCATCCTGCCCTCGGCGCTGGGGCGGTCCCCGCCGGCGAGAGCGGCACGCTCGACCGGGCGTCGGACGCGCAGGCGATCCTCGATCCCCCCCTGGCCGAGGCGCTCGCCCAGCTGGGCGCCGACGTGCTTTCCTTCGACGCCCTCCGAGCGCCTCGACCGAACCCCGAACGGAGCCCCACGTGACCCTCGACGAGCTGCAGGCCGAGATCCGGCGACTGACCACGGGCATCGAGCATCCGCGGGTGGGGGCGGCCCTGGCGCTCGCCGAGGAGTGCGGCGAGGTCATGCGCTGCATCCTGGACCGCGAGTACTACGGCAAGCACGACGACGCCGCGCTCCAGGACGAGATCGGCGACGTGCTGGTCGCGCTGGCCGAGGTCTGCGATCGCTTCGGGATCTCGCTCGCGGCGAGCGCCGAGGGCGCCGTCGCCAAGCTCGAGCGCAAGGCGCCGAAGTGGAAGGAAGAGCTCGGCGAGCGCTTGGTCGAGCTACGGCGGCGCATGGACGGCCCTGACGCGCCGTGACGCGCACGCTCAGCTGAGCAGCGTCATCACGACGACGCCCGCGATCGTCACCATCGTCGCCGTCAGTCCGCGGCGGGTGATGCGTGCGCCGAGGAAGAGCGCCGAGAGCGGAATCAGGTAGACGGGCATCAGCGAGTTCAGCACCGTGGCGACGCCCGTGTGCTCGGCCCACTTGAGTCCGAGCTGGTTCAGCCAGATGCCGAGGAACGTGCCGAAGAAGGCGGCGCCCGCCACCCGGAAGCCGACGTGGCGCTGGATCACCTCCTTGCTCCACGTGACGACGCGCATGGCCGGCAACCCGATCACGACGAGCCCGAGCGTGCCCGCGATCATGCGCACCGCGGCGCCCTCCTCACCGGGGATGTCCGCCAGGTTCAGTCCGTGACGCGCCGTGAGGATCGCGGCCGCCTGGCAGAGCGCCGCGATCACGGCGTCGCGCACGCCGCGGGCGTAGTGCGTCCGGTGGCGCGCGTCCTTCGGCTCCTCGAGCACGGCCAGCACGATCCCGCCGAGGCAGAGCCCCATGCCGGCCCAGGCGAACGTGCCCGGATGCTCGCGGAAGGGCGGCAGGATCGCGCCGATGGCCACGATGACGGGGTACATCGTGAAGATCAGGCTCATGCGCTGCGGCCCGATGGCCAGCAGGCTGCGCATCAGGAACGTGTCGCAGATCGCGAGGCCGAGCACGCCCGACGCGATGAACCACAGGAGCGGCTCGCGCGGCAGGCCGACCGGCAACGGCGCGCCCGTCAGGATCCAGACGAGCAGCACGAAGCACACGCAGGACGTGACGTTCTTGCCGAGGTTGATGGCGAACGCCGACACGGGCGGATGGATGCGCGCGAAGACCACGCCCGAGGACGCCCACAAGAGCGCGGACAGCGCCGCGGCAACTTCCCCCGCGTAGGGGAACGGCGCGACGGCGAGGACGGGCGCGATGGCCATGGCGCGGCAGCGTACGGGATGGCGCGGGGAAACCGCCTTTTCCCCCCGTTCCGCCCGGATCTTCGAATCGCTGAACGACTGCCCGAATGTGCGACAGCAATTCGACGCCGTAGCCGATGGAGGAGTACGAACCACATCACAGGGGATGATCCGATGACCACCGTCCCGCCGCATGACGCGGTGCTGCTCTCACTTCTTTGGAGCACGGAAGGAGGTCTCGGCGCCGCGCAGCCACCCGAGGGCCACGAGGTATTCATCCTGTTGGAGCGGATGGGGACGCGCGCCATCCCGCTGCTCGGCGACACGCTCGAGACGTCCAGCCACGGCCCCACGATGCGCATGGCCGCGGCGTGGCTCCTGGGCCGCATCGGCGGCGACCGGGCCGCCCAGGTGTTGCGCGGGGCGCTCGGCTCACGCGACCGGAACGTCGCCGGCGCTGCGCGCTCGGCGCTCGAGCGGATCGATCGCCGGCGCTTCGCCGCGTAGGCGTCGGCCTCAGCGCTGCACCCCGATCTCGAACAGCCGGCCGCGCTCGAGCCGGCGGGTCTTGCTGGCCACCGCGCGGCGCTCGGCCTCGTTGAGGCGGTAGATGATCAGCGTGACTTCCTTGGCCGCGGGGGCGTCGTAGAACAGCCACACGTCGGCCTCGCGCCCCTCCGTGCCCGCTTCCCCGCGTAGCTCGCCCTGCGCGTCCTCCCACGTCGCCTCGATCTCGAACGAGACGTCGGGCCACTTGCGCAGCTCGTCGATCACGCCGTGCACACGGACGAACGCCGGCGTGGGCGGGCGCTGCTCGAGCCAGAAGAGGCCGGAGAGCCCGAGGAGCAGGGTCGCCAGACCGACGAGCGTGGCCACGCGCATGTACGCGGGCGGCGCAAGCGGGGCGGACCCGCTGGGTGTCGTGTCGCTCTCGGCCATGGCTCCGGAGGCACCTCTCGTTCCACCCGTCCGACGCCCAGCATAGGCGCCGTCACGGGATCCGCGAGATCGCACCGCGCCCCCCTCTACACTTGCGCCATGCGCCGCCCCGGCTCCCGCCCCGCTCCGGTCACCGCCGCCTGGTTCACCGGGCTCGCGATGCTCCTCGCGCTCGCCTCGGGCGCTGCGGATGCCGACATCGTCGTCCCCAAGAAGGGCAAGAAGCTCGAGGGCGCGATCGTCTCCCGCCCAGGCGGCGGCGTCGTCTTCAACATCTACTTCTCGCGCAATCCGGGCGTCACCAACACGGAGCACGTCTTCCGCTTTGGGCCGGACGAGGTCAAGCGCGTCGAGGAGCGGCCGCGCCCCGAGGTCGAGATCTGGCGCAAGATCGCCGCGGCGAAGCAGGACCCTGACGCCCTTGCCGCCGCCGGCGCCTACGCCAAGGAGCACAAGCTCAAGAAGGAGGCCGCCGTCGCCTACGCCCTCGCGCTCGCCGCGGACGAGACGCACGCGGACGCGCTCAAAGGCATCGGCGGCAAGCCCAAGTGGGCCAAGGTCAAGCGCGGTAACCCTGCCCTCGACCCGGCGGTTCGCGAGAAGCTCGAGGCCTACGTGGCAGAGGCCGACGCGGAGGCACGCGGTGCGCTCGCGGCCGAGCTCAAGGCCCTTGGCTTCCCCGCCAAGCCGCACGAGCTCGAGCGCCATCGGCGCAGTGCGCTCCAGCCCACGGGCTACCACGAGCACGTGCCCATCAGCTGGCGCTCGGACCAGCAGCCGGGCGGCTCGTATGCGCTCTACGTCCCGCGCGGCTACACGCCTGCGCGCACCTGGCCGCTGATCATCGGTCTGCACGGCGGCGGCCCCGACGGGAAGCTCTCGGACGAGGTCGTCGGCAGCGGTCCCTCGGCGATGAACTTCTACCGCGAGCTCGCGGCGCGCCGCGGCTACATCGTCGCCTGCCCCAACGCGCTCATGGCCGGGTGGGGCAACAAGAAGAACGAGCAGCTCGTGCGCGACCTGATCACCGAGCTGCTGCTGCTCTACAACGTCGACATCGATCGCGTGTACCTGACGGGGCACTCGATGGGCGGCTTCGGGGCGTGGGCGCTGGGACCGCGCCTGGCCCCGGACCTGGCCGCGGTCTCGCCGATGGCCGGCGGCGGCGGCACCGTGCAGCCGCTGATCGATACGAAGACGCCCGTCTTCATCTTCCACGGCGCCGACGATGGCGTCGTCGGGCCGTCCTCGGACCGCGCGAAGGCCAAGCAGCTGCTCGGCACGGGCCACGACTTCATCTACACGGAGCTGCCGAACTCGGGCCACGGCTTCCCCGCCTCGGTGCGCAAGGAGCTCTTCGACTTCTTCGATCCCCGCCGGCGCTACGACAAGAAGCGCAAGACGGCGTGGCCGCGCTCGTCGTTCCTCGGCAAGGTCTCGAAGCTCGAGAAGACGTATCTCGGCGATCCGATGGCCGCGCTCGACGGCGAGCCGCCGGCGCTGGACGACTGGCTGGACGACCTGCGCCTCGGTGGGGGCAAGGCGCTGCGCGCCGTGACGGCCATCGCCGAAGCGCGCCCCGAGGGCGCAACGGCCGGCGTGGCGAAGGTGCTCGCCAACAAGAAGCTGGCCTTCGACGCCCACGCCTACGCTGCGCGTGCGCTCGGCCTGCTCGGCGACGCCGAGGGCGCGCCTGCGCTGCGCAAGGCCGTTGCCCGCCCCGCGAGCAAGGCCCAGTCGATGGTCGCCGTCGAAGCGGCCAAGGCGCTCGTGGCGGTCAAGGACGCGGAGGCGTTGAAGGCGCTGGCGAAGGGCGCCAAGGCCTGGGGCGACTACTTCACGTCGAAGCTCAGCGGCCAGCGCATGCACTTCAGCGACTGGCGTCGCGCGCTGACGACCCTCTCGGCCCTCGTGGATGCCTGGGCGGAGCTGGCGACCGCCGAGGCGGAACCCAATGCGCTCTCCGGCGTGTGCGTGCGCACGGTCTTCGGCCAGGCGATCGAGGTCCGCACCTCGGAGCGCGTGCCCCAGGATCCGAGCCAGATGCGCGTCGCGCTTGCGAAGGCGCTCGGCCGGGCCCACCAAGCCGCCGCAGCGGACGCCAAGGCCTGGGACGCCTTGCTCGAGGCGATGGAGGCCTGGCCCAAGTCGCGCCGGGCAGCCGAGGCCAGCCGGAAGTAGCCCCTGCTTCGGCGGTGTTAGGCGCGCGGCGGCGCCCGAAGGCCGAATCCGCGCGTGCTGGTGGCGGTGCGCCCCTTCCGGCTACCATCCGCCGCCATGGGCCGACAGGACATCGATCTCACGTGGAGCGCCGAAGAACTCGCCGCCTTCGAAGAGCGCTTGGTCAAGGACGCGGATGCGCTCGAGACGATGCTCAAGGAGGACCTCTTCGAGACGGACATCCGTCGCATCGGGATGGAGCAGGAGTTCTTCCTGATCGACGAGCACGGCCGGCCGGCGCCCCGGGCCATGGAGGTGCTCGAGGCCCTGGGCGGGCCGGGCAGCGTCTACCAGACGGAGCTCGCGCTCTACAACGTCGAGGTCGCGCTCAAGCCGCGTGAGTTCAAGGGCGACTGCTTCGGCCTGATCGAGAGCGACCTGCGCCGCCACCTCGCGGAGATCCGGCGGGCGGCCCAGCGCAGCGGCGTGAACGTCGTCGCGATCGGCATCCTGCCGACGCTCGGCTGGGAGCACCTCGGGCTCGACTACATGACGCCCATGCCGCGCTACGCGGCCCTGAACCGCTCCGTGGTCGCGATGCGCGGCGGCGACTTCCGCTTCCAGATCCGCGGCACGGACTCGCTCCAGGCGACGCACGACAACGTGCTCATGGAGGCGTTCAACACCTCGTTCCAGCTGCACCTGCAGGTCGCGCCGAACGAGTTCGCGCGCATGTACAACGCGATGCAGCTCGCCTCGGCGCCCGTGCTCGCGGCGGCCGGCAACTCGCCGCTGCTGCTGGGCGCACGCCTCTGGGAGGAGACGCGCATCGCGCTCTTCCGCCAGAGCGTCGACACCCGCACGGACCACCACGCTTCGCGCGGCAGCCGCCCGCGCGTGTTCTTCGGCGACAAGTGGCTCACCACGGGCGTGCTCGACGTCTTCCGCGAGGACATCGCGCGCTACCGCGTCGTGCTGCCGATGCCCGACGACGCAGACACGCCGCAGGCGATGCTCGCGCGGGGCGAGATCCCCAAGCTCTCCGCTCTGGCGCTGCACAACGGCACGATCTACCGCTGGAACCGGCCCTGCTACGGCGTCGCCGACGGCAAGCCGCACCTGCGCATCGAGAACCGTCCGCTGCCCGCCGGGCCGACGGCCGTCGACGGCATCGCCAACTCGGCCTACCTCTTCGGGCTCACGCTCGGCATCGCCGAGCAGTACGGCGATCCCGCCGGGCGCATGCCCTTCCACGACGTCCAGGCCAACTTCTACAACGCGGCCTCCAACGGCCTGCGCGCGTCGCTCCACTGGGTCGACGGACGCTCACGGCCGGCGGACGAGCTGGTTCTGCTCACGCTTCCGCTGGCGGCCGAAGGCCTGCGCAGCCAGGGCGTGAAGGAAAGCGAGATCAACCGCCTGCTGGACCTCGTCAGCGAGCGCGTGACGTCGGGACAGACGGGCTCGCGCTGGATGCTCACGAGCTTCAACAAGCTGCGCCACGTCATGCCGAAGGACGAGGCGCTGCAGAGCGTCGTGCTCGACTACCTCGCGCGCCAGCGAACGGGCTTGCCCGTGCACGAGTGGGGCCCCGCCGAGATGCCCGACCGCGAGCGGCGTCGCGCGGCCTACCAGAAGGTCGGGCAGATCATGACGACCGACCTCGTCACGGTGCAGGCGCACGACACGGTCAGCCTGGCCGAGGCCATGATGCGCTGGGAGAAGATCCGCCACGTGCCGGTCGAGGACGAGAACGGCGACCTCGTCGGCATCTTCTCGATGAAGGATCTCGTGCGCGCCATGCGCGAGTCGGTCGAGCGCTCCGGCACGGTCACCATCGGCGAGATCATGCAGAGCGACGTCGTGACGGTCTCGCCCGACACGTCGACCCTCGACGCGATCAAGATCATGCAGGAGCACGGCTTCAGCGCGTTGCCCGTCGTGCGCGAGGGCAAGCTGATGGGCATCGTCACCGAGGCCGACTTCCTCGTCGTGACGCAGCGCCTGCTCGAGTAGGGGAGCGGCGCGCCCTTAGGCTCTGTCTCGAAACCCTGCCTGGCTTCGGCCGGCTGCGGGGCCCCCTCGCCGCGCCCTGCTGCATCGACGATGCGTTCCTATATCGCCTGCTTCGCGCGCCTTGCGAGGCGGCCCCTCGCTCGGCCTCGGGCCAACGCCAGGGTTTCGAAACAGAACCTAGGCCGTGACGCCGAACGCGAGCATCGCGCCGATGAGCGCCAGCGCCAGCACGCCCAGCACGGGAAACGTCCAGGATGCGCGCGCCAGCGCGTGCTGCCAGCGCGGGGCCGCCGGCGGCTCCTCGTCCGGCCCGCGCAGCGCGAGGCGCTCACGCAACAGCTTCACCTTCATGTAGACCCAGAACACGACCAGCAGCACGACGATCAGCACGAAGCCGTGGTCGGAGAGCTGGGGGAGGTCCTCGAAGGCGAGCATGCGCGCATTTTGGGGGCGTGTGCGCCCGGGTGCGCGCTCTGCGCTCAGCGTTCGTCGCTCATGCGCCGCTTCTCGATCACGGGCGCGAGCAGGGCCTCCACGGGCGCGTGGTCGTCCGTCAGGACCGGCACACCCGCGCGCTTCCGCAACAGCGCGAGGTCCTCGGGCCCGTAGTGAACGTCGGCGAGCGGAGCGCCGGTGTCGTCGGTGAGCCCGTCGAGCGCCAGCGGCAGGTCCGAAGCAGCCAGGATGAATGTCTGGCGCTCGTGGTCCTTCCGCTCGCCCATCGAG
Organism: Planctomycetota bacterium; assembly: GCA_030066775.1. GTDB lineage: Bacteria > Planctomycetota > PLA2 > PLA2 > JAEUHO01 > JASJAY01. The sequence continues at coordinate 45,608 of JASJAY010000067.1, forward strand.
AGCACCACCACATGCTCGAACTCCGCCTCCAGCGTGCGCAGGAAGGCGCCCAGGAATCGGCCCGACGCGAAGATGTCCACGATGTTGACGAGGTAGACGCCGGTCCCCTTGCGGAGCCGTGAGCGTACGAGTGCCGTGCACTCACGTGTGGTCAGGTGCCAGGGCACGCCGACGTCATGGAACGCGTCGCCGAACACGAAGTCGAAGCGATTCGCGAGCTCGTCGCGCGCCAGCTCCGTTCGCGCGTCCGCGTGCACGATCCGGTGTCGCGGATCGATCTGGAGGCCCAGCGCATTGCGCGCCGCCTCCGTGACCGCGGGGTCGATCTCGATCGTGTGCAGCGCGAGCGACGCCGGATGCTGGGCCAGGAGCCGGCGCTGGTACGTGTACGTCCCGCCGCCGATGAAGCAGCAGGCGATCGGCCGGTCCGCGTCGCTCGGCCAGAGGCGCTCCACGATCGCGGCGTACAGGCGCTCGTACTCGTACTCGAGCCACAGCGGATCCGCGAGATCGACGAAGCCGTGCACGAGGCGGTCCAGCGCCATGTAGCGCATGGCGCCGCCCTCGTCCGAGCCGGCGCGGGCGGGCGCGTCCGCCGGGCGCTCGTACGGCGCGACGACGATGTGGAAGTAGCGGCTGTCGTCCACGTAGATGCCGGGCACGTCCTCCCGCAGACCGAGGCGGTTGCCTGTCGTCCGCAATGCGTCGATCGGCAAGCGCACGAGCAATGCGAGCAAGACGAGCGTCACCAGCCACGGCAGCTCGAGCGCCCCGCGCAGCGGGATCGCCGCAACGGCAAGCCCGAACGCGATCGCGATCACGAGCACGGGCAGCGAGAACCAGGGAATCAGCACGTACGGCGCGAGCAGGGCGCCGGCCACCGCGCCGAGCGTGCCCCACGCGTAGATGCGCCCGACCACGCGACCGTCGGTCTTCGGGTCCTCGAGCGCGCCGCGCACGATCACGGGCGAGAGCGTGCCGATCGCCAGGGAGGGGAGCAGGAAGCCGACGGCCACCGCCGCCGCCACGCGCAGCGTCCAGGCCCCGCCGCCGTCTGCGACGCGGCCCATCAGGTTGGGCGTCCACAGCGCCGTCGCCGTCGTCGCCGACGCGATCAGGAAGAGCGTGCCGAGCAACGGCCGTACGGGATAGCGATCCGCCAGGCGTCCGCCGACCACGTTGCCGACGGAGAGCCCGATCAGCACGACACCGATCACGGCCGTCCACGTGTAGACGGACGTACCGAGATGGATCGCAGCGACGCGCCCGGCAGCGATCTCGAGCGCCAGCAGCGCGAAGCCCGCCGCCGCGGCGAGCACGGGCCAGCGTCTCGCGAGCGCGGTCTGGTCGCCCTCCGCCGCGTTCCCGTCCGTGCGCGTGTGGATCGCCAGCGCACGCGCGGCGAGACCGGCCGCCGCGAGGATGCCCGCGAGCACGAGCAAGAGCGTGCGCGTGCCGAAGGACGGGATCAGCGCGAAGCCGGTGAGGAACGTGCCGGCGACGCTCCCGAGTGCGCCCGCTGCGGCGACCTCGCCAAGCGCGCGCCCCGCGGGTCGCCCGGTACCCAGTACGGCCTTGCCGTAGAAGGGCGCCGGCAGGCCCATCGCGAATGCGGCCGGCAGGAACACCAGCAGCACGGTGACGGGCACACGCAGCCCGTGGCCGAGACCGCCGAGGAGCGAGCGCGCCAGCCCATCCAGCCAAGGCGAGACCGCGACGCACGCGGCCGCGGCGAAGAGCACGATCGGCAGCGTCCACGCCGTCGCGCGGTCGGCGCGGCGGCCGCCCCATGCGTTGCCGAGCGCGATGCCGCCGAGGAAGGTCGCCAGCACGGACGACCACGT